>NZ_BAABBE010000041.1:0-61143 GCF_039537795.1 Lentzea roselyniae
CCAAGCCCTTCACCTGGACCGCCTCCGCCGACGAGATCCTGGCCAAGGTCCGCGTTGTCCAGGCCAGCGTCAAGAAGCTGGTCGACAACAACGCGAAGTAAACCCAACAGGATCACGAGACACTAGTTGGCGTTACCGATGAAAGGACCCCTCCCGACAGGATTTCCGTTCATGTACACCCACATGCGCACGCCTTCCGGGAGCATGTCCTCGAGGTTCTCGAAGCACCCTCGAGGCCCTTGGCACATCTGCCCCTTGGCGTTCTGGACGTAGAGAACCGCATTCCTGATCCCCGGATTGCTCCTCAAGAACGCCGCGGCATGCGTCTCGACGTGGTCCTGGTTCTGCCTGGTCCGCCCAGGAAGGCTTTTGACCAGCTCGGAGTGACCCCCGGGACCGCTTGAGATCGGGAACTGCTCCGTGCCGACGTCGAGAATGCCCGTGGACCTCCGGTCGCGGTCCTTCGGCAGTTTGGCCGCCTCGTCCGCGAGGTTCGTGCCACAGTTGTGCACCAGCAACGGGGTCCAACCGGCGAGCGCGTAGTACGTGCTGGTGCCGTTGATCGTCAGGTCGTACGTGCGTTGCGACGCCGTGTAGGCGCGCACCGCCCCGATCTGCACGAACGTCCCGGCGGCGGTCTTGAGCAGATCGCCGGCGCGAAGGTCGCCCGCGTCGACCCAGCGTCCCGCGGTCACCGACCAGAACGGGTGGTTGTCCGTCGCCGTGATCGTGGACTTCGAACCGTCCTCCGCGACCACCGTGATGTCCACATAGGACTTGTCGTGGTCGGTGCGGATCGTGAAGTACACCTGCTGCGCAGCGGACTTGCCGGACTTCTCGTCGGCCGACACGACAGTGTCGCCGGACTGGACCTCCTCGATCGGCTTGGTCGTGCCGTCCGCGAGCAGCACCCGCGTACCCGCCGGGAAGCTGTGCTTGCCGCCGGTCGGACACGTCTCGGGTTTCTTCTTGGTGGCCGCTTTCGCCTTGGCCGCCGCGGCTTTGGCACGTTCAGCGGCCTGGGCGGCGGCCTTGCGAGCCGCTTCCTCCGCCGCGGCACGGGCCTTCGCCGCCTTCTCCGCCGCAGCAGCCTTCGCGGCTGCCGCGGCCGCCGCCTTCGCCGCCTTCTCCGCGCCCTGGATGATGACGCGCGCCCACTTCAGCTCCTGGAAGAAGGTGACGACGGCCTTGCCGGCCTTGAAGATCGCCGCGATGATCTTCGGCGCCTTGAAGATCTTGCCCCACGGCAGCGCGCCCACGACCAGCGACACGCACGCGCCCAGGTCGCCCTTGAGGCAGTTCATCAGGTCGTTGATCCCCAGGAACTCCATGAGGATCTGACCACCGGCCTCCAGAATCACGTCGAGGACGCTCTTGCTCTGGATCTGCTGGGCCTTCGCCACGTCCTCAGGGCTCGGACCGGTCGGCTCGGTGGCACCGTTCTCCAGCGTCGTGCCACCACCGCCGCCCGCGTCGACCACCGCACCGGTCGGGTCGGTGAACGCCATCGGGTTGTTCTCCGCGTAGGCGTAGGCGGAGATCGCCGGGCCCGGCTGCGGCATCGGGTCGGTGGAGGTGAACCGGCCGGTGTCCGGGTTGTAGTTGCGGGCCCGCAGGTAGTAGTTGCCCTCACCGGAGCTGGAGTCCTGGTACTGGCCGGTGAACTGCAACGGGTTCGCCGGGCCCTCTGGCTTGCCGGGCGTCAGGGTCGGGCCCTGACGCGGGTTGCCGAACGGGTCGTAGTCGTAGCCCGCCAGCGGTTTGCCGTCCGGCGACAGCATGTTCGCGATGCCGCCGAGCCAGTCGTGCGTGTAGGAGTGCACTCCGGCCACCGGATCGATCAACGCCAGCGGCTCGTCGTCCGGGCCGTAGGCGAAGGCACGTTTCTCGACCACGCCACCGGAAGCATTGGTGGTGGTGTCCAGCGCGATCTGCGGCAGCGTGCCGTTGACGTCCCACGCCCAGCGCTTGGCGTGCTCACCGCTGGTGCCCGCGAGCCGCAGACCCGTCGCGTCGTAGGAGAACGTCGTCTGCTGACCGCCGGCGTTCGTGGCCGTGGCGAGCGAGCTGTCCAGGTTGTAGGTGAACTTCTCCTTGCCCGCCTTGGTCTGGTTGCCGTTGAGGTCGTAGCCGTACTCCGTGGTCGTCGGGCTGCCACCACGCGGATCGAAGATCTTCTTCGTGAGCTGGTTCGCCGCGTCGTGGTGGTAACGGGTGACGTCGTCGCCCGCGGTGCCCGACCTCTTCTGCGACAGGCGGTTGCCGACCAGGTCGTACTGGTAGTCGATCCGGCCCGCCGACGGTGTGTGCTTGCCGCAGTCCGCCGCCGCGTAGCACGCCGACGTCACGCGATCCGCCTCGTCGTAGGCGTACGCGACGGTCTCGGTCACGCCACCGCGAGTGGTGTCGACCTTCGTCGGGTTGCCGACAGGGTCCAGCGTCAACTGGTACCGCGACACCGGATCCTGCACGTCCGGACGCGCCGGACCGACGCGCTCGGTACCGATGCTCGTGAGCCGGCCCGCGTCGTCGTACGTGCGGTTCTCCGCCAGCCCCGTGGCGCCGGGCAGCGTCGTGCGGATCCGCCGTCCGGCCACGTCGTAGCCGAAGTTCCACGTCGCACCCGCCGCCGTCACGCTGGTGACCCGGCCGTCCTTGTCGTAGTCCGACGTGACCCGTGTGCCGTCCGGGTACTCGCGGCTGGTGATGTCGCCGCGGACGTCGTACTCGTAGTTGAACGTCTCGGTGCGGCCGCCCGCTTCGCGACGCACGACCTTCTTGATCTGGTCCTCGTCGTCGTAGGTGATCTCACGGACGCCCAACGGGTCGCCATAGGACGTGACACGGTCTTTGGCGTCGTAACCCCACGTGTAGACAGGGCCGCCACTGCCCAGCGCACGGCGTTCGCGCCGGTTCACGATGTCGTAGGTGTTGACGATCGTGCGCTTGGCCCGTTCCTCGTCGGAGATGTGCTCGCCGTGCCGGCGGGTCATCATCGTGACGAGGTTGGACTCGGCGTCGTAACCCGCTTCGGCCTTGCGTCCCAACGGGTCCACCGAGCTCACCGGGCGGCCGGCGCGGTCGTAGTCGAGGCGCGTGGTGTGCAGTTTCGGGTCCCGCACCGACTTCAGCAGACCGTCCTCGTAGTAGTCGTAGACGGTGGCGTTGATGTCCGGCGCGAGCGGGAAGTACTGCGCATCCGCCTGATGGATGCTGTGGACCTGGTCGTCCTCCCGGTAGCGGTAGCGGGTCGTGTGGTTGTTGGCGTCGGTGACCGAGGTCATCCGGTTGTTGGCGTCCCAGGTCGTCGTCGTGGCCTGGTCGAGCGCGTTGATCACCTTGACCCGGTTGCCCGCCAGGTCGTACTCGAGGTGGGAGGTGAACCTCTCCTTGTCCGCACCGGGCACGTTGCCGCGCGGCTCGGTGGTCGCGACCAGCAGGCCGTCGTCGCTGTACTCCCACGTCGTCTTGCCGCCGGACGCGTCGGTGCGGCTGGTCTTGTTGCCCGCCTCGTCGTAGGTGAACGTCGAGGAGTTGCCGCCCGCGTCGGACTGCGACGTCTGCCGCCCGTTGCGGTCGTAGCCCATCTTGATCTCACGGCCGAGCGTGTCCGTCGCCGACGTGACCTGACCGTTGTTGTCGCGCCGGTTGGACGACGTCTTGTTGAACTCGTCCACAGTGGACGTCGTGCGGTCGAGCTCGTCGACCTTGATGTCGCGGTGCACGACCTGGCCGCCCGGATACGGCCGGGACATGCGGACCAGGTTGTCGTTCGCGTCGTAGCGGTACGTGGTGGTGAAGTCCGTCGGGTTCGCGCCGGGCACGTTGCCGCGCGCCGACGTGGTCGACTGCAGCAGACCCTTGGCGTTGTACTTGTACGACGTGACGAGGTCGGGACCGTCGCCGCGCATCTCGGTCCGCACGGCCGCGCGCCGGCCCGCGTTGGTGTAGGTGATCGACATGGTCCTGCGCGGGTCGGTCACCGCGTCGAGGCGGCCGTTGTCGAGGTAGCGGTTCCTGACCTCGAGGCCCTCGGGGTTGATCGTCGCCCGGACCCGGCCCACCTCGTCGTAGAACGTGCGGTACGAGTTGTGCTTTCCGGGTTCCTGCACCTCGACGGTGCGGTCCAGCTCGTCGTAGCTCGTCTTCGTGGTGTAGTCCCAGCGGTTCGCGCCGGGGACCGTGCCGCGCGGGTCGGTTTCCGCGACGCGGCGGCCGGTCTTGTCGTAGCCGAGCTCGGAACGCCTGCCCTCCGGCGAGACGACGGCGGCGAGCAGACCCGAGTTCGGCTGTCCGGCGGCGAAGTACTCGTACTTCGTCACCTTGCCGCGCTGGTCGGCCTGACTGATGCGCAGCCCACGTTCGTCATAGGCGTAGGTGATCGAGTGGTTCTCCGCGTCCGTGCTGCGGATCAGCTCGTTGAACTCGTTGTACGTGTTCTTCCAGACGTTTCCGTTCGCGTCGGTGAACTCGATCGGGTTGTTGCGCGCGTCGTACTTGGTCTTCTCGTCGAACGCCATCGGCTGCGGCGCACGACGGGTGACCGGATTGCCGTTCAGGTCGTAGAGCGACTCGTGCTGGTTGTGGTTGCCGTTGACGACCAACGCGCGGTTCAACGACTTGTCGTAGCGGTGGTTGTCCGTGTCACCAGCACCACGACGCGTGTAGAGCAGCACGTTGCCGCGGTATCCGTCACGGACGATCACGCCGTCCGCGTCGGTCGTGGTCGACTCCTGCGTCTCGCCGTTCCACGCGAACGACGTGGCGTTGCCCAACGCGTCGAGCTGCTTCGTGACACGGCCGTCGGCGCCGTATTCGTTGCGCACCAAGATGATCCGCTTGTGGTCCTGCGGGCTGTGCACCTCCGTCAACCGGCCGTCGGCACCGTAGCCGTACTTCCACTTGAAGCCGCGCGCGTCCTTGAACGCCTTCAGGCGTCCGGCATCGTCGTAGTCGTAGAACGTCTTGCGGTGGTCGGGCAGCTGGATCCAGCGGATCCGCTCGTTCTCGACGCGCACCTTCACCACGCGACCGGACGGGTCGGTGATCTCGACGCCCTCACCGGTGTACGCGAGCTTCGTCGCGACACCGCGCGGCGTGCGGATCGCGATCAGCCTGCCCTGGCCGTCGAACTCGTGGACGATCTGCGTGAGGGTGACCAGCTCCCAGCCGGTCGCGGTCTTGCGCAGCGTCGACCGCACGCCCGGCGGACGCTGGAAACCGCCGCCGTCCGCGTTCTTGTAGAGCACCTGCGCGCCGTCGTCCGCGAGCACCAGAGCGCCCTGGTCGGTCGGCGTCACGCGCATGTTGTACGACCAGGCCCAGCCAGGCCCGAACGGCCCGGGAATCGTGAGGCTGGACGAGTACACGCGGTTCGAGGCGAACGGGATGCCGAACGATGCCATCGCCAGGTCCGGTTCGAGCCTGCTGTACGCGCCGGTCGCGGTGTTGACGCCGTCACCGCGGAACGCCGGCCGCGCGCCGGTGCTGCTCAGCGCCGCACCGCACCCGCACCCGGACACCTGCTCGATCGGAAGAGGATCCGGCAGCTCCGTCGTGCGCGGCCTGCTGTTCGGGCTCGGCGCCGACACGAGCTCGCCACCCTCGTCGAGCAGCGCGGCGATCGTGATGAAGTAGTCCTTCTCGCGGTCCAGCACCCAGCCGTCAGCCGCGCCGAACGAGCGGCAGAACTGCCGCACAGCTCCACATCGGACGTTCAGTTCGGACCGCGGCAGCGTGGTCGAGGCCTGCTCGGTCCCGCTCTGCGCGTCGAACACCCGCACGCGCCAGGACTGCCACGGCCGCGGGTCGTCCTTCACGTCGAAGTAGGCCACCAGCGAGGTGTCGCCGAGCACGAAACCCGAGCGCAGGTCGACGTTCGCGAAGACCTCGTCGGCCTCCGCCCTGACCTGCGCGAGTCTCGCCCGGTCCACCTTGGCCGGTGCGCCACCGGCCTTCAGTCCGGCCGGGACGACCGGTGGCCACTTGTCCGGCGGCACGGCCTCGTCCGGCCGCGCGGACGCGGGCTCGGGCCGATCGACCGGACCGGCACCCGCGGTGACACCGGGCGCGGCCCCTGCCGCCGGCCCGTACGTCACGGCCTGGAGCAGGCTCGCGCCCACCACCACGACACAGCTCAGCGCTAACAGGCGCGCACGGCGCGCCGCTCGAACCCCCACAGTTCCCCCTGCCCCCAAGGTTTCCGCCCGTTCGCGTCAACGCCGGCCACGACTTCCCCCAGGTGGCCCAGAACAATGCGCGATACGAATCAGACGGCGGCTTCGCCTCCTTCCTATCGGTCTTCAGGCAGGAGCAAAACACCCATTCGGGCGAGTTCGGAAATTCCAGGTTGCACAGAAAATCGGGGATTCTCCCGAAATGATCAGTGATTCAGATCGGTGCGAAGTGCGGCCGCTCCGCGCAGATACACGTGCTTCACCGACGACCGCGGCAGGTCCGTCTCGACGTGGGCGAGCAAGCGGATCACGCGGGGCATCGAGCCGGGCACCGCGATCTCGGTGGCGGACAGCAGCGGCACGTCCGAGAGCCCCGCCTGGCGCGCGGCGTAGGCCGGGAACTCGGACGTGAGGTCGGGTGTGGCGGTGAGAACGACGCTGATCAGGTCGTCCGGCGACAGGGCGTTGCGGTCCAGCACCTCGCGCACAAGCTCGGCCGTGGCCTCCAGCAGCAGGTCACGCGAGTCCGCGTCGATCTGCGTCGCTCCCCTGATCGCTCGCACCGCCATACGCCCGACCCTAGCGCGGTACGACCTCGTACGCCCGCAGCGCCGTGTGTGTGTCACCGGGACGCTTTACGTTTGCCGTCGTCGCACGAAACGTCGACCCGCGGCACGCAAAATTCGGCCGTAATAGCCCGACGCGCGCACGATTAGCAACGGCAGTGCGGTGCGTGTGCCGATCAAGACTCATCGGCCGACGACGATGTTGGGAAACCGCACGGTGAGATCGAGCAGGTTCACGACGTAGCCGGCCCACCCGCCACCGAGCAGCACCAGCCGCCGCTCCCCCAGCGCCGTCGCTGTCTCGATCAGCACGTGCAGGCCGCTCGACCCGATGAACGTCAACGCGCTGAAGTCGATCACGACGTCCCCCGCCCCGTCCCCCGACGCGCACGCCAGTGCCAGTTCCGACTTCAGCAACTCACTGGTGTTGAGGTCGACCTCGCCGACGAGCGTCACCACCGCACCGTGGCGACGTACCTCCAGCAGGCCTGGCTCGGGTTCCATCGTGCGCCTCACGAATCGGGAGACAGCAGGTCGCGCACCGCCGCGAGCACACGCAGCGGGTGCGCCGGCTTCGGTAAGCAAGCATCGGCAACGTGAGCGGCCGGCTCGATCGCCGAAACGGCTACAACCCGCACTCCGAACGCCCGCGCGACAGCCGCGAACCGCGTCCCCTCACCATGAGACGTCAGGAGGTCGACGACCGCCAGCGCCGGCGGGTTCCGCAGCGCCGCGTCGGCGGCCTCGATCGTCGTCACGAGCGTCGCGTCGTAGCCCTCGGCGTGCAGGAACGCCGCCAGCGCCTGGCCGGAGAACCTGTCGCCGTCCACGAGGAGCACGCGCGGGCGTCCCGGTGGCGCGGGCATGTCCGGGATGCCCGCGCGCGACCAGACCCGCACGAGCGCTCGCACGACGGTGCCGGGCCAGGTCGGTTTGCCGGGCCGCACCTGGACCTCGTCGGCGATGCCGAACAGCAGCCGCAGTCCCAGCGGCCGCGCCGGCGACCCGGCTTCGAGGTCGAACACGCCGTCGTCCTCGATGGTCAGCAACACCGCGTGGTCGCGCGGTTCCCACGTCACTCCGACGACGGACGCTCCCCCGCGCCGCAACGCGTTGTCCGCCGCCTCGGACACCGCGAGCAGCACGTCCCGCGCGTCGTCGCCGTTCAGCCCGGACTCACCGGCGAGATCACGCACGAAAGCCCGGATCTCGGGCAGGGAGCCCGGGACCGCCGGAAACCAGCGGGTCCGCGCGCTCATCACGCCGCGTGCGACGGAGCCGCGAGCAAAGGCGTGATCAGCTCCCTCAGCCTGGTCGCGCGGCGTCTGCCCGCTTCGGCGTGCAGCGGTTCGAGCTTCTTGCGCGTACGTGCGGACATGATGTCTCCGGACTGCGTGACGGCCAGAGCTGCGACCGCCGCCGCCTCGTCCGCATCTCCCTCCACGAGGTGGTTGAGCGACAACGCGATGAGAGCGAACGTCCTGCTGCGGGCCATGTCATCGCGATAGCCCGCCACTGCGTGCCCCAGCGACGTGATCGCCGGTCGCGCGAAGCTCACGTCCACCGTGCGCGAGAGAGACGTGTAGACGGCACCCGTGATGCCCGCGAGGTCGTGCACGTCGAAGAACGCCGCCCACGGTTCCGCACTGTCCACATCTGCCCGTGCGAACTCGTCGTGCGCACGCCCCAGCGACGCCAGTGCGGGTACGCGCTGTCCCAGTTCGGCACGACACCACGCCTGGTTCGCGGCGAGGATCGCGTTCGTGTGGTGGTTCGTACCGACGAGCCCGGCCAGCCGGAACATGCCGAGCGCCTCGGCGGGTCCACCGTGGTGCAGGTGGACCCGCCCCATCCGGTACCGGATGTTCGCCACCAGGTCCTCGTCCTGGGCGAAGTCCAGGGCGAGGAGGAAGTGGCGGTGCGCGGACCCGCCGAGCCCGGCGTCGAAGGCGGTCCATCCCGCGAGCGCGTGCAGTTCCGCGATGGCCGCGCGGAACTCACGACGCACCGCGGCACTCGCCGAATGCGCGAACGCCTTGTCACACCACGACAAAAGCGCCTGCACCTGAGTACGGCACGATCCGCCGCCGTAGCGGTAGTCGACCGCCCGCAACGCGGCCGTCATCGCCCTCAGGTGCCTGACGTGCACAAGTCCGACCTTGCGATGAGGCGGTGGCAACGAGGGCGACGCGTCCTGATGCATTGCCTGAGTTTGTTCGCCGGGCCGACCGTCCGACAGGGCCGAACGAATCCGCCCGGCAGGGCCCTACGGATGAGCCAGATCGGCGAGCAGCAGGCCACTGCGCGGCTTGGGCGTGAAGTAGGTGCTCTTGCGCGGCATCTTCGTGCCCGCCAGCACTTCTTCCATGGGAACGGGCGCGATGAGCAGCACCGCGTCGGCCTCGACCGACGGGTCGACGACAGGCCGCACGCACGGGCTCTCGGGGTCCAGTCCCAGCGCCTCGTGCAGCAACAGCGACTCCACGCCGGCGTGGTCGATCCCTTGTCCCGCAGGAAGTTCGACCCGCAACACCTCGTCGGCGCAGCGCACCACCACCACGCCGGGTTCCGGCTCGACGACGTAGGGCAACGACGACACCGTCAGACCGACCCGTTTCCACGCCGTCACCAGATCGGACGCGCCCAACCCGGTGCCCACGAGCGCACGGTGGATCGGCCCGACCCGCAGCCCCGGCCCCGACGTGACGAGCGCCAGCAGACCTGACAGTCCCGCCGACCGCGCCGCCGCCACGCGGTGGTTGCCGTCCGCCACGAGCAACGGATGCGCGCCCGCCGCTTCGAGGAACGCGTCCTGCAGCTCGCCCGGCCCGACGAGCCACACCCAGTGCCTGCGCCCGCCGGAGTCCACAAGCGACACCGCAGGCTCGCCGGTCATCCCGAGCACGAGTGACGTCAGCCCGTCGTGAGGCGTGATCGGGATGAGCATCGCGGCGCTCGTGGCGGTGCCGAGCGAGGCCAGCACCTGACCGCGCTCGGCGACCACGTCCGGGTAGACGTCCTCGGTGTGCGCGATCGCGTCCGGGTCGACCAGGCACAACACGCCGCACGCCGTTCCGTCCGGTCCGTCCACCCGGTACGGCGCGACGACGTCGGTCACCTCGCGGTACGCCCGCCGGACCAGCACCGCGAGCTCGGCGCGGGCGTGCGGCAACGCGTCCAGCAGGCCCGTCCCGGCGGCCAGCGCGGCCGGCGTGCGGTGCGGGTGCTGCACGCCCAGCAACGTGCCGTGCGGCGCCCTGGCGAGCGCCCCGATCACCTGACCGGGTTCGGCGAACTCGTCGACGTCGGGGCCGGGCACGCGGTCACGCACCACCCACCCGCGTCGCACCGGGCGTACTCGCAGAGTCATCCAAGTATCATGATCTGTGTGAACGTAGAGATCACGCCTTTGCCGGGTATCGGTACGCGCCAGGACTTCATGATCCGCGCCGGTCGTCGCGTCGGTGTGATCACATACCGGGACGGCCGGTTCGAGCTCATCCTCTCGAAGGCGTCGGATCCCGACTCCTGTGCCGCGTCGATACCCCTCTCACCGGAAGAGGCGAACACGCTCGCGGGCCTGCTCGGCGCCCCGCAGCTCGTCGCGCACCTGCGGGAGGAGACGCGCGGCATCAGCGGCATCACGACCCGTCAGCTGCCGGTCACCGCGTTCGCGAACCACACGCTCGGTGAGACCGCTCTGCGCACGAGGACCGGTGCGTCCATCGTGGCCGTCGTGCGCTCGGGCAACGCGCATCCGTCGCCCGGCCCCGACTTCATCTTCGAGAACGGCGACCTCGCTGTCGTCGTCGGCACCGCGGAAGGCCTCGACGCCGCCGCTGAGATCCTCCACGGCGGTTAATCACAGTGCACGAGACAACTATCGCCATGATCCAGCTTGGCGCGGTGTTCTTCGGCCTTGGCCTGCTCGGCCGCGTCGCCAGGCGGATCGGCATCTCGCCGATCCCGCTCTACCTGATCGGTGGTCTCGCGTTCGGCTCCGGCGGTTTCGTGCCATTGCACGGCATCGAGGAGTTCACCCATCTCGCCAGTGAGATCGGCGTGGTGCTGCTGCTCCTGCTGCTGGGGCTCGAGTACTCGGCGTCCGAGCTCACGACCGGGCTGAAGAAGTCCTGGATGGCCGGTGTCCTCGACCTCGTGCTCAACGCGGCCCCCGGCGCGATCGCGGCACTGCTGCTCGGCTGGGGCACCGTGGGCGCACTGGCGATGGCCGGCGTCACCTACATCTCCTCGTCCGGCATCGTCGCCAAGGTGCTCGGCGACCTGGGCCGGCTGGGCAACCGCGAGACACCGGTCGTGCTGTCCGTGCTGGTCTTCGAAGACCTCGCGATGGCCGTGTACCTGCCGGTCCTCACGGCCGTGCTGGCGGGCGTGAGCTTCGTCGGCGGGCTCACGTCGGTCGGCATCTCCTTGCTGGCCATCACCGTGGTTCTGGTGGTGGCGCTGAAGTACGGCCGGTTCATCTCAGCCATTGTGGACAGTCCCGACCACGAGGTGTTCCTGCTGAAGCTCCTCGGCTCTGCGTTGCTCGTGGCCGGTGTCGCCTCCCAGCTGCAGGTGTCGGCGGCGGTCGGCGCGTTCCTGCTCGGCATCGCGATCTCCGGCTCGACGGCCGAGAACGCGACGCGCCTCCTCGAACCCCTGCGCGACCTGTTCGCGGCGATGTTCTTCGTCGTGTTCGGACTGAACACCGACCCGCGCTCGATTCCACCTGTTCTTGGAATCGCCGTCGCGCTGGCCGCCGTCACCACCCTCACGAAGGTCGTCACCGGCTGGTGGGCGGCACGCAGGCAGGGCATCGGCAAGATGGGCCGCATGCGTGCGGGCGCCGCCCTGGTGGCCCGTGGCGAGTTCTCCATCGTCATCGCGGGCCTCGCCGTTGCGTCCGGTCAGGTGAACGGTGACCTGGCAGCTCTCGCAACCGCCTACGTGCTGCTGATGGCGATCCTGGGGCCGATTGCGGCCAAGTACGTTGAGCCGATCGGGGAATTCTTCCAGCGGAGAAGGCAGATGGCCTGAAACACGAGCCCCTGGATGACGACTCTCTTATGTAGGGCTACAGGAGAGTAGGGGCGAACCGTCATGACCGAACCCGCGGAAGTGGAGACCACCGGCCGGTACCTGGTACTGCTGCAGGAAGACGCCATCGAGGAGGGGGTGGCCGAGCTCGGGGCGATCGCCGGGTTCGACCCGAACACCGGCGAACTCGGCTCCGACACCTTGGAGGTGTTCCCGGAGCTGGGCGTCGCGGTGGTGTCCGGAGACCCGAACCTGCTGGCCGAGCTGAACGGCGCCGCCGACCGGCCCGGCCCTGTGCAGATCGTCGAACCGGAACGCGTCGTGCACGTGTTCGACGCGGCTCCGGCGGAGGAGCCCGAGGCCGTGGCCGTTGACGAGTCCGTGCTGACCTGGGGCCTGCAGGCCGTCGGCGCCGATGTCAGCACGGCCACCGGCAAGGGCATCAAGCTCGCCGTCCTCGACACGGGCTGGGAGAAGAACCACCCGGACTTCGTCGGCCGCGCGATCACCACCAAGTCCTTCATCACCGGCGAGGACGTGCAGGACGGCCACGGCCACGGCACGCACTGCATCGGCACCTCTGCGGGCCCGCGCAAGCCGTCGACCCTCCCCGGCTACGGCGTGGCGCACGAGGCCGAGATCTTCGCGGGCAAGGTCCTGTCCAACGCGGGCTCCGGCTCCGACGGCGGCATCCTCGCGGGCATCGACTGGGCGGTCTCCAACGGCTGCGCGATCATCTCGATGTCCCTGGGCGCCGACGTCCCGGCAGGCACCCCGTACTCGCAGATCTACGAGACCGTGGCCCAGCGCGCCATGGCCAAGGGCACCCTGATCATCGCCGCGGCGGGCAACGCCTCCATGCGCCCCGCCCGCATCGCCCCGGTCGGCCACCCCGCACGCTGCCCGTCCATCATCGCCGTGGCCGCGATCGACGTGAACCGGGCCATCGCGTCCTTCTCGTCCGGCAGCGCCGACAGGATCGGCCAGATCGACGTCTGCGCCCCCGGCGTCGACGTGTACTCGTCCTTCAAACTGCCGGAGAAGTACCGCCGCCTGCGCGGCACGTCCATGGCCACCCCGCACGTCTCGGGCATCGCGGCCCTGATCGCAGAGAAGACCGGCGCCAGAGGCTTCGAGCTGTGGGCCCGCCTGGCCGGCACCGCACTCCGCCTCCCCCTGCCGTCCACCGACATCGGCAGCGGGCTAGTCCAGGCACCATGACAGCTTCGGTGGACCAGGTGATGGTCTCCGTGACCGAAGGCAGCCTCCCGCGGGTCCTCGACGACCTGCGGGAGGCCGGTCTGGTCGTGGACACGGTCCTGGAGGCCCTGGGCGTGGTGACCGGCACGGCGGAGGTCAGGGCGATCCCGTCCCTGCAAGCGGTGCCCGGCGTCATCGACGTGGAGCGGCAGTGGCGCGTGCAGCTCCCGCCGTACTGACTAGGCTCTGCGCTGACCCCATTCACTTCTGATCGAACACGTGTTCTAGACTGTGCGCGGGGTCACGTCGTTGCGCAGAGAGGAAACCTGATCGTGTCGGACACGCTCACCGAGGTGCAGGCAGTCGAGGAGACCGTCGTGGAGGAGACTCCGACGCCGGCCCCCGAGGCCGAGGCCACGAAGCCGGTCGAGGCTCCGAAGGCCGAGGCTCCCAAGGCTGAAAAGCCGAAGGCGGCCCGCCCCAAGAGCACGGCGAAGAAGACCCGCACCGTCGAGCTCACGCTCACGGTGACCGGTACCGCCGAGGGCGAATGGCAGGCCGACCTGGTCCACGGCACGCAGCGAGTCGTGTCGGGCCTGGTCATCCCGGCCATCGCCGTCGCCAAGGCGGCCAAGGAGCTGCACGAGGACATCGCGGAGGGCATCGAAACGGTGCTCGAGGCGGCGCGCGACCAGCACCGCACCCGCATGGAGGAACTGGAAGCCGAGCTGGCCAGGGTGAAGGCCCAGCTGGCTGAGCTTTCCGAGTAGTACGAAGCAGGAGGGGGCGGTCCACCGTGGTGGACCGCCCCCTTCGTCTTGCGTGAAGCGCTAACGCGACGGATCGAGCAGCAGCTTGCCCGCGGTCCTGCGCGACCGCAGGTCCTCGTGCGCCTGCCGGATCTCCCCCATGCCGTACTCCCCACCAGGAACAGCCTTCAACTTGCCGTCGACGACAAGCTGGAACAGCTCAGCCATGGCGCGGTGAGCAAGCGTTCCGTGCTCAGCGTCACGCACCTTCAGAGCGTGCGGCAGCCACATACCCGCAACGGTCGTGGAGTGCACGAGCAGCGCTCCGAGGTCGACCGGCTTCGGCCTTTCCCGCGAGGCCATGCCATAAAACGCAAGCCGCCCGAACGGAGCCAGCGCAACCAGCGACTGATCAGTGGTAGCACCTCCGGTCATGTCCAGCACGATGTCGACGCGCCGTCCGTTGTTCGCCTCGATCAGCGCGGCGGTCATGTCCTCGGCACGCGAGTCGATGGCGACGTCCGCCCCGAGATCGAGCGCCAGCTTCCGCTTGTCGTCGGACGAAGCGGTGGCGATCACGCGACCGGCGCCCCACAGCTTGGCCAGCTGCACCGCGATCGTGCCGACTCCACCGGCGGCGGCGTGCACGACAACCGACTCACCGGGCTCCAGGTGAGTCGACTTGCGCAGCAGCAACCACGCCGTGGCGCCCTGCACGACCAACGACAGCGCCGTGAGGTCGTCCACCCCGTCCGGCACGTCGAACGTCGTCAACGCGGGCGCGACGGCCTTCTCCGCGTAGCCGCCGGAGTTCTTGGTGAGCGCAACGACCCGCCGGCCATCCGCAGTGGTACCAACGACTTCTCCGCCCGGCACCAGCGGCAGCGTCATCTTCGCCAGGTAGGAGTTCTCCGCCTGGTGCGTGTCCGCGTAGTTGAGCCCGGAGCGCGAGACGTCGATCAGCACCTCGCCCTCGCCCGGCACCGGATCAGGCAGCTCCACCTGCTGCAGCACCTCGGGCCCGCCGAACTCGGTGATCTGGATGGCACGCACGTCAGCTCTCCTTGAGCGCGATGGAAATGGGGTCCTTGCGAGCGGCCTCGACCCGTGAGCCGTCAGCTGCCCTCGGCCCCGGCGGGTTCCGGAACCCGAACGGCTCCGACGGGCGTCCGAACTGGACGAACCACGCCTCGCCGGTCCCGGAACCTTCCACAATGGACATGAACGCGTCCGCCACGGCCGACACCGGCAGGATCGGCATCCCGATGTCCTCCAGCGTCGACCGCAGCGGGGTGATGATGTCGGTGTCGGCGAACGCGGGACAGAGCGCGTTCACCCGGACGTCCGGGTACGCACCGCCCAGAGCGCGAACCAGTCCGACCACGGCAGCCTTGTTGGCGCCGTAGACCGGATCGCCAGGCATCGGCATGAGACCGGCCATCGACGCCGTAGCGATGATCTGCCCACCCCGCGACCGCAACGCGGGCAGAGCAGCGTGCACGCCGTAGACCACGCCATCGAGGTTGATGGCCATCGCACGGCGATAGAACTCGATGTCGAAGTCGTCACCCAACGAGCAGCCGGTGCCGATGCCCGCGTTCAGGAAGGCGATGTCGAGCCCGCCGAACTCGCGCACGGCGACGTCGACCGCGGCAGCGGAGTCCTCCGGAACCGTCACGTCGCAGCGCACGAACACGCCACCGACCTCGTCGGCGACGACTTTGCCCTGGTCAGCGTCGATGTCGGCGACGACGACCCGAGCCCCGAGCGACGCCAGTCGCCGAGCAGAGGCGGCGCCGATGCCGTTCGACCCACCCGTGATGAGTGCGACCTTGCCGGTGAGTTCCACGGGCATCTGCCTCCTCGCTGAGACGACTTCTTCGCAACATTCCGACCAGTCGGTATGGTCGTCCGCACAGCGCTGGACGTCAAGCGGACTGATAGGTACGTTACTAAGCGCTTGCTTAGCTCACCATCCCCCAATGAAGGAGGACCCGTGGCCGACAGGGTTGCGATCGTCACCGGCGCGGCGCGCGGTATCGGTGCCGCCGTCGCGCAGCGTCTCGCCGCGGACGGCCTGGCCGTCGCGTTGCTCGACCTCGACGAGCAGGGTGTGCTCGACGGCGCCGACAAGATCGTCGCGGGCGGTGGGCGCGCCATCGGTCTCAAGGTCGACGTGTCCGACGAGGAGCAGGTCGACGCCGCGGTCGCGAAGGTCACCGAGAAGCTGGGCCCGCCGACCGTGCTGATCAACAACGCGGGCGTGCTGCGCGACAACCTGCTGTTCAAGATGACCACCGAGGACTGGGACACCGTCATGAACGTGCACCTGCGCGGCGCGTTCCTGATGAGCAAGGCCGTGCAGGCCCACCAGACGAAGGAAGGCTTCGGCCGCATCGTCAACCTCAGCTCCACGTCCGCTCTCGGCAACCGCGGCCAGGCCAACTACTCCGCCGCCAAGGCCGGTCTGCAGGGGTTCACCAAGACCCTCGCGATCGAGCTCGGCAAGTTCGGCGTCACGGTCAACGCGATCGCGCCCGGCTTCATCGCCACCGAGATGACCAAGGCGACCGCCGAGCGCATGAAGATCTCGTTCGAGGACCTGATCAACGGTGCCGCGCAGACGATCCCGGTCGCGCGCGTCGGCCAGCCCGAGGACATCGCGCACACCGCGTCGTTCCTCGTGAGCGAGGGCGCCGGCTTCGTGTCCGGCCAGGTCATCTACGTCGCCGGCGGACCGAAGGACTGAGCGGATGCGCGCTTTCGAGAACATCGACGAGCTGGTCGCCGCCAAGGGCGAGCACCTCGGTTTCGGCGAGTGGCACGAGGTCACGCAGGAGCAGGTCAACCTCTTCGCCGACGCGACGCTGGACCACCAGTGGATCCACGTCGACGTCGAGAAGGCGAAGCAGGGCCCGTTCGGCGGCCCGGTGGCGCACGGCTACCTGACGCTGTCGCTGGTGCCGTACCTGGTGCGCGACATCTACACCGTCAAGAACATCAAGATGGGCGTCAACTACGGCAGCAACAAGGTCCGCTTCCCGCAGCCGGTGCTCGTGGGCGCGAGGGTGCGCGCGGGCGTCGAGCTGCTCGACATCTCGGACATCTCGCTGGGCAAGCAGCTCGTGACCAAGGTCGTCGTCGAGATCGAGGGCAGCGACAAGCCCGCGTGCGTCGCCGAGATCGTCAGCGTGATCGTCCCCTAGAGATCAGACACCGAGGCTGTGGATCAGCAGATCCGCGTAGTGCTCCGCCAGCCGCCCGGCCGGGATCTCCCCGTCCGGGCGGTACCACGTGCCCAGGTGGTGCAGCGACCCGAAGAAGTAGTGGGTGGCCAGATCAGCGGGCACGTCGGCGCGGAAGGTCCCGTCCCGCTGCCCTTCCTCGACCAGCCCGCGGAACTTCTCGTGGTACCGCCGCCGTTCCGCCCGCACTTCCTTCTGCTTCTCCGCGGAGAGGTGGTCGATCGAGCGGAAGAACACCTTGGCGGCGTCGAAGTTGTCGACACTGGTGACGATCACGTCGACGGCCGCCTCGCGCAGCCGGTCGGTGATCGGCCCGTCCCCGTTCGCGATCTTCTCCAGCCGCTCGGTCTGCATCCGCAGCAACCGCCCGTAGATCTCGTGCAGCAGGTCGTCCTTCGACCCGAAATAGTGGTACATCGCGCCTTTGGTGACACCGGCGCGCTCCACGATCTCCTGCACGGCGACCCGCTCGTACCCCTTGTCCGCGAACAGGCGGGTGGCGGCGTCGATCAGTCTTTCAGGCACGGTCACGACCGGAGCGTACCTCCCGACCAAGGAGAATCCTGGCAATGATCAGTCGTTGGACCGTCGTCGTTGACCGCGACGACCTCACCAAAACCGAAGTCCTGCACGACGAACTCCCCGAGTCCTCCGAGCTGTCCGACTGCGAGGTGCTGCTCCGCGTCGACCGGGTCGGCCTCACCGCCAACAACGTCACCTACGGCGTGATCGGCGACATGATCGGCTACTGGCGCTTCTTCCCCACCGCCGCCGAGGGCCGCGGCGTCATCCCGGTGTGGGGCTTCGCCGACGTCGTCGACTCCACAGTGGACGCCCTGCCGGCCGGCACCCGCGTCTACGGCTACCTGCCGATGGCGAGCCACCTCGTCGTGCGCGCCAAGCTGACCTCAGCGGGCTTCGTCGACACGGCCGAGCACCGCGCCGACCTGCCGACCGTGTACAACAGCTACCTGGTCACGTCGAAGGACCCGGCCTACGACGCCCAGCAGGAAGACCTGCAGGTGCTGTACCGCCCGCTGTTCCTGACGTCGTTCCTGCTCGCCGACCAGCTGGCGGACAACGACTTCCACGGCGCCCGCACCGTCGTGATCTCCTCCGCTTCCAGCAAGACGGCGTTCGGCACCGCCCAGTGCCTCAAGGACAAGGGCGTGCGGCTGGTGGGCCTCACCTCGCCGCGCAACGTGGAGTTCACGACCGGCCTCGGCCTCTACGACAGCGTGCTCCCCTACGACGCTTTGGTCGATGTCGAACCTTCGGTCTACCTCGACTTCAGCGGTTCGGCCGACCTGCGTTCAACGCTGCACGACCGCCTCGGCGCCAACCTGGTCAAGGACATCTCGATCGGCCTCACCCAGCAGAAGGCCTCGGCCGACCCGCGCTCGGAGTTCTTCTTCGCTCCCGAGCAGCTGCGCAAGCGCACCGCCGACTGGGGCTCCGAGGGTCTCGCTGAGCGTTTCGGCGCGGCCTGGCGCGCGTTCACCGCTCAGGCCGGCGACTGGGTGAGCGTCGTTCAGCACAGTGGTCCGGACGAGCTCGCAGAGGTGTGGCAGGCCGTGCTGGCGGGCAAGACGGACCCGAGCACGGCCGACGTGATCACTTTCTGAGCAGCCCGGCCAGCAGGCCCGCGATGTTGTAGGCGTCGTCGTGGCCGCGGTGGTGCGTGCCGTCGAGCTGCCGCCCGGCGATGCGCACCGCCTCGGCCATCCCGACCTCGCGCGGCAACACGTGCACCAACGCGAAGAGCGTCTTCACGTTGACGTGCCGCGGCCCGAACGGGTACTTCACGCCGAAGTCCGCACACTGCCGCTCGAACATCTTCCGGTCGTAGTCACCGTACGAGGCCCAGACCCGGCGATCCGACCGGAACTCCTTGCGCAGCAAAGCGCAGGCCTCAGCGAACGAGACACCACCGTCGACATCGGCCTGTGTCAGCGTCGTCAGCCGAGTGCAGAACGGACTGACGGACGACCGCGAAGGCCGCACGAGAATGCTGCGCCGCGAGCCGCGGACGCCAGTGGCGACCTCGACCGGGCAGATGCCGATCTCGATGATCTCCGAGACCTCACCGGGAGGCGGAGATCCTTCCCAACACGTCGACTCCACGTCGACGACCAGTACGTGGTCCAGCGATATCACGCGCTGATCGTCCCCTGCCCGTCTACTGGAATACGACGACCGGCAGCACCACGATCTCGCCGGTCTCCGCGTTCCACGACTGGACCTTGCCCAGACACCGCGCGTTGAACTGGCCCGGCGGCAGGGTGTCGCGCAGGCTCGCGCGATCGCACTCGACGCGGACGCGGTGCTTGCCGGCCGGGGCGAGCAGCACCGCCTTCTCGTCGGTTCCCCCGTCGAGCTGGAACCGGCCGCGCAGCGACACGTAGTCGCGGATGTCGTTGAGCCGTCTTGCTTTCCCGCGGCGCCACGCCTCATCGGCGACGATCGTCTGCGTCGTCAGGTCGACGTCCACCACGCCGTGCGCGGCGCGCAGTCCCGCCAGCACGACGCCGATGACGTCGATCTCCGTCGCGGGTTTCTCGTAGTTGGCCGTGTTCTGCTCGATCACCGAGCCGTCCACACCGATGCCGAACTCGCTGGGGCCCACCTGCAGCTTGCCGTTCTTGGTGACGGTGATCTGCTTGACGAACTGCCGGGTGACCGCGTCGTCGTACCGGCCCACCTTGCACAGGTTGATCATTCTCAGGCCGTGCACGTAGAACAGCAGGCCCGGCACCTCGGACTGCGGGACGCGCCGCCGCGCCCAGCGCACCGCCAGGACGACCACCACGACGAACGCGATCAGCGTCGCGACCCACAGCAGGATCCAGCCCCACGACACGGACCACCAGAGCGCTCTATCGACACCCACGGATCTCCCTCACCGCCTCCAGCAACGACTTCGCGCCGGCGTCCACGAGTCGGCCGCCGCTGGCCTGGGCCACGCGGTCCAGCTCCGCCACCGAGGCCTCGCCGAACCTGATCGGGTACACGGGCACCTCGCCCCGCCCTACGCGGAGGAACTCGTCGACCGACGGGCCCGCGTTGTTCTCGCCGTCCGTCATCAGCACGACCGTCGTCTCGCCGCGGGCGAGGCGCAGCGCGTGGTCCAGCGCGGCCCAGATCGCGGTGTTGTCCCGCAGGTCGTCGGATGCCACGACGGCCAGCAGCGCGTCGAGGTCCGGCCGGCCGCGCACCGTGATCGACCGCTCCTCCAGCACGGAGCCCGCGAACCGCACGATCGTGACCGTCTCGCCGGTGTAGAAGCGGTCGAACCCGTTGAGGGACGCGAACGCCTCCCGCAACGCGGCGATTCGCGGGCCGCGCATGGACGTCGAGTAGTCCAGCACGAAGATCACCTGGCGGCCGTCGCCCGCGCGGTCGTGGAAGACGAGCAGCCGGTCGAGCACCTGCTGGCTGTCCGGGAAGTACAGCGCGGTGCCGATGCCGGCGCGCAGCTTCTCGTCGCGCGGGGTGGCAGGGTCCACGGGGCGGCGCCAGGTGCGTTCGGCAATCATCCGCTGCGCCGCGGACGACCGCAGCCACTCCACGACCCGGTCGTAGGCGGCCCGGTGCGCGGGATCGACCAGCATGAGCGGGTAGTCCGACAGCACGATGCCGTCGCGCGGGTAGACGATCTCCAGCGGCTCGGAGACACGTCCGGACGCGTTGAGCGCCAGCAGTTCCGACTCGTGCGCGACCACTCCGTCCACATCGGACTGTCGGCGGGTGTACTCGGAGATCGGGTCCGGCACGTCGAAGACCCGCCCCGCCAGGAATCCCTGCAGGCGGTCGCAGCTCACGTCCTCGGGCCGCAACGCCGCTCCGGTGCCCGCGGCCGCCGTGGCGACCCCGATGAGCGCGGCCATCCCGCCACCGGACACCTGCGGATCAGCCATGCCGTAACGAAACTCCCCCACCGCGGCCCGGTCGGCGACATCCGCCCACGTCGGCTTCTCGCCGAGCACGGCCCGCTTGCCCGGCTTCACGCCGAGCACCACCGGGGACGTCATGATGCTCGACGACAGCGCGGGCTCGGCGCCCCGCAGCCGCAGGAACCTGTTGGTGGACAACCACGCCAGGTCGAACCCGGCGAGCGACCGGCTGGCCTCGACCGTGCCGCGGTGCTCGACCGCCAGCTCGACCCCGGTGGCGCGCTTCAGTTCCGCGAGCACGGGACCGAGGTCGGCGAGCTCCGGGCTTGCCACCACCTTCAACCGGACCGGCTCCGGCGTGCTGGCCGTGCACGCGGCCAGCAGGAGCAGCAACACCGCGGCGAGGATCCTCATCGGCAGTCGCCGACCACGTCGAGCATGCGCTCGAAGAGCTCCGCCTTGGGCAGCGCCACCCGCCCCGTCTCACCGCTCGGCGGCTCCGGCAGCCCCTGCCCGGTGAGGTGGCCGGCGAAGTCCTGCTCCGTCGCGCCGTTCCAGCCCAGCGAGTGGAAACCCAGCTCGACCGCGCGCCGCCGCAGCGCCGGGTCTGTCATCATCAGCTCGCCGATCCGGTCGCCCTCTGGCGTGAACGAGATCAGCTCTGGCGTGCTCTGGTGCTGCACGGTCGGGTAGAGCAGCACGCGCTCCTTGTCGGCACCCCGTCTGTTCAGCTGGTGGGCGAGGTACTGGTGTTCGTAGATCACCGCGATGACCGCGTGCGTCGGCCCCTCCGGCGCGAAGTACTTCGGCGCCATGTCCTCACCGGCCTGGCCCTGCGCGTCGACGTGCGGCTTGACCTCTCTGGCCCGTGCCTCAGCGTCCGCCACGGTCTGGGGCGGGTTGTCGTCGACGGCGGACGCGAGGAACCCGACCAGCACCGCTCCCGAATAGGCCTTGCACGGGTCCGGTGACTGGATGATCACCCGGTTGCCGTTGGCCAGCTTGTAGTCGCTCCACCGCTTGTGCGCAACGACCAGCTTCATGAACTGGTCGACGTCCAGGTTGTAGTAGAACGGTTGCTCTCCCCGGTCGTACGGCATCGCCACACCCGCTTTGACGAGCGCCTCGGCGTACTCCCGGAACGTACCGAGCACGACTGGCGTGAAGAACGGCCGGAACGGCACCGCGTGCTTCCCCGTCCGCCGGGCCTTCACGTGCTCGTTCGCCACGTGCCCGGAGGGGAACACGAAGTGGTAGGAGTCCAGGTCGGGCGTGCGGGCCAGGTCGCGGGAGCCGACCGGCGTCACGTGCACCTGGTAGCCGCGCGCCATGAGGATGCGCTTGACCTGCTCGTCCTGGAAGAAGTCGCGCTTGGACGCGAGCATCGCACGCACCACGGTGATGTGCCGGAACGGACCGGTGACGTGCCCGGAGACCAGCAACACCGTCAGGCCGGCCGCGAACACCGCGAGCGGCGGCACGAACCACAGCAGGAACCGTTTTCGCGGATCGACGGCTTTGAACTCCGGCTCATGCACGGCTCCCCCTCATGCAAAACGGCCCCCTCGACAAGGATTAGACGCGTCGAGGAGGCCGTTTTGCATTACGCCGATCAGGGTCAAACGATGACGGCTCCACCGTCGACCACGAGCGTCGCACCGGTCACGTACCCACCGGCCGGTGAGGCCAGGAAGACGACGGCCGCGGCCAGCTCCTCCGGATCACCGATGCGACCGGAGGGCAGGGCCGCCTGCATCTTCTCCATGTAGCCGGGCGGGTACTGGTCGGTCATCTCCGAGGAGAAGAACCCTGGGCAGATCGCGTTGACGCGAATGCCCTTGCGCCCGGTCCACTGCTGCGCCAGATCGCGCGTCAGGCCCAGCAGACCGGCCTTCGACGCCGAGTAGGCCGCCTGCGGGATGCCACCGGTCACGAGCCCCAGCACGCTGGAGATGTTGATGATCGACCCGCCGGACTTCATCACCGAAGCCGCCGCCTGCGCCATCCAGTACGCGCCGTTGAGGTTCACGTCCATGACGCCGAGGAACTCCTCCGGCGTCTCGCGCGACGCCGGCACCGCCGAGGCGACACCCGCGTTGTTCACCAGCACCGCCACGGTGCCGAACTCAGCCGCCGCACGCGCCACCTCACGGCAGTCGTCGGGCTGCGAAACGTCCGCCTGCACCACAAGAGCACGCCGCCCGACCGACTCGACGAGCGCAGCCGTGTCCTTCAGCTTGTCCGCACGACGTGCCGCCAGCACCACGTCCGCGCCCGCCTCGGCCAGACCGCGCGCGAACGCCACACCGAGACCGGAGGACGCGCCCGTGACGATCGCGACCTTCCCGTCCAGCCGGAACTTGTCCAGGATGCCCACTACGAAAGCCTTTCCAGGATGATCGCCATGCCCTGTCCGCCACCGACGCACATCGTCTCGAGACCGAACTGGGCGTCGCGGGCCTGCATGCCGTTGATCAGCGTCGTCATGATCCGCGCGCCGGTCGAGCCGAACGGGTGCCCGAGAGCGATGGCACCACCGTGCACGTTCAGCTTGTCGATGTCGATGCCCAGCTGCCGCTGGCTGCCGAGCACCTGCACCGCGAACGCCTCGTTGATCTCCACCAGGTCGATGTCCGAAATGGACAGACCGGCGTGCGCCAGTGCCTGGCGGGTCGCGTCGACCGGGCCGAGCCCCATGATCTCCGGCGAAAGCCCGGAGACACCCGTGGACACGATGCGTGCCAACGGAGTCAGCCCGAGCTCACGCGCCCGCACGTCACTCATGATCACCACCGCGGCGGCACCGTCGTTCAACGGACAGCAGTTGCCGGGCGTGACCGTGCCCTCGGGCCGGAACGACGGCTTCAGCGCCGAAACAGCCTCGTAGGTGACGCCGGCCCGGGGTCCGTCGTCGGTGGAAACGACCGTGCCGTCGGGCAGCACCACCGGCGTGATCTCGCGGGCGAAGAACCCGTCCGCGATCGCCTTCTCCGCGAGGTTGTGCGACCGCACGCCGAACTCGTCCTGGTCGTGCCGCGAGATCCCCAGCTGGGTGGCGACGTTCTCCGCCGTCTGCCCCATCGCGATGTAGTAGTCGGGCAGCTTGCCGTCGAGCCGCGGGTCGGTCCAGGCGACGTTGGACGCCGCCGTGTCCAGCGTCCGCTGCTGAGCCTCGTCGAACAACGGGTTGAACGACGGCGCACCGGAGTGCATGTACCGGGAGACGCACTCGACACCCGCGGAGATGAACGCGTGCCCCTCCCCCGCCTTGATCGCGTGGAAGGCCATGCGCGCGGTCTGCACCGAAGAAGCGCAGAACCGGTTCACGGTCGTGCCCGGCAGGTTGTCGTAGCCGAGCTGCACGGCGACACGGCGCGCGATGTTCTGGCCGTGCTCGTCCTGGGGCTCGGCACAACCGAGGTGCAGGTCGGTGATCTCGGTGGCCGGAACGTCCTTCAGCGCCGCGGAAATCACCTGCGCGGCCAGGTCGTCCGGGCGCAACGAGACCAGGGATCCCTTGCGCGCACGGCCGATCGGCGACCGGGCGGTGGAAACGATGACTGCTTCAGCCACAAAACACCCCTTACAGGCCCAGGTCGCGGCCGATGAGTTCCTTCATGATCTCGTTGGAGCCCGCCCAGATCTTCGTGACACGGGCGTCCATCCAGGCGCGGGCGACGCGGTACTCGGTCATGTAGCCGTAGCCGCCGTGCAGCTGCACACAGGCGTCGATGACGTCGTTCTCGACCTCGGCGCTCCAGTACTTCGCCTGCGCCGCCTCGACGGAGGTCAGCTCGCCCCGGACGTGCTGCATGGTCAGGGTGTCGACGAACGCCTGCGTGACGTCGAGCTTGGTGCGCAGCTCCGACAGCAGGAACTTGTTGTGCTGGAACTTGCCGATCGCCTGCCCGAACGCCTTGCGCTCCTTCACGTACTCGAGCGTCTCGTCGAAGACACCCTGCGCGTGCGCGAGGTTCGAGATGGCGGCACCGATCCGCTCCTGCGGCAGGCGTTCCATCATGTAGATGAAGCCCTTGTCGACCTCGCCGATCACGTTCGCGGACGGCAGGCGCACGTCGGAGAAGAAGAGCTCCGCGGTGTCGGACGGGTGCTGGCCGACCTTGTCGAGCTTGCGGCCGCGCTCGAAGCCGGGCATGCCGGTCTCGACGGCGAACAGCGTGATGCCCTTCGCGCCCTTCGACGGGTCCGTGCGGGCCGCCACGACGATCATGTCGGCGGTGTAGCCGTTGGTGATGAACGTCTTGGAGCCGTTGAGGATCCAGTCGTCACCGTCACGCACGGCGTTGGTCTTCAGCGCGGCGAGGTCGGAGCCGCCGGACGGCTCGGTCATCGCGATACCGGTCTTGATCTCACCGGTGCACATGCCGGGCAGCCAGCGCTGCTTCTGCTCCTCGGTGCACAGGTCGACGAGGTAAGGCGCCACGACGTCGCCGTGGATGCCCAGCGACGACGCGACTGCGGCGTTGACCCGGCACAGCTCCTCGGCGAACACGGTGTTGAACCGGTAGTCGTTCGCGCCGCTGCCGCCGTACTCCTCGGGGATCTCGAGCCCCAGCAGGCCCTGGCGACCGGCCTCCAGCCACACGTCGCGGTCGATCACGCGCTGCTCGATGAACTTCTCGACGTTCGGCGTGATCGTGCGCTCGACGAACGCTTTCGCCGACTCCCGGAACGCGGCGTGATCCTCGTTGAACAGCGTCCGCTGCACGACTACCTCCATACTAAGCGGTTGCTTAGCGCTAAGCGCCCGCTTAGCGTGCAGTACGATTCATCACCTGTCAACACGCGAGGAGCAGGCCCGATGACGACGACCGGACTGGATGAGTTCGCGCTGCTCGACGAGACGTGGCGCTCGGTCACCCCGGACGCCGCCCGCCGCATGCTCATCGCCGCCGCGCACGCTTTCGCGGGCAAGGGATATCACGCCACGACGACCCGTGACATCGCCTCTCTGGCGGGAATGTCGCCGGCGGCCGTGTACATCCACTACCGGTCCAAAGAGGAGCTCCTCTTCAACATCTCGCTCGTCGGTCACGAGACGTCGCTCAAGCTGTTGTCCCGCATCCAGGGCGGCGACGTGGTGGAACGGCTGAGGAACGCGGTGGCGGCGTTCGCGGGCTGGCACGCGGAGTTCCACACGACGGCGCGGGTGGTGCAGTACGAGCTCGGCGCGCTCTCCCCAGAGCACCACGCGCAGGTGGCGGAGCTGCGCCGGCAGATCGACCAGCAGATGCGGTCCTACATCGCGGACGGCGTGGCCGAGGGCGTCTTCGACGTCCCGGACCTGAAGGGCGCGACGCTCGCCGTCCTGTCGCTGTGCATCGACGTCGCGCGCTGGTACCAGCCCGGCGGAAAGCGGACCCCGGACGAGATCGGCGCGTTGTACGCCGACCTCGTCCTCAGGATGCTCCGCCCGGCTAACTGACCGACTTGCGGCCGTACACCCCCGCCACGACCGAAACGCCGATCGCCGCGACGATGATCTGAACGATCACTTCGATCCAGTCGATGCCGGGTGTGGTCTGCACGCCGAGCAGCTTCGCGATCCACGACCCGATGAACGCGGCCGCGATGCCGACCAGCAGGGTCAGCCAGATCGGGATGGCCTGTTTGCCCGGTGCGAACAGCTTGCCGAGCAGGCCGAGGATCAGACCGATGATGAGTGCGCCGATGATGCTGTCGATGGTCACGACCGCCTCCTACGCCAGTCCCCGTTTGAGGTGGGGGATCTCGCAGAAAATCATCCCGTCACTCGTCGCGGTCCGCAGCTCGAGAGCTACCAGCGGCTACCGGAGACCTGGCTCATCCACTGGTTGATCGTGGCGGTCCAGTCGGTGCCGGCGGCCTGCTGGTGCGACACGGCGAACCTGCCGTGGGCGTCGCCGCCCGCACGGAGCAGGCCTGCGCGCTTGTCCGCCTCCAGGACCACGTGCAGCTCGGTCGGCGTCGTCACGAAGGTCAGCTCGACCTGCTTGACGCGGCCGGCGAACTGCGGCGGCGGGTAGAACTCGATCTCCTGGTAGAACGGCAGCTGCTGCGGCACGCCGTGGATGCGGCCGCGCTCGTTGTCCGCCTTGGTGAAGCGGAAGCCCATCTGCCCGAAAGCCTGCAGCACCGCGTCCTGCGACGGCAGCGGGTGCACCCAGATCGGGTCGAGGTCACCGGGGTCGACGGCGCCGCGGACCTCCAGCTCGGTGCGCAGGCCCAGCTGCATGCCGGAGAGCTGCATGCCTCCCACGACGTTGAGCGGGCACTCGAACGGCACCGGAACCTGGAACGGCAGCGAGAGGTTCTGGTGCGGCTGCGCCATGATCCGCTGTCCCACGGAGAACTTGTGGAACTCCATGTTGGTGTTGTACTCGTTGTCGCCGCTCTCGACCTCGACGCGGGTGAGCAGCGCCAGCGTGACGTGGTCGATCTCGGCGGGGTGGTCGCCACCGGCGATCCTGACCTCGCCCGACAACATCTCGCCGGGCCGCACGTTCGGGTTGGTCAGCACCGTGTCGACAGTCGGCCCGCCCACGCCGAACGCGCGCAACATCCTCTTGAACACCACTGCGGCCTCCTGAAGCCCTTCGCAACTTTGCGGGGAAGTCTGCCCACTGAATCGTCGGTTCGCGCTGAAGCGTTCCGTTGACGTCTCACCTCCCCGATCGGTTCCGTATGGACTTCTGTTGACCTCAGGTGGCAACATGCGACCGCCGTCACATACTAAGCGGTCGCTCAGGAGGATTGCCGTGCTGCTCGTCGCCAACCGGGGTGAGGTCGCCGTCCGCGTGCTGCGCGCGGCCGCTGACCTGGGCATCCGCACCGTGGCGGTGTACGCGGAGGACGACGCCTCCGCCCTGCACGTGACGCTGGCGGACCGCGCGGTCGCGCTCCGTGGAGATGCGCCCTACCTGGACGTGGATCAGCTGCTGGATGCGGCGGACGGCTGTCAGGCGGTGCATCCGGGGTGGGGTTTCCTCTCCGAGAACGCCGGCTTCGCCCGTGCCTGCGAGGCGCGCGGGCTGACGTTCGTGGGGCCGCGGCCGGACGTGCTGGAGCTGCTGGGCGACAAGCGCCGGGCACGGGATCTGGCGGCTTCGCTGGGGATTCCGGTGCTGGACGCGGCACCGGGCGAGTTCCCCGTGATGGTCAAGGCGGTCGCCGGCGGTGGCGGCAAGGGCATGCGGGCGGTGTATGCGCCCGAGGACCTCGACAGCGCCGTCGAGGCGTGCCGGGCGGAAGCGCTGGCGGCGTTCGGGGTCGGGGACGTCTACTTCGAACGGTTGCTGCCCTCCGCCCGGCACATCGAGGTGCAGCTGGTCGGCGCGTCGGTGATCGGTGACCGCGACTGCTCCCTGCAGCTGCGCCATCAGAAGGTCGTGGAGATCGCTCCGGCGCCCCTGCTGGATCCGTCGCTGCGCAAGGCACTTCACGAAGCGGCCGCCGCCATCGCCTCCGCTGTCGGGTACACCGGGGTCGGCACGGTGGAGTTCCTGGTGGCCGGGGACTCCTTCGCGTTCCTGGAAGTCAACCCGCGGTTGCAGGTCGAGCACACCGTGACCGAGATGGTGTCCGGTGTGGACCTCGTGCGCACCCAGCTGTTGCTGGCCTGGGGCGGCGACGTCGACTTCACCCCGGCTGATCGCGGTGCGGCCGTGCAGGTGCGGGTGAACCAGACGTCCGGTGGCGTGTTGTCGTCGTTCGCGTTGCCTTCCGGGCCTGGTGTCCGCGTCGACACGCACGGGTATCCGGGCTACCGGGTCGGGACGCGGTACGACGGGTTGCTGGCGAAGCTCGTGGTGCACGGTGAGGATCTCGACGTCGCCCTGAACCGGGCGCGGCGGGCGTTGCGCGACTTCCGGATCGAGGGCGTCTCGACGAACCTGGAGTTCCTGAAGTCGCTGCTGTCCCGCGACATCGTCGGGGCGACCACGGACTTCGTGGCCGAGGAGCCGGCTTCCGGCATGCGGGCTCCGCTGGCGGGCACCGTCGTGGCCGTGACGGCTGATTCGGTTGTGCTGGAAGCGATGAAGATGCAGCACGTCGTCCGCGTGTCCGGCGATGTGCTGGTGGCCGTGGGCGACACGGTCGCGGAGGGGCAGCTGCTCGCGTCCGGTTCGGGTGAGTCCACCGAGGACTCGGCCGAGGTGGATCTCGAGCACGTCCGGCCGGATCTGGCCGAGGTGCTCGAACGCCATCAGCTCGATCGTCCCGAAGCTGCCGCGCGACGACACGCCGCCGGCGGGCGGACCGCGCGCGAGAACATCGCGGACCTCTGTTCGTCCTTCGTCGAGTACGGCGGGCTGGCGATCGCCGCCCAACGCCAGCGCCGCTCACTTCCGGAGCTGATCGAGCGCACTCCCGCCGACGGCCTGGTGGCCGGCATCGGCGTCGTGAACGGCCAACGCATCGTGGCGATGTCCTACGACTACGCCGTGCTCGCCGGCACCCAGGGCCTGCGCAACCATCAGAAGAAGGACAGGTTGTTCGCCCTGGCACAGCAGGAGAACCTGCCCGTGGTGCTGTTCGCCGAGGGCGGCGGCGGACGTCCAGGCGACACCGACCACAGCATGGTCAGCGGCCTCGACTGCGGCTCGTTCCACGCGTTCGCCCGGCTGAGCGGCCAGGTCCCGCTGATCGGGATCGTCGCGGGCCGCTGCTTCGCGGGCAACGCGGTGCTGCTCGGCACGTGCGACGTGATCATCGCGGTGGACGGCGCGAACATCGGCATGGGCGGCCCGGCGATGATCGAGGGCGGCGGCCTGGGCACGTTCCGGCCGGAGGACATCGGCCCGCTCGACGTGCAGGTGCCCAACGGCGTCGTGGACATCGCCGTGCGCACCGAAGAGGAAGCGGTGGCCGTCGCCAAGAAGTACCTCTCCTACTTCCAGGCTCCCGCAGGCGTCCCCTCGCCGAGCGCGCAGCCTTCGTCCGCGCCCTCGGGGGAACCCCTGAATCCAATTCTCCCAGACAGCACCGACAATTCCGGTTCGTGGAAGTGCGCCGACCAGCGCCTCCTCCGCCACGCCATCCCGGAGAACCGCCTCCGCGCCTACGACATCCGCAAGGTCATCGACACCCTCGCGGACACCGGCTCGGTCCTGGAGCTGAGGAACGGCTTCGGCAAGGCCATCGTCACCGCCCTGATCCGCGTCGAAGGCCGCCCGCTCGCCCTGATCGCCAACGACCCCAACGTCCTGGGCGGCGCGATCGACGCCGACGCCGCCGACAAGTGCGCCCGCTTCCTCCAGCTCGCGGACGCGTTCGACCTCCCGGTCGTCTCCCTGGCTGACACCCCGGGCTTCATGGTCGGCCCCGACGCCGAACGCACCGCCACGGTCCGCCACCTGACCCGCATGGTCGTCACCGGCGCCAACCTCACCGTCCCCTTCGGACTGGTGATCCTGCGCAAGGCGTACGGCCTCGGCGCCCAGGCGATGGCGGCCGGCTCGCTCAAGGTTCCCCAGTTCGCCGTCTCCTGGCCCACCGGCGAGTTCGGCCCGATGGGCCTCGAAGGCGCGGTCAAGCTCGGGTTCAAACGCGAGCTCGACGCCATCGAGGACCCCGAAGAACGCAAGCAGCGCTTCGACCAGATGGTCGCGAGCGCGTACGAACACGGCAAAGCGCTGAACGTCGCGAGTGTCTTCGAGATCGACGACGTGATCGACCCGGCCGACACGCGCCGCTGGATCGCCACCGCGCTCGCCCCCGCAACTTCCCGCCCCCAAGGGAAGAAACGCCCGTTCGTCGATACCTGGTGAGGAGAAGCCGTGGTCAGTGTCGCCCCGACTGAACAGAAGACCTTGCGCAGGCTGATGGCAGCCGGACTCGTTGGTAGCTCCATCGAGTGGTACGACTTCTTCATCTACGCGACCGCCGCGGCCCTCGTGTTCCCCAAACTGTTCTTCCCGGAGGCCACCCCGATCGTCGGCCTCCTGTTGTCCTTCAGCACGTTCTGGGCGGGCTTCATCGCCCGTCCCATCGGCGGCCTGGTCTTCGGCCACGTCGGCGACAAGTTCGGCCGCAAGCCCGCTCTCGTCATCTGCCTGGCCCTCATGGCGGCGGCGACGTTCCTCATCGGCCTGCTCCCGACGTCCGCGACCATCGGCGTCGGCGCACCCGTCCTGCTCGTCACGCTCCGCTTCCTGCAGGGCATCGCGGTCGGCGGCCAGTGGGGCGGCGTGGTCCTGCTGCTCACCGAGTCGGCGGGCGCAGGGAAACGCGGCTTCGCGGGCACGTTCGGCCAGGCGGGCGTCCCGATCGGCGTGCTGCTGGGCAACGTGGCGTTCATCGCGGCCACCACGACGATGTCGGCCGAGGCCTTCGCGTCGTGGGGCTGGCGCGTCCCGTTCCTGGCCTCGGCGCTGCTCTTCCCGGTCGTCCTCTTCATCCAGCTGAAGGTCGAGGACAGCCCGGTCTTCCGCGAGCTGAAGGAACGCCGCGCCACCGCACCCGCCGTCGCGCACGCCCCGCTGAAGGAGGCCCTGCGCACCCACCGCAAGCCGATCCTGCTCGGCGCGGGCCTGATGTTCGCCTCCAACGCGATCTTCTACGTCTCGATCGCGGGCGTCCTCTCCTACGCCACGGTCACGCTGGGCCTGTCCCGCGAGTCGGTGCTGGTCGTCAGCCTGCTGTCGTCGGCCGTGAGCATCCCGGTGATCCTCTGGGCGGGCCACGCGTCCGACCGGCTCGGCCGCCGCCCGCTGATCATCGCGGGCGCCATCGGCCTGGTCGTGTGGGCGTTCCCGTACTTCCTGCTCGTGGACACGGCCTCGCTGCTGTTGCTGTTCGTCGCAACGACGATCGGAGGCATCGCGTCCTCTCTCGTGTACGGACCGATCGCCGCGTACTTGGGCGAGCTGTTCGAGCCGCACGTGCGGTACTCGGGCGCCTCGCTCGCCTACCAGCTGGCGTCGATCCTGGTCAGCGGCGGCACGCCGTTCATCATGACCGCGCTGCTCGGGGCGACCGGGACGTCGATGTCGGTGTCCGCGTTCCTGTGCCTGATGGGCCTGGCCACGCTGTTCTCGGCCCTCAAGCTGCCGGAGACGCACCGGGTGAACGCCAGTTAGTCGTGTGACCACGTTTCTCTCGGGGACGAGTCTGGCAAGCCTTCGTCAGGACGGCCCGACTCACCCGAGGGAGACTGCACCTTGTCCAGCAGGGTATGGCTGATCACCGGCGCCAACAGCGGCTTCGGCCGCGCCATCACGGAGGCCGCGGTGGCGGCGGGCGACCGGGTGGTGGCCACCGCACGTCGCATCGAGTCACTGGACGACCTGGTGAGGACCCACCCTCGCCAGGTCGTCCCGGTGCGGATGGACGTGACCGACCACGACGCCATCCGGACCACGGTCGCCAACGTGATCGCGGAACACGGCCGCATCGACGTGCTCGTCAACAACGCCGGCCGCACCCACGTGGGCGCCGTCGAGGAGACGACCGACGAGGAGCTCCGCGACCTCTTCGAAGTCCACCTGTTCGGCCCGGCCGCGCTCATCCGCGCGGTCCTGCCGCACATGCGCACCCAACGCTCCGGCGCGATCGTCCAGCTGAGCAGCATGGGCGGCCAGCTGTCGTTCGCGGGCTTCGGCGCGTACAGCGCCACGAAGTTCGCCCTGGAAGGCCTCTCGGAGGCGCTGGCCGACGAGATGAAGTCGTTCGGCGTCAAAGTTCTCATCGTCGAACCCGGCTCGTTCCGCACCAGCCTGTTCAGCGGCTACAGCGGCTCCAAGGAGACCGAGGTCTACGCGGACTCGGTCGGCAGGACCAGGCAGATGATCACGGCGGGCAACGGCAAGCAGCCGGGCGACCCCGCCAAGGCCGCGGCCGCCATCTTGACCGCGCTCGACGCCGCCGAAACCCCGCTCAGGCTGACGCTGGGCGGGGACGCCGTCGACGCCGTGCTCACCCACCTCGACGACGTCAAAGCCGAGATCGCGCTCTGGGAAAAGGTGTCCCGCGAGACCGAGTTCGATCGCTGACCTGGGCAAATCAGGTGAAATTCGGACAAATCACACCTTCACTGTCAAGACCTCTGCGGAACCCCGAGGCGATGCCGTACGTTCCTGGCTCGTGACCACTCTCATGGCGCGCTTCAAGCAGCGGATGCGCCGGTTCGCCCAGAAACCGGCATCGGTTGACCTCGCCCCGTTCCAGGCACTGCTCAAGGACGTGGAGAAACACGCTGAGACGTTCAAAGCGCTCAGCGACGAGGAGCTGACGGCACACGCCGCGAAGCTGCGCGAAGAGTGCGACGACACCGAGCTCGTGGCCCTCACGCGTGAGGCCGCCGAGCGCGCCATCGGGCAGCGTCCGTTCGACGTGCAGGTGCTCGGCGCGCTCGGCATGCTCAACGGGCTCGTCGTCGAGATGGCCACCGGTGAGGGCAAGACGCTCGCGGGCGCCATGGCCGCCGGCGGGTTCGCGATCAAGGGCAAGCGCGTCCACGTGGTCAGCGTCAACGACTACCTCGCCCAGCGCGACGCGGAGTGGATGGGGCCGCTCTACCGGCTGCTCGGCGTCACGGTCGGCTGGATCAACGGCAGCTCGAAGGCAGAGGAGCGCCGCGAGGCCTACCAGTGCGAGGTCACGTACGCACCGGTCAGCGAGATCGGCTTCGACATCCTGCGCGACCGGATCGTCACGAGCCCCGACGACCTGATCGTGCCGGAGCCGGAGGTCGCGCTGATCGACGAGGCCGACTCGGTGCTCGTCGACGAGGCCCGCGTGCCGCTCGTGCTCGCCGGCTCGACCAGCGCGGAGGCTGCCGACCCCGTCATCGCCGACCTGGTGAAGCGACTGCGGCAGAACCTGCACTACGAGATCGACGACGAGGAGCGCAACGTGTTCCTCACGGGTGCGGGCTCCGAGGCCGTCGAACGCGCGCTCGGCGAGATCGACCTCTACTCGCAGGAGCACGTCACCTCCACGCTGTCGAAGGTGAACGTGGCTCTGCACGCGCAGGTGCTGCTGCACCGCGACGTCGACTACATCGTGCGCGACGGCAAGGTGCACCTGATCAACGACACCCGCGGCCGCGTCGCGAAGCTCCAGCGGTGGCCGGACGGCCTGCAGGCCGCGGTCGAGGCCAAGGAGAACGTGCAGACCACCGAGTCGGGCGAGATCCTCGACTCGATGACGGTGCAGGCGCTGCTGTCGCGGTACCCGACGCGCTGCGGCATGACCGGTACCGCGGTCGCCGTCGCGGAGACCCTGCGCGAGTTCTACGAGCTCGAGGTGCTCGTGATCCCGCCGAACAAGGAGAACATCCGCGAGGACGAGCCGTTCCGCCTCTACGCGACGCTGGAGCAGAAGGAAGACGCGATCGTCGAGGAGATCAAGACCGTCCACGAGACCGGGCGGCCGATCCTCGTCGGCACGCTCGACGTCGCCGAGTCCGAGCGGATCTCCTCCAAGCTGCGCGACGCCGGGCTCGAATGCGTGGTGCTCAACGCGAAGAACGACGCCGAGGAAGCGGCGATCATCGCCGACGCCGGTTCGTACCAGCGCATCACCGTCTCCACGCAGATGGCCGGTCGCGGCACGGACATCCGCCTGGGCGGCCACGAAGGTGAGGATCACGACCGGATCGCCGAGCTGGGCGGCCTGTACGTGATCGGCACCGGGCGCCACTCGTCCTCACGCCTGGACGACCAGCTGCGCGGCCGGGCCGGCCGTCAGGGCGACCCCGGTGGCTCGGTGTTCTTCTCCTCGATGCAGGACGACCTGATCACCCAGTACGCGCCAGACGCGGAAGAGCCGTCCGAAGTGGACAACGACGGCCGGGTGCGGGACAAGGGCCTGCTGCACACCTTCGAGCACGCTCAGCGCGTCGCCGAGGGCGTGAACCTGGAGATCCACCGCAACACGTGGCGCTACAACAAGCTGATCGAGCACCAGCGCGACCTGCTGCTCAAGCACCGCGACGTGGTGCTGCGCACGGACGCCGCGCTGGAAAAGCTCGGTGAGAAGGAAGGCGTGTCCAACGAGGTGGCCGGTGAGGCCGCCCGCAAGATCACGCTGTTCTTCCTCGACGACCTGTGGACGCACCACCTGACGTTCCTGTCAGACCTGCGTGAGGGCATCCACCTGCGTGCGCTGGCACGGCAGAACCCGCTGGACGAGTTCCACCGCGAGGCGATCCCGGCGTTCAACAAGATCGTGCCGGAGTCGTGGGAGATGGCCAAGGACAAGTACGAGGCGGCCAAGATCACTGACGACGGCTACGACCTCGCCGACGCCGGGGTGAAGCGCCCGAGCTCGACGTGGACGTACCTGGTGCACGACAACCCGTTCGGCTCGGGACTGGAAGAGACGATGAAGGGTCTCGTCAAGATGGTGCGCGGCCAGCGCCGCTGACCGTCACCACCTCTCGCCGATGAGATCGTCCGCGGGTCTGGCGGGCCGGGGCAGCACCTCGGCCCGTCTGCCTGTGGTCATCTCCTCGGTGAGTTTCCTGATCTCCGCGAGGATGTCCAGGTGTTCCTGCGACGGCGGCGGGCCAACGAGGTTGGACCGGTTGTGCGCCGTCCGTTCCGCGCGCTCGGCCAGCTGCCGGATGCGGCGGAGGAGATCGTGCTCCCCGTCCGGGAGCAAGAAGTCCGTCTGCTCCATCACCCGTGCAAGCTTTCGCGTGCACGGGTGACGCGTCGATCCCCTAGTCGGCTGATTCCAGTTTCTGAACGAGCCACTCGTGGAAACCGCCGATGTGATGCTCCGAGGGCACCAGCACTCCGCCGCGCGCGTAAGCGCGTGAGGACATCGCGGGCTGACAACGCTCGCATGCTTCGAAGTCCTGCTCGTTCACCCGGTGGAACAGCTCGACCGAGCGAGAGACGTCACGCCCGGTGGCGACCACTTCCTTGGCGTAGAGCCAATCGCACTCGACGATCGTGCGATCGACCGCCACCGGGTACATGCGGTGCAGAATCACGTGGTCCGGCACGAGGTTCACGAAAACCTGCGGCTTGATCGTGATCGCGTAGTACTTCCGGTCCCTTTCCTCTTCCAGGGCCGCAAGTTTTCCGAAGCCCTCGCTGCCGTCGACGGTGAAGCCCTTGATCTCGTCACCGAACTCCGCGCCGTGCCCGACGTAGTACTGCGCCGCGTAGCCGTCGGCGAACTCGGGCAGCACCTCGGTGAGCTCGGGGTGGATCGTCGCGCAGTGGTAGCACTCCATGAAGTTCTCGATGATCAGCTTCCAGTTGGCCTTGACGTCGTAGACGATTCGTTTGCCCACAGACAACTGGTCGATCTCGTAGCCGTCGATCGCTTCCAGCGAGCCGAGTCGTTCCGTCACGGCGTGCAGGACGTCGTCGGAGAAGCTGGGCGGTTCGTCCGCGAGGCACACCCAGGCGTAGCCGAGCCATTCACGGAGATGGACTTTCGTCAGCCCGTATTCCACCCGGTCGACGTCCGGCATCGACGTGAGGTTCGGCGCGGCGACCAGCTTGCCGTCCAACGCGTAGGTCCACGCGTGGTACGGGCACTGGAACGCCCGCTTGACGCTGCCCGCCTCGTCGACGCAGATGCGCGCGCCGCGGTGCCGGCAGACGTTGAGGAACGCGTTGAGGCCGCCGTGCCGGTCCCGTGCGATGAGCACGCTTTCCCGCCCGACCTGCACGGTGCGGAAGTCGCCGGGGTTCGCGAGGTCACCCGACTTGACCGCGCAGAACCACATCTTCTCGAAGATGCTGGCTTGCTCCTGCGCGAAGATCCCCGGGTCGGTGTAGTAGCGGCCCTCAAGGGTGGAGATCAGGCTGCCGGTCATGCTCCGCCTCTCAAGCGAGCAGGGTCGAAAAGGGCGATCGGGTGCCGCGTGGCCCCGTCGATCGTGAGGTCGGCGAGGATCTCGCCGACGACGGGCACGAACTTGAAGCCGTGCCCGGAGAAGCCGCACGCCACGGTCACGTCGCCGTGCCCGGGATGCCGTGCGATGACGAAGTGGTGGTCCACGGTGTTGGTGTACAGGCAGGTGACGGCACGCTGGAAGGTGCCGGCGAGGCCGGGCATCGCGGGCCTGGTGGCGTTCGTGATGGCCTCGACCTCGTGGTCGTGCACCGTGCGATCGACGGTCTCCGGCGTGCAGATCGCCCCACCGCTGTGGAACGCGACCTTCACCGCGCCGCCGATGTCCGGGAACCCGTAGAACTCGGTGCCGTCCGCGCGGTCCCAGATGTAGATCGGGTGACCGGCGAAGTCCTCCTCCGGGGTGAAGTAGAACTGGACCTGACGTTCGACCTCGAACGAGATTTGGAGGTCCTCCAACAGTTCCGGCGCCCACGGGCCGGGGCACACCACGAGGTGCTCGGCCTGGTAGGTCGCCTCGGCCGTGGTGACCCTGCCTTCCTCCCAGTGCGTCACGGGCTCCTCGAAGTGGAGTTCGGCACCCGCCTTCGCGGCGAGTTCGAGGTGGGCACGCACCGCGTTCTCCGGCACGACGAACCCAGCCGCTTCCTCGTACAGCGCGATCTCGTCCGGCCGGGGACGCATCGCGGGAAAGCGCTTGCGGATCTCCTGGGCGTCCAGCAGCTCGTGCTTCAGCCCCCACTGCTCGGCACTGGCCCTGCTGCCGCTGACCGCGCCTGACTCGGGCGGGCCCACGATGACGCCGCCGATCCGGTGGAAGATCCGCTCCCCGCTGTCGCGCTCGACCTGGTCCCACATCTCGTGAGCCCTGAGCAGCAACGGCACGTACGCGGGGTCCTCGAAGTAGGCCTGCCGCGTGATCCGCGACCCACCGTGGCTCGACCCCCGCGTGTGCACTGGCGTGAACTTCTCCAGCCCCAGCACCCTCTTCCCGCGCTGGGCGAGCCGGTACGCGGCGGCACTGCCCATGCCGCCGAGCCCTATGACGATGACGTCGTACGAAGTCCCCGGGGCCACGTCAGCCCCGGAGCCGCTTCATCTCGGGGTCGAACAACGGCTCCCTCGCCGCACGTGCCTTGACGCGCTCGCCGAAGTACTCGATCTCCACCTCGTCCACGCCGAGCGGCAGCCACGCGTACGCGATGTTGAGCCCGGTCGTGTACCCGTACGCCGCGCTCGTGACGTACCCGACCGCTTCCCCTTGGTGGAACACGGGTTCGCTGCCCATGACGACCTGCCGCGGATCGTCGACCGTGAGGCAGGTGAGCTTCCTGCTCGGCACCCGCCCGTGGAGGGCTCCCTTGCCGTAGAACTGCTTGTCCTTCGAGAGCGCGAACTCGAGACCCGCCTCGTACGGATCATGTTCGGTCGTCATGTCCGTGCCCCACGACCGGTAGCCCTTCTCCAGTCGCAGGCTGTTGAACGCGCCTCGCCCTGCCGCGATGACGCCGTGGCGCTGCCCGGCCTCCCACAGCGTGTCCCAGAGCTTCGGCCCGAGGTCGGCGGTCGTGTAGAGCTCCCAGCCGAGTTCGCCCACATAGGACAGTCGCAGCGCCGTCACGGGCACGTTCTTGATGAACGCCTGCTGCGCCGTGAAGTAACCCTTCCGCGTGTCCATCGTGTGCGAGATGTCGTCGAGGAGATCGCGTGCTTTGGGGCCCCACAGGCCGATGCAGCACGTGCCGGCGGTGATGTCCCTGACGTGGACGTCGTCCGGCGCGTGCCTCGTGAGCCAGTCGAGATCGAGGTTGCCGTTCGCGCCGACCTGGAAGGTGGTCTCGTCGAGGCGTGCGATGGTGAGGTCGCTTCTGATCCCGCCCCGGTTGTCGAGCAACAGGGTGTACACGACCGCACCGGGCTTGCGGTTGAGGTTGTTGGTCGTCATGCGCTGCAGGAACTCCAGCGCCCCTGCCCCGCTGACCTCCAGCCGCTTCAACGGTGTCATGTCGAACATCGCCACGCGCTTGCGCGTCACCAGCGCCTCGGCCCCGCAGATCGGCGACCAGTACCGGCTCGCCCACTCGTTGCGGTCCGGGACCTCGGCGACCTCCGGCAGGTTCGCGTTGGCCTCGTACCAGTGCGGCCGCTCCCAGCCGGAGGCTTCCAGGAAGAACGCGCCGAGGTCCTTCTGCCACTCGTAGAACGGACTCGTCCGGACCGGCCGCGGGCTTTCCATGGGCTGCAACGGGTGCAGCAGGTCGTACACCTCGACGAAGTTCTGGCAGCTGCGCTCCAGCACGTAGTCCGGCGCCAGCTGCACCTGCTCGAACCGGTTGAGGTCGCTGGAGTGCAGGTCCAGCTCCGGCTGCCCGTCGACGATCCACTCGGCCATCGACCTCGCCACGCCGGCGGAGTGCGTGATCCACACCGCCTCCGCGACCCAGAACCCGCCGAGCCGCGGATGCTCGCCCAGCAACGGCATCCCGTCGCTGGTGAAGGAGAACAGCCCGTTGAACCCGCGATCCACCCCGGCCTCGGCCAGCGCAGGGATCAGCTCGACGGCCGACTCCCACGACGCCTCGAAGTCCTCCTTGGTGAACGGCAGCTCCGATCCGGCGATGTCGCGCGCCGCGATCGGCATCGGCCGGTGCCCGTACGCCCCGATCCCCAACGCCTCACCGTGGGCGCGGAAGTACAGGTCGGCTTCCTGGTGCCGCAGAATGGGTTGCCGCGCAAGCGCTTCCGCACTGACTCCCGGCAGGTCGCCCGTGAACGCGTACTGGTGCGCCATCGGCACGAGCGGAACGGTCAGCCCGACCATCTCCCCCAGCACCGGACCCCACATCCCGGCACACGACACGACGATGTCGGCGGGGAAGATGTCCGTCTCGGTCCGCACCCCGGTGACGTGATCGCCGGAGGTCTCCACCGCGACGACCTTCTGCCCGAGCTCGAAGCGCGCACCCCGTGCGATGGCCCGCCGGGCCTGCACCTCCGCCGCCAGCACGGGCTTCGCGAGCCCGTCGCCGGGAATCAGGAACCCGCCCAGGATCTGCTCGCGGTCCAGCAGCGGGTGCAGCCGCGCGACCTCGTCCGGCCCGACGAGCCGGCTCTCCACGCCCCAGGACGTGGCCCAGCCGTGGCGACGCGACAGGTCGGCCAGCCGGGCTTCGGTCGTGGCGATCTCCAGGCCGCCGATCTGGTCGAAGCACCCCAGCGCGGTGTACTTCTCGACCGTGTAGCGGGCGAAGGCGGTCATGCTGCGGCAGGAGTTCGTCTGGAACACCAGCCCCGGCGCGTGGCTGCTCGAACCGCCCGCGGCGAGCCCCTGCGCCTGGTCCAGGACCGTGACGTCGGTGAAGCCCCGTTTGGTGAGCTCGTCGGCAAGGGCACAGCCGACGATCCCCGCCCCCATGATCACCACGCGAGGCACCTCTGCAGGCATCCGGACACCCTTCGCCGCCGTTGCGCGAAACAGAACATGTTCCGCCATTTGCAACAAGTTGCGGCCAGTGCGCCCTGGTGTCAATACCGCCGTTCGAAAGTCGCGCACAATCGCCCGCATGGAGTCCGCCACCCTGCACACGATGGCCCGCAGATACCTCAGGAGCCGCAACGGGAAGCTGTACGCCGAGTACGCCGCGCTCCCGCCGGAGAGCAGGAGGCGCCTCGGCGACTACACCGACGAAGAGAAGCGGATCTTCCCCCGGCAGAACGTGGTGGCCGCGATGCTGCGCGAGGTCGAGCGCCTCGACCCGGACGACCTGCCGCCGCCCGACCGGCTCGCCGCCGCCCTCGCCACCGCCGCGACGACGGCGCAGTCGATCTTCACCACCGATCTCGGCCCGAGCGAGGCCGCGACGGCCGCCGCCGAGCGCGAGCTGTTCCGCAGGTCGATCAAGAGCTGGCCGGCTGCGAAGGACCTCGTGGTCGAGCCGCTGGGGTACCGCCGCGTCTTCAGCGACGAGGAGGTGGCCGGGTGGCGCCACAGGCTGGAGCAGCGGTGGGGCCTGCAACAGACCATGTGGCACCCGCTGATCACGCAGGACGTCCCGGAGGACGTGCTCGTGGTCGACGCCTCGGCGATGTGGGACGGTCCCGGGATCGAGCTGGTCCGCGAGGCGCTGGCGGGCATGGGCCTGCGCCGGGTGGTCGAGGTCCGGGAGCACGGTGACCCGGGCTCCCTGCTGGACCTCGACCTGTTCGAACCTGTCTACACCGGAGCCGAGGGTGTCTGGACCGACGACACCCTCGACTGGATCGCCTACGCCTCACACGAGTCGTCCGTGGCCTTCGCCGGCACGCTCGCCGACCGCCTCAGGGCCACCTGGACGGACCTGGACGACTGGGGCTGGGTCCCCTGGTGGGATCAGCCCGCGAAGTAGCCGAGCTGCGCGGACAGGTCGGCCGCCGCCGACATCATCGCCGGCACGATGTCCTCGACCCGCTGCCGCGACAACCGGTACGACGGCCCGGAGGCACTCATCGCCGCGACGACCTCACCCCGATGACCGCGCACCGGGACGGCGACCGCGTGCAGTCCCAGCTCCAGCTCCTCGAAACAGGCCGCATACCCCTGCGATGCGACCGTCTCGAGCTCAGCCAGCAACCGTTCGGGATCCACGACGGTGTTCTCGGTGTAGGAGTCGAGCGGCAGCGACGCCAGCCGCTTGCGTTCCTCGACCTGCAGGTACGCGAGCAGGACCTTGCCGGACGACGTGGCGTGCAACGGCGTGCGCTGGCCGATCCAGTTCACCGCCGACACGGCCGCGGACCCGCGGGCCTGGGTGATGTTGATGGCGACGCCGGCGTCGTGCACGGCGATGTTCACGGTCTCGCCGAACTCGTCGGCGAGCGTCTGGCACACCGGCTGGCCGAGCTTGGTCAGATCCATGCGGCCGGTGGCGGCACCGGCCAGGCGGACGACTCCGAAGCCGATGGCGTACTTGCCTCTTTCCCCGAGCTGCTCGACCAGGCCACGCGCCTCCAGCACGGAGACGAGTCTGGACACCGTGGACTTGTGCACACCCAGCTCACCAGCGATTTCGGTGATGCCGGCCTCGCCTTGGGCGAGGAGTTCCAGCACGCTGATAGCTCTGTCGACGGACTGCACCTGAGCTGCCGAGTCGGAGTTGCTCATCGCGCAACAGTAACCGGCAGGCAAAACACTCACTCGAACTATTGACTACGCGTCGCGCGAGCCTCACATTGTGTTGCGTCATTCGGAACGTGTGCCGCGTCACGCAACGGAGGCCGACGATGATCCGCGCCTGCGCTCTCATGGACCTGCCCCCGGGAGAGGCGGTGCGCATCGTCGGTCCTCATGCACCCATAGCGGTGTTCAACGCCGACGGTGTCCTGTACGCCATCGACGACACCTGCACCCACCAGGACGCCTCCCTCAGCGAGGGCTGGCTCGAAGGATGCTTCGTGGAGTGCCCGCTGCACGCCGCGAGCTTCGACCTTCGCACCGGCGAGCCGACTTGTCTGCCCGCCAAAAGACCGGTGAAGACCTATCCCGTACTTGTGAAAGATGGAGTGGTCTATGTCGATGTCGAGGTGAACAAGGACGTGGCGTGAGGACGATCGCGATCATCGGCGCATCACTCGCCGGCTTGAGGTCGGCGCAGGCACTGCGCCGGCAGGGGTTCGACGGACGGCTCGTCATCGTCGGCGATGAGGTGCATCTGCCCTACGACCGGCCACCTCTCTCGAAGGACTTCCTTCTCGGCAAGGTGGAGGCGGTGCCGCTCGCCGATCAGGACGACCTCGACGCCCTCAACGCCGAATGGCGCCTCGGCAACTGCGCGACCGCACTCCTGTCCCACGGCGAGGTAGCGCTCAGCGACGGCACGACGGTCGAAGCCGACGGCATCGTCATCGCAACGGGCGGCATACCGCGCACGATCCCGAACGCGCACGTCCTGCGCACCCTCGACGACGCCGTCAAGCTCCGCGAAGCGTTCGCCACCGCCCAGCACGTCGGCGTCATCGGCGCCGGGTTCATCGGCGCGGAGATCGCGTCGAGCGCGCGCTCCCTCGGCAAGGACGTCACGGTCATCGAGGCGCTCCCGACGCCACTCACGCGCGTACTGGGCGTGGAGATGGGTGCCGCATGTGGACAGCTGCACGGCGACCACGGGTCAACATTGATTACCGCCGTCAATGTTGATTCAGTCAACGTTGACAGCGGAATCAACCTGGCCGACGGCCGTCATGTCAACGCCGATGTCGTCGTCGCGGGCATCGGCGTGCGTCCAGCCACGGACTGGCTCGCCGGTGGGCCGGTCAAGGTCGACAACGGCGTCGTGTGCGACGCGGGCGGCGTGACGAACCTGAAGAACATCGTCGCCGTCGGCGACGTCGCGAACTGCGCCGGCCACCGCGCGGAGCACTGGACGTCCGCGACCGAGCAGGCGCAAGTCGCCACCCGCAACCTGCTGGCGGGTGAGACCGTCGCGACGCACACCAACGGCGGCTACGTCTGGTCGGATCAGTACGGCGTGCGGATCCAGTTCATCGGACGGGCGACGAACGACGTTCGCATCGAAGATGGGTCCATCGAGGACCGGAGGTTCGTGGCGACCTATCGAGACAGTTCGAACGAAGAAGACATTGTCGGCATCGTGGCAATGAGCAACGCTCGTCTTTTCACCCGACTGCGCAGGAATCTCAAGTAGGAGACGGTCGTCACGGTTTACCGCCACCGGCGACCGGCTACACCCCATTGTCCTACGTGGACACACGAACAGGGAGGCAGTCAGTGTCGCCGGTGCGGCAGATCATCAACCCCTTCGATCAGAGTGTTCTCACCGAGATCGAGGACCAAACCCGCGAACAGGCGATCCAGGCGATCGCGAAGGCCAGAAACGCCTTCGACCACGGCGACTGGCCGCACGCGAGCCCCGAGCACCGCGCCGCCGTGCTGAACAGGGTCGCGGACCTGCTGGAGCGCGACAAGGAGGACATCGCCCGCACCGAGACGCTCGACACCGGCAAGACGCTGGTCGAGAGCCGCATCGACGTGGACGACGTCGTCGCCGTGTTCCGCTACTACGGCAACCTCGCCGGCCTGCTGCACCCGAAGGTCGTGCAGGGCACCCCGCCCGACGTCGTCAGCCGCATCGACTACGAACCGGTCGGCGTCTGCGGCCTGATCGCGCCCTGGAACTACCCGCTGCTGCAGATCTCCTGGAAGATCGCCCCTGCCCTGCTCGCCGGCAACACGCTGGTGGGCAAGCCGAGTGAGATCACGCCGCTCACGACGATCAAGCTCTTCGAGCTCCTGCAGGAAGCCGGACTGCCCGACGGCGTCGCGAACCTCGTCCTCGGCACCGGCCCCGAAGTGGGCGCGCCGCTGAGCGAACACCCGGACGTCGACCTCGTCTCGTTCACCGGCAGCCTCGCCACCGGGCAGCGGATCATGGCCTCGGCCGCGAAGACCGTGAAGAAGGTCGCGCTGGAGCTCGGCGGCAAGAACCCGAACATCGTCTTCGCGGACGCCGACATCGACACCGCGGTCGACTACGCGCTCACCGCCGCGTTCTTCCACGCGGGCCAGGTGTGCTCGTCCGGCACGAGGCTCATCGTGCACACGGACATCTACGACGACTTCGTCGACGAGGTCGCGCGCCGGGCCGACCTCATCAAGCTGGGCAACGGTTTCGACGAGGACACCGAGTCCGGGCCGCTCGTCAGCGCCGAGCACCGCGCCAAGGTCGAGGGATACATCGAGATCGCCCAGCAGGAGGGCGCCACCCTCAAGGCGGGCGGCAGGCGGCCGGACGAACCCGAGCTGCAGAACGGTTTCTTCTTCCGTCCCACCGTCTACGCGGACTGCCACAAGGACATGAAGCTCGTCCAGGACGAGACGTTCGGCCCGATCATCACCGCCGAACGCTTCACGACCGAGGACGAGGCGACGTTCCTCGGCAACAACACCGACTACGGCCTCGCGGGCGGTGTCTGGAGCCAGGACCTCGAGAAGGCCCAGCGCGTCGCGAAGAAGCTCCGCCACGGCACGGTGTGGATCAACGAGTTCGGCCCCTACCTGCCGCAGGCCGAGTGGGGCGGCTTCAAGCGCTCCGGTGTCGGCCGTGAGCTCGGCACCGCGGGCCTGCACGAGTACACCGAGCCCAAGCACGTCTACCAGAACCTCAAGCCCGCAGCACAGAACTGGTTCGCGCGAAAGGATTCCCAGTGACCGCATATGACTACGTGATCGTCGGCGGCGGAACGGCGGGCTGCGTGCTCGCCGCGAGACTCACCGAAGACGAGAACGTCACGGTCGCGGTCATCGAGGGCGGTCCTTCCGACGTGGGCGACGAGAAGATCCTCAACCTGCGCAACTGGATCAACCTGCTGGAGACCGAGTACGACTACGACTACCCCACGGTCGAGCAGCCGCGCGGCAACTCGCACATCCGGCACAGCCGCGCGAAAGTCCTCGGCGGTTGTTCCAGCCACAACACGCTGATCTGCTTCAACCCGCTGCCCCAGGACTTCGACGACTGGGGCCACGGCTGGACGTGGGACGCGATCGGCCCGTACTACGACAGGGTCGCGCTCAACATCATCCCGGTCGAGGAGAAGGACCGGAACCCGATCGCCAAGGACTTCGTCGCCGCCGCGCAGAAGGCCACGGGCGTCCCGGAGATCGACAACTTCAACGCCGAGCCGTTCGAGGACGGCGTCGGCTTCTTCTCCATCGCCTACCACCCGGAGAAGAACAACCAGCGGTCGAGCGCGTCGACCGCCTACCTGCACCCGATCCTGGGCAGCCGCAAGAACCTGACCCTGCTGCTCAACACCTGGGCCGGCCGGATCGAGTTCGACGGCACCCGCGCGATCGGCGTGCACACCGACAAGGGCTATGTCGAGGCCCGCAAAGAGGTTCTGCTCTGCGCGGGTGCCATCGACACCCCGCGTCTGATGATGCTGAGCGGCATCGGCGACGCCGAGCACCTGAGCAGCATCGGCATCGAGCCCAGGCACGACCTGCCCGGCGTCGGCGATAACCTGCTCGACCACCCCGAGTCGGTCATCGTGTGGGAGACCACGAAACCGTTGCCGGAGAACTCGGTGATGGACTCCGACGCGGGCCTCTTCATCCGGCGCGACGAGTCCGACCCGCGCCCGGACCTGATGTTCCACTTCTACCAGATCCCGTTCACCACCAACACGGAACGCCTCGGCTACCCGAAGGTGGAGCACGGGGTGTGCATGACGCCGAACATCCCGCGGCCGCACAGCAAGGGCAAGCTGTGGCTGAAGTCCAGCGATCCCGCCGAGAAGCCGGCGCTCGACTTCGGTTACTTCACCAACCCCGACGGCTACGACGAGCAGACCCTGGTCGACGGCTTCAAGATCGCCCGCAAGATCGCCGAGCAGGAGCCGCTGAAGTCGTGGCTCAAGCGGGAGATCGCGCCCGGCCCGGACGTCACGAGCGACGAGGCGCTGTCCGAGTACGGGAGAAAAGCCGCCCACACCGTCTACCACCCGGCAGGCACCTGCGCTATCGGGTCCGTTGTGGACGGTGACCTGAAGGTCATCGGACTCGAAGGCCTCCGGGTCGTCGACGCCTCCGTGTTCCCCACGATGCCGACCGTGAACCCGATGGTCACGGTTCTCATGATTGGAGAACGAGCCGCAGATCTGATCAAGGGGGCGGCCGGATGACAGCCACTCGGACACCGGCCGCGCTCACCGAAGCCGACAGGCTCAAGGATCTCGGCTACACGTCGGAGTTCAAGCGGGACATGAGCCCGTGGGCGAACTTCTCGCTGGGCTTCACCTACCTCTCCCCCGTGGTCAGCACGTACACGTTGTTCGGCACCGCCCTCGCCCTGGGCGGTCCGCCGATGATCTGGAGCTTCGTCGTCGCGGGCGTCGGCCAGTTCCTGGTCGCGCTCGTGTTCGGCGAGCTCGTCGCGCAGTACCCGGTCGCGGGCGGCGTCTACCCGTGGGCACGCCGCCTGTGGGGCAAGCGCTGGGCGTGGATGACCGGCTGGGTCTACATGGTCGCCCTGCTGGTCACCATCGCGTCCGTCAGCTACGGCGCGGGCCCTTACCTGGCAACGCTTCTCGGCTACACCGCCACCGTCGGCAACACCGTGCTGTGCGCGATCGCGATCATCGTGGTGTCCACCCTGATCAACTACGCGGGCACGAAGGTGCTGAGCTGGGCCGCCATCTTCGGGTTCGCCGCGGAGATCGTCGGTGCGCTCGCGGTCGGCATCTGGCTGCTGGTCGACAACCGTGTCCACGGCCTGGGCGTGCTGTTCGACAACTTCGGCGCGGGCGAGCCGGGCAGCTACCTGCCCGCGTTCTTCGCGGCGGGCATCATCGGTCTCTACCAGTACTACGGCTTCGAGGCCTGCGGTGACACCGCGGAAGAGGTCAAGGACCCCGGCCGCGTCATTCCGAAGGCCATGCGCCGCACCATCTACATCGGTGGCGCGGCGGCCACGTTCGCGTGCCTGTCGCTGCTGCTCGCGGTGCCCGACTTCGGCAAGGTCATCAGCGGCGAGGACGCGGACCCGGTCACGAACATCCTGACCAACGCGTTCGGCCCGGTCGGGTACAAGATCGTGATCGCGGTCGTGCTGATCTCGTTCCTGTCCTGCACGATGTCCCTGCAGGCAGCTGCATCTCGGCTGACCTACTCCTACGCCCGCGACAAGATGCTGTTCGGGCACAGGGCACTCGCGAAGTTCAACCAGAAGCGGCACATCCCGCCGTACGCGCTGGCGCTCGCCGGCGTCATCCCGGTGGTCATCGTGTTCGCGTCGATGCTGTCGACGAACGCGCTGGACAAGATCGTTTCGTTCGCGACGCTCGGCATCTACCTCGGTTTCCAGATGGTCGTGTTCGCGGCACTGCGCGCGAGGATCAAGGGCTGGGTGCCGTCCGGCGAGTTCACGCTCGGCCGCTGGGGCATGGTCATCAACGTCCTGGCGCTCGCGTACGGCGTCGCGGCGATGGTCAACATGGTGTGGCCGCGCACGCCGGGCGCGCCCTGGTACGACAACTACGTCGTCATCCTGAGCGGCGCTCTGGTGGTCGGCATCGGTCTCGTCTACATGGCGATCGCCAAGCCGTTCGGCAACTCCGACGCCCCCGCAGGGGACGCGGTGCTATCCCTGCAGGCGAAGTAGGCGCAGAGCGAGCTGCACCTCCAGCACACGGTCCGGCGTCTGCCAGTCGCCGAGCAACGACGAGACTCGATCGAGCCGTTGCGTGACCGTGTTGACGTGGAGGTGCAGCTCCGCCTTGGCACGACTCAGGTTCGCGCCGCACCGGAAGTAGACCTCCAGCGTGTGCACCAGCTCCGTGCCGCGTTCGGCGTCGTAGTCGAGCACCGGCCCCAGCACCGACCGCACGTACCCGGAGACGTCCGCACGATCGCCCAGCAGCACACCGACGAATCCCAGGTCGTCCATCGTCGCGGCGTCCTTCTCCCGCCCCAGCTGCCGCAACGCTCTCAGACACCGCCGCGCTTCCTCGTAGGCCGCCGCGATGGCCACCGGCCCGACGACCGGCCCGCACGCGCCCACCGTCGCGTCCAGTGCCCGAGCCACGTCCTTGGCGACGTGCGTGGAGGTGGAAGGCAACGCCAGCACCACGTCACGCCCGCGGGACCCGGCAAGTCCTCTGTGGACCGACGCGTAGTGCGTTGCGGCGGACAGGTTCCCGTCCGCCACCAGCACGACGTGCGGGTCCTTCAGCTCCACCCCGACCCGCCGCGCCCGAGCCTGCAACCCGGCGGGGTCCCGCCCGTCGAGGATGTCGGTGATCAGCTCGCCGCGGACCTTGTTCTCCGCCTCCGCCACGGTTCTCCGCAGCAGCAACAGCAACGCCGTCACCGCCGCCGACCGTTCGAACACCCGCCGGTCCGCGTCCGGCAGGTCGGGCCGCCCGGACAACGTGATCCCGCCCAGCAGCTCGGAGCCCGCCAGCACCGCGCACACCCACACGCCGTCGAGCAGCACAGCGCGCCCGTTGGCCCGCACCGCCTGGGAAGGCACGGTTTCCAGCACGTCGACCGGCCCGCCGAGCAGCTCTCCCACGGCCGCCGCGACCTCGGCCGACGACCCGCCGCGCAGCACCAGGTCCGTGAGCCGGTCGTGCGCCTCCTCCGCCCGTTTCATCGCCTCGTTGTGCGACTGGATCGTCGCGAACAACGACGCGGTGTCGATCGCGATCGCCGCGTGGTCGGCCAGCGACGACAGCAGGGCGACCTCCTCCGGCGGGAACTCCCGCGAGGTCCGATCGGCCGCGTACAGCACACCGATGACCTTGGCGTCGAGCTTCAGCGGCACACCCAGGATCGCCACCAGGCCCTCGTCCCGCACGGCCGAGTCGATCGGCCTGGTGTGGTTGAACCGGGCGTCGGCGAAGTAGTCGGACGTCGCGTACGGGCTGGCGGTCTGCGCCACCAGCCCGCCCAGGCCCTCGCCGAGCCCCAGCCGCACCTTCTGGAACAACGGCGAGACCGACCCGTCCGTCACCCGCATGTAGGTGCCGGCCGGGTCGTTCATCGTCAGGTACGAAAGGTCGGTGCCGAGCAGGGTTCGTGCCCTCCGCACGATCGAGCGGAGGACCGCGTCCGGGTCGCGCATGCCCGCGAGCTCGGACGCGGTCTCGAACAACGCCGCCAGTTCGGCCTCACGCCGTCGTGTCACACCCCAACCCTGTCACGTTCCTCCAGATCCGCACCACGGGTCTCACGCGCCAGGGCGATCGCCGCCACCGTGATCACGCACGTGATCACCACGTAGATCGCGATGGGGAACGACGACTTGTACGCCTGCAGCAACGCCGTCGCGATCAACGGGGCCAGCGCACCGGCCACGATCGACGCCAGCTGATAGCCGACCGACGCACCCGAGTACCGCACCCGCGTCCCGAAGAGCTCCGAGAAGAACGCCGCCTGCGGCCCGTACATCGCACCGTGCAGCACGAGTCCGACCGTCGTGGCCACCGTGATCAGCACCGGGTCCTTCGTGTCGAGCAGCGCGAAGAACGCGAAGATCCACCCCGCCATGCCGACCGCGCCGACCAGGTAGATCACTCGCCGCCCGAACCGGTCCGACAGGTGACCCCAGACCGGAATCGTCACCAGGTGCACGGCCGACGCGATGAGCACCGCGTTGAGCCCCACCGACTTCGACAGTCCGAGCCCGGTCACCACGTAGACGAGGATGAACGCCGTGATCACGTAGTACGACACGTTCTCGGCGAACCGCGCGCCCATCGCGATCAGCACCTCGCGCCAGTTGTGCTTCAGCAGCTCCAGCGCGGGCGCCTTCTCCAGCGCCGGCTCCTTCTGCTGTGCCGCCTTCTCCTGGGCTGCGAGGAAGATCGGCGACTCGGACACCGTCAGGCGGATCCACAGGCCGATCACGACCAGCACACCAGAGAGCAGGAAGGGGATCCGCCAGCCCCACGCCAGGAAGTCCGCGTCCGACTGCACCGCCGCCAGCACCGCGAGCACGCCCGTCGCCAGCAGGTTTCCGCACGGCACACCGGCTTGCGGCCACGACGCCCAGAAGCCGCGCCGCGCCGGATCACCGTGCTCGGACACGATCAGCACGGCCCCGCCCCACTCACCGCCCAATGCGAAGCCCTGCACCAGCCGCAGGAACGTGAGCAGCAACGGCGCAGCAACACCGACTGCTGCATACGTCGGCAGCACACCCATGAGCATCGTCGCGCCACCCATCAGCAGCAACGACAACACGAGCAACTTCTTGCGCCCCAAGCGGTCGCCGTAGTGGCCGAACACCAGACCGCCCAGCGGCCGGGCGAGGAACCCGATGGCGTACGTGGTGAACGCGAGCAGCGTGCCGGTCAGCGGGTCCGCGGTCGGGAAGAACAGCTTGTTGAACACCAGGGCGGCTGCCGAGCCGTAGAGGAAGAAGTCGTACCACTCGACAGTTGTTCCGATGAGCGACGCGCCTACCACTTTCTTGATCATCGACAACTCCTCATTGGGCGGTCCAGCCGCCGTCGACGGCCAACGACGTGCCTGTGACAAAACTGTTGTCGCACAACCACAACACGGCCGACGCCACCTCGGAAGGCTCGATCAGCCGTTTGACTGCGCTGCGCTGGAGGAAGATCTGCGACGAGACATCAGCCTCGGAGATGCCGTGCACACGGGCCTGGTCCGCGATCTGCTTCTCCACCAAGGGAGTCCGCACATACCCAGGGGCCACGCAGTTGGACGTCACGCCGTGAGGCGCGCCCTCCAAAGCCGCGACCTTGGAGAACCCCTCAAGGCCGTGCTTCGCGGCGACGTAAGCGGATTTGAACGCGGACGCGCGCAGTCCGTGCACGCTGGAGACGTGGACCAACCGGCCCCAGCCACGTGAGTACATGTGCGGCAGAACGTGCCGGGTGAGCCGGAACGCCGCCCCCAGCATGAGCTCGACCATCGCCGAGAAGCGCTCGGCGGGGAACTCGTGGATCGGTGCGACGTGCTGGACACCTGCGTTGTTGACCAGCACGTCGACCTCGGCGGGCAACGCGGAGACCGAGGACGTCAGATCGAGAACGTGCCCGACCCCACCGACCTCGGAGGCGATGTCCCGCACGCCGGGATCGAGGTCGACCAGATGGACCTTCGCGCCGGCATCGGCCAAGGCGCGGGCGCAGGCCAGGCCGATGCCGCTCGCGGCTCCGGTGACCAGCGCGGTGTGACCCGTGACACTCGACATGACCGGAAACGGTAGGCGTCACGCGGCGTGCTCAACATGTGGCTGGCACACATATTGCCTGGTCAAGAGATGGCGTTAGCCAACATTTAGCGTCTCACAGGCATATGACGCGAGAAGAACGGGTACAGGGGCGTAAGCTCCCGTCACCTGAACGGGGGAAGATCCAGAACGAGGGGGCTAGACGATGTCCACGACACCGATTTACGACGACCTCCTGCGCGAACTCGAGGAGATCGCACAGGAGGCCGGGTTGACAAGCTCGGAGCCCACTTCCGAGCCCGCCGAGTAGTTACTTCGGAGGGGCGATCAGCTCGGCGGGGACCGGCTGATCCTTGCTGATCAGGTCGAAGAGCTGCGAGGCCTTCTCCTTGTTCCACTGCACGACCGAGCCCGCACCGGGCACCGTCGGCGTGGACCCGACCGGCACGGTGCCGCTCGTCGCGTCGCCCATGTTGAGCGCGACGCTCGCCAGGTGCCACACGTGGTCGTCCTCGTTGACCGACACCGAGCCGGACGCCGCGTTCATCAGCGGGATCACGCGGAACGGGTTCGCGAGCGTGGCCGGGCTCTTGACCTTCGTGAAGAGCGCCGACAGGAACTGCCGCTGGTTCTGCACGCGCTGCAGGTCCGCGGTCGCGAACGCACGGGTCCGCACGAACCCGAGCGCCTGCGGCCCGTCGAGCTCCTGGCAACCGGCGGGAAGGTCGATGCCGGCCAGCGGGTCCTTGATCGGCTGGTCGAGGCAGATGTCCACGCCGCCGACCGCGTCGACCATGTCGGAGAACCCGCCGAAGCCGATCTCCATGTAGTGGTCGATCCGCACGCCGGTCGCGCCCTCGACGGTCTGCACGAGCAGCTGCGGCCCGCCGAACGCGTACGACGCGTTGACCTTGTTGCGACCGTTGCCTGGGATCGCGACGTACGAGTCACGCGGGATCGACAGCAGCACCGGCTTGGCGGCGCTGTTGTCCGGCAGGTGCAGCATCATGATGGTGTCGGTGCGCCGGCCGGCCGCGTCACCGGTGGCGAGCGTGTCCTTCTGCTCCTGCGTCAGTCCGTCGCGAGCGTCGGAGCCGACGAGCAGCCAGGTGGTGCCCGGCGTCTCGGCAGGACGGCCCTGGTAGTCGGGCAGCGCGTCGATCCGCTTCAGCGTCGAGTCGACGTAGAAGCCGAATCCGACGACGGCCAGCAGCAGGACCAGCAGCAGCACCAGAACGACGCGTCCAGGACGCCTCTTCTTCTTCATCGGCCGCTGCGGCGGCATGGGACGCCGCGGCTGCTGGTAGCCGTGGTGATACCCAGCGCTCATGTGTCGCCAACCCCGATCGCTTTAGATTCGCTTTGCAACTAGGGACGCGACGCGCCCCTACAGGTTGCGACGAACCTACCGGGGTGGCAGCACCAGTGCTTCGAAAAGCCGGTTGACCTCGGCCGACGGGTCTTCGGTGAATCCCGTATGCGCAGGTGAGGTCTGCACGATGGTGCTGCGCGGCGCCGTCAGCCAGCGGAACCGTTGCCCAACCGTTGTCCTGCTGACCGGCCCGGCGTCTGGCGTGCCGTCGCACGAGTTCGTGAGGTGCCTCAGCGACGTCTCCAGCATCTCCACGTCCAGCTGCGGGTCCAGCGCCCGCAGCCGGTCATCGTCCACATAGGTCTTCGCACACAGGAAGTCCAGTGCGGCGCAGTAGACGATGACGCCGACGTTCATGAACTCGCCGCGCTCCTGCCGTGGCACAGCCCGCAGCAGCGCGTACTCAAACACGTGCGGCACGCGCGGCCTCCAGCGAGTCGACCCAGCCGCGGTGGGCGAGGCGGTGGGTGAAGAAGTCCTTGTAACGCTGGCGGAGTTCCACCGGATCGCCTTCCAGCCACTCGTCGGGAACGAGTGCGAGGACCTCGTCGAGCAGCTCCGGCGTGATCCTGGCCGACAGCTCGGCGTCCACTTCGGACAGAGCACCCGCGTTCGGCAGCATCGCGTGGTCCGAGGGGTCGAACCGGAAGTCCTTCGTGGCGGGCTTCTCCGGGCTCCACGAGTAGTGGAAGTACAGCGAGGCGCCGTGGTCGATCAGCCACACGTCGCGGTGCCACAGCAACATGTTCGGGTTGCGCCAGCTGCGGTCCACGTTGAGCACCAGGGCATCCAACCAGAGCAGCTTCGTCGCGAGCTCGGTGCCGGGGTCGCGCACGATCGGGTTGAAGTCGAACGAGCCGGGCAGGTAGTCGAGGCCGAGGTTGAGGCCGCCGCTGGCCCGCAGCAGCTCCTGGACCTCCTGGTCGGGTTCCGCGCGTGCCAGCTCCGGGTCGAGGTGCACCAGGACGATCTCGGGTATCCGGAAGCCCAGCCGCCGCGCCAGCTCGCCGACGATGATCTCGGCGACGAGCACCTTCACGCCCTGTCCGGCGCCGCGGAACTTGACCACGTACATACCCAGGTCGTCGGCCTCGACCAGCCCCGGCATGGAACCGCCCTCGCGGAACGGCGTCACGTACCGGGTGGCCGTGACCTCCCTCAACGAATTCACCGGGGCATGATCACACGAACGCCCGCTGGAAGCCGAGCAGAATTCCTCCCCAGCCGCCTTCGCCGCTGACGCCCTCACGCAGCCGTTCCGGCTTGGTGAAGTGCCGCTCGAAGTTGCGATGCACCAGCTCCACGCGGGTGCCGGAGCCCTCGGGCGTGAAGGTGATCTCCACTTCGGATGCCCGCGCCGGGTCCGGGTCGTAGTCCCAGTCACCGTTGAGGTGCCAGGCCAGCAGGAGCCGTGCCGGCGGCTCGTAGGCCTTGACCGCACCCCAGTCGCACTCGGCGCCGTCGGTGCCGATCTCGTACCAGCGGCCACCTTCGCGCGGTTCGACGACGACGTCCTTCAGGTCCGCATCGCCGATGTGGTGCGCCGGCGGCCACCACGTCATGAACTTCTCCGTGAACACCTTGAACGCGTGGTCGGCGCCCGCGTTCACCACTACCGATCGCCTGACTTCCGTCATGTCTCCTCCACCACCGCAGCGAAGTTGGCGAGGGCCTGGCCCCAGACGTCGTCGAGGTAGTCGCGCATCGCGGCCACCCCCACGTGGTCCACGGAGTACCGCCGCCGGGTGCCCTCGGCCTCGACGCGGACCAGCCGTGCCGCCTTGAGCACCTTGAGGTGCTGGGACACGGCCGGCCGCGACACCGGGAGCTCGGCGGCGATCTCCCCCACAGCCCGCGGCCTGGCCGCGAGCAGCGTGAAGATCTCGCGGCGGGTCGGATCGCCGAGCGCCGCGAACGCCTCTTGGTAAGTCCCCACGAACGGTAAGTCTGAACTTACCGATGCGAGCTTGTCAACGCCTTGAAGTACGCCGCCTGGCCGGCCTTGTTGGGGTGGTAGGAGTCGTCGGTCGGGCGGACCAGCGCGTTGATCCACGGCTCCCCGGAGCAGACGCCGTGCCCCGCAAACGCTTCCCTCACGTCGACATAACGCGCACCGGCCCGTGCCACAGCCGCCGCGGTCACCTCGGACAGCTGGTCCGCGGCGTCGTTGAGCGCCGCACGTTTGGCGGGCGAGAGCGTCCTGCACCTGTCGTTCGGCGTGAACAACCGCGGATAGCCGAGCACGACCAGCTCGGCCGCCGGCGCGGAGCTCCTGATCGTGGCGTAGGTGGCGTCGAGCCGTGCGGGCAGCTGTTCGTGGATGAACTTCACCGCTTTGGCGACTCGCGAGACGCAGGCCCTGTCACCGTTGAGCGTGCAGGTCGTCATCACGTCGACGAACCCGAGATCGTTGCCGCCGACGGTGACCGTGACCAGCGTCGTCGCCGGGCTGAGCGCCTTGAACTGCGGCTTGAGCGACTTCGTGGTCGCCCCGCTGCACGCCACGAACCGGAACGACGGGAAGCCCTTGCCGCGCAACGCCGGATGGGCGTTCGCGCTGCGACGGCACGAGCCGCCCGAGTAGGAACCGGCACCCGCGCCGGACGCGTAGGAGTCGCCGAGTGCGACGTACTCCGGTGCGACCGGTGCGGGCGCCATCAACGCAACTGCCAGTACTCCAGCCATGAGACCCATGGGGCCGGAGTACCACTGTGGACGATCGACTTGAAGGGCGTTAACCCAGTCGGGTGGGCAGCACGCACACCGGGATCTCGGTCTTCAGCGGCGTGCCGGACGGTGTCAGCCTGCCGGTCACGGCGTCCACCGCGAACGACGTCACCAGGTTCGAGTTCTGGTTGGCCGCGAAGAGGAATCGCCCGGACGGGTCAAGCGTGATGTGCCGCGGGTACTTGCCGCCGGCCGGTGTGTGGCCGACCAGCGCGAGCTCAGCCCCGTTGACAGCGAAGTGCGCGACGCTGTCGTGCCCGCGGTTCGACAGGTACACGTTCTTCCCGTCACCGGACACCAGCACCTCGGCCGGGTAGTTGCGCACGGTCGCGGGCGGCGCGGTCTTGAGCACCTGACCCGGCGTGAGCTTCCCGTCCGCGTACGCGCAGGACACGATCGTCGAGTCCAGCTCGTTCGCGACGTACGCGGTCTTGCTGTTCGGGTGGAACGCGATGTGGCGCGGCCCGGCGCCCGGCTTGAACTTCGCCGTCGAGACGAGCGTCAGCTTCCCGCCGGTGAACGAGTAGACGAACACCGCGTCCGCGCCCAGGTCGACCGCCAGCGCGTGCTTGCCCGCCGGGTCGAACACGATGTGATGCGCGTGCGGGCCCTCCTGACGCGAGGGATCCGGCCCCGACCCCTTGTGCTGCACCTTCTGCGTGCGCGCGCCGAGGCTGCCGTCGGCCTTGACCGGGAAGACGCTGAGCGAGCCGGACGAGTAGTCCGCGGTGATCAGGAACCTCCCCGACGGGTCGAGCGTCAGGTGGCACGGGTCCGCGCCGCCGGTCGGCTGCTTGTTGATCACCTTGAGCGAGCCCGCGTTGATCGCGGTGACCTCGCCCTTGCTGATCTCGTTGACCGCGTACAGGAACCGGCCGTCGCGCGACTCGATCACGAACGACGGGTTGACCACGCCGCCGATCACGCCGGTCGTCTTCAGCTGGCCGTTCGCCGTGTCGTAGGTGCCGATGCCGATGCCTTTGGCGCCACCGCTCCACGTCGTGTAAGCGCCGAAGAAGACTCTCCGCGTCGCGGCCGCCTGCGCGGTCCCTCCGGTCATCAGCAGTCCAGCTCCCACACCCATGGCTCCGAGAAATCGTCGCCGGTCCACACCCACGTCCGCACCTCCGGGATACTCAACGGCGGCGCAGCCCACAGTGGCCTAGACCGTTACAGTCAGGCAATAGCCGCAACGAAGATTGCGCTCAGCGCAACGGGTCGTGGGCGATCAACCGGGCTTTCTCGGCCTCGATGTCGTAGGCGGGCGGCGGGAACTTCGGGTCCATCTCGCGCATGGTCTCCAGCAGCAACCGGCTCACGGCCCAGTTCCGGTACCACTTGCGGTCAGAGGGAATCGCGTACCAGGGCGTGTCCGAGCAGTTCTTCAACGCCCAGGTGTACGCGTCCTGGTACTTGGACCACTTGGAACGCACGTCGATGTCGGCCGGGTTGTACTTCCAGTTCTTCTTCGGATCGTCCAGACGGGCAAGCAGCCGTTCCTTCTGCACCTCGGGCGAGATGTGCAGGAAGCACTTGATCACCGTGGTGCCGCTGTCCGCGAGCTCCTTCTCGAACGCGTTGATCTCCTGGTACCGCTTCTTGATCTCGGCGGCTGTGAGCAGACGCTCGACCTTGGGCACGAGCACGTCCTCGTAGTGGGAGCGGTCGAACGCGCCGATGCGCCCCTTCTCCGGCAGCACCTTCTTGATGCGCCACAGGAAGTGCTGACGGCGTTCGGCGGGAGTCGGTTTCTTGAACGACGCGATGCGCACACCCTGCGGGTTCACCAGGCCGACGACGTGACTGACGACGCCGCCCTTGCCGGAGGTGTCCATACCTTGCAGCACGAGCAGGACCGCGCGAGAGTTCTCCGCGTACAACGCCTCCTGCAGGCCGTCCAGCTCTGCCCCGGTGGTGGCGAGGTCCTCGGCCGCCTCCTTCTTGTTCTTGGGGCCGACCGGGCGGCCGGCCGGGTCGAGGGTGGAGAGATCCACCTCATCGAGTCGCAGAGCTTCACGAACCGACTTCTTCTCCATCAACCGAGCGTAGCGATGAACCGTCTGGCCCGCCTGTTGCGCAAAGATCACTCACTGTTCAGTGAATCTACGCAACGTTTAACGGTCGTTCGCAACACTTCGCGGCTGAAATCGCTTGTTCGGCCCCTTAGCCTTGGAGGATGACAGCCATCGCTGAGCACCAGACCACCACCAGCGCTGACTACGTAGCTCTCGACGAGGAGTGGAGCACGCACAACTACCACCCGCTGCCGGTGGTCATCTCGCACGGCGAGGGGGCGTGGGTCACCGACGTCGAAGGCCGCCGCTACCTGGACTTCCTGTCCGGCTACTCGTCGCTGAACTTCGGCCATCGCCACCCCGCCCTGGTGGCCGCCGCCGTCGAGCAGCTCGGCCGCGTGACGCTGACCAGCCGCGCGTTCCACCACGACCAGTTCGGCCTGTTCTGCCGTGAGCTCGCGGCACTGACCGGCACCGAGATGGTGCTCGCGATGAACTCCGGCGCCGAGGCCGTGGAGTCCGCGATCAAGGTGGCGCGCAAGTGGGCCTACCAGGTCAAGGGCGTGCCGGAGGGCACCGCGGAGATCATCGTCGCGGGATCCAACTTCCACGGCCGCACCACGACGATCGTGTCGTTCTCGACCGACGAGACCGCCCGCAACGACTTCGGCCCGTTCACGCCGGGCTTCAAGGTCGTCAAGTACGGCAGCCTCGACGAGATCGAGTCCGCGATCTCGCCGCGCACGGCCGCGATCCTGATCGAGCCGATCCAGGGCGAGGCCGGCGTGGTCGTACCGCCCGCCGGCTACCTGCCCGGGATCCGCCGCCTGTGCGACGAGCACAACGTGCTGATGATCGCCGACGAGATCCAGTCCGGGCTCGGCCGCACCGGCACGCTGTTCGCCCTCGATCACGAGGGTGTGCGCGCCGACCTCTACACGCTGGGCAAAGCGCTGGGCGGCGGCATCCTGCCGGTGTCCGCCGTGGTCGGTTCACGCGCGGTACTGGGCGTGCTGAAGCCGGGTGAGCACGGATCGACGTTCGGCGGCAACCCGCTCGCGTGCGCGGTGGGCCGTGCGGTCGTGCGGCTGCTGGAGACCGGCGAGTTCCAGGAGCGCTCCCGCGAACTGGGCGACCACCTTCACGCCGAGCTGAACAAGCTGGTCGGGCACGGCATCGCCGAGGTCCGCGGCCGCGGGCTGTGGGCCGGCGTCGAGATCTCCCCCGGCGGGCCGGTCGGCCGCGCCGCCTCCGAGGCGCTGGCCGCACGTGGCGTTCTGTGCAAGGAGACGCAGGCGACGACGTTGCGCGTCGCGCCCCCGCTGGTGATCACTCGGGACGAGATCGACCTGGGCGTGCGGGCGATCGCGGAGGTTGTTCGTCCCGATTTGGGCTGATTTTCCCGCCTCGCTAGGTCACAGTTGCGGCGGACGGGCCATCTGGCTCGTCCGCCGCAGGCATCATGCTCGTATGGGTGAACGGGTGCGTGCTGAGGCCGCTGTCGCACTGGGCAGATGGACTGAGCCGGAGGAGGTCTACGCGCGAGGCCGCGCGCTGAGGTCCTCTGTGGACTTCAAGGCGCACCGCGCGGTGTCGCTGGCGCCCTCGCGCCCGTCCGTCCTGGAGTTCATGCACGCCAGCAACGAGGGGCGGCTGGAGCATCTGATCCCGCTGCGGATCGGCAGGATGCTCGCCAACCCGTTCGCGTTCTTCCGCGGCGCCGCCGGACTCCAGGCGGGTGATCTCGCCGCCGGGTGCTCGACCGGCCTGCACGCTCAGTTGTGCGGTGATGCACACGCAGCGAACTTCGGCCTCTACGGCACGCCCGAGGGCCAGATCGTCATGGACATCAACGACTTCGACGAGACGCTGCCCGGCCCGTGGGAATGGGACCTCAAGCGCCTCGTCGCGTCGCTGGTGCTGGCGGGCCGGGTCGGCGGCGTGTCCGACAAGGGGTGCCGAGACGCCGCCGAGGACGCCGTGCGCGCGTACCGCAACGTGATCAGGCACCTCGCGGAGATCCCGTTCATGGACTCGTGGACGGCTCTGGGCGACGAGTCGACGCTGTCGAAGGTCAAGGCTGACGACCTGCTCAACGACTTCTCCAAGGCCGCAGAGAAGTCGCGCAAGAACACCAGCGCCCGCTTCGCCGCCAAGTGGACGGCGCACGACGGCGAGAAGTGGCGGTTCATCACGAACCCGCCGACGTTCACGGACGTCTCCCTCGAGACCGAAGAGGCCGTGATCGCCGCGCTGCCGTCCTACGTGGACACTCTGCGTGAGTCGCGGACGAACCTGATCATGCGCTACGGCGTGTCGGACGTGGCGTTCCGCGTCGTCGGCACCGGCAGCGTCGGCCTGCGCAACTACCTCATCCTGTTGCACGGCAACGGCTCCGAGGCACTGGTGCTGCAGGCCAAGGAAGCCCGCACCTCGGCCCTGCAGCCGTTCCTGGACGTCGAGCCCGCCAAGCACGAGGGCAAGCGGATCGTCCACGGCGCGCGGCTCGTGCAGGCCGAGTCCGACATCCTGCTGGGCTGGACGACGATCGAGGGCCGGCCGTTCATCGTGCGGCAGTTCCGCAACCGCAAGGGCGAGATCGACGCGACGACGCTGAAGCGCGACGACCTCGACGACTACGGCCGCTTCGCAGGCGCGTTGCTGGCCCGCGCGCACACCAGGTCGCTGGATCCGCGCCTGCTGGCCGGGTACTTCCAGAACGGCGGCGGCGAGGACCTGGACGAGGCGTTCGCGAAGTACGCCTTCGACTACGCGGACCAGACCGAGGCCGACCACGCCTCGCTGGCCGACCTGGTCAAGAACGGCAAGCTGCCCGCCGTCGTGGAGGACCGCTGACGCGCCTTCGGGCCTGTTCCGGAAAGTTCACCTAGCCTGGCGGTATGAAGATCCGTCGCGCCGCCACCCCCGACGACGTGTTCGCCGCCGCGCACCTGTTCGACGCGCCGCCGCTGCCGGACGCGACGTCCCGCTTCCTGGCGCAGGATCACAGCCATCTGCTGATCGCCTACGTTGGCGACCAGCCGGTCGGCTTCGTGTCCGGAGTGGAGACGACACACCCCGACAAGGGCACCGAGATGTTCCTCTACGAGCTCGGGGTGGACGACGCGTTCCTGCGCCGCGGTATTGGCACGGCGCTGGTGGAGGCGCTCAAAGCCCTTGCCGCCGAACGGGGTTGCTACGCGATGTGGACCGGTACCGCGGCGGGGGACGCGGCTGCGCAGGCCACCTACAAGAAGGCGGGCGGGTCGATCGACGACGGGGCGTTCGTCAGCTGGGAGCTTTGAGCCGGCTCGCCAACGCCTGCCGGGTGCGTTTGTTTTGGGCGGTGGTTACGCTGCGTGGGCGGGCGGCGGTTGCGTTGGGGTGGCACGGCTTCGCCTTACGCCGACCCGGCACATGCCCTCCTGCTGCGTGCGTCGAGCGCCGGTTGCGCAGGTGGTTGCTGGGCGCGTGTTGCGTACTAGAGAGAGTGTGCGCGCACGGTGCCATAGGGAGCTGACCTGCGCGTTCACCCGATTGTGGAATGGAATTCGAACACGTGTTCCTGCCACAATGGACGCATGCCACCCCTCGGACTCGCCACTCCGCTTGAGCTCCTCGACGAGCTCAAGCGGAAAGTCC
>NZ_BAABBE010000042.1:0-59068 GCF_039537795.1 Lentzea roselyniae
GCAACTGGTCGCTCTGGTCCGAGCCGGCGCCCGCTTCGAGAACGGCACACTCGTCGAACGACCCGACGAACACGCACCACCCACCGCAGCATAAAGATCTTCATCCACAGGTCTTGACTATTGCTCCGAACCGAGTCCGGAAAGCGCACGGTCGTGGTGGGCGTCGACGGGTCGCTGGCCGCACGCACCGCCGCTCTGTGGGCCGCCGACGAAGCGTCGAGCCGTGAGTGTGAACTGCTGCTCGTGCACGTGGTGCGGGGACCGCTGCCGGAGTTCGTCTTCACCCCGATGTCCACACCGTTGCCCGAGGCCGCGAGCGAGCAGGCGGTGCGTTCACACGCCGAGAACGAACTGACCGATCTCGCCGCCGAGTGCGGTCGATCGGCTCCAGGCCTCGGCATCACCACTCGCCTCGAGCACGGCCATCCCTCGGACGTGCTGGGAGAGATCGGCCGTGACGCCGACATACTGGTCGTCGGTTCGTCCGGCCGGTCCGGCCTGTCCCGCGCACTGCTCGGCTCCACCGCCGCCGACCTCGCCGGCAACCACGAACGCCCGGTTGTCGTTGTCCGAGAGGCGAAAGCGGCCGACGGCCGTGTCGTGGTGGGCGTCGACGGGTCCGAAACCAGCGCGGCCGCGATCGACTTCGCCTTCGAGTTCGCGCGGCGCCGTGATCGCGAACTGCTCGCCGTGCACGCTTGGGCGGACATGCCGATCGAGGCGCTCGCTCCGGTACGGCACTGGGACTACAACTGGAACCAGGTGCGCGCGGAGTCCGAAGCGGTGATCGCCCGATGCCTGGCCGGGCACCAGCAGAACCATCCGGACGTCCGCGTGGAGCGGCACGTGTCCTTCCACAGCCCGGCACAGGCGCTGCTCGACGTCGCCGACGACGCGGCGCTCCTGGTCGTCGGCAGCCACGGCCGCGGCGCTGTGCGGCGGGCACTGCTCGGGTCGGTCAGCCACGCCGTGCTCTACCACGCTCCGTGCCCGGTGGCCGTTGTGCACCGGGACAGCTGAGGTGACGAACAGAGCAGGCTCTCGGCCACGAGCGCGGCTTGTTCGTCGTTGAGCCGCGGATCGCACAACGACGTGTAATGCCGGTCAGCGCGGACTGGTCGGGAACACGCGAGCCGCCATTCGAACAACGAAGGGCCGCGACGGACCAGACCGTCCATCCGCACGCTGTCATCAGGGAAAACCGTGACCCGTGAACACGCCGTGTTCATCCGGATCCACGCCATGTATTACAAGCTCATCCACCAACACAACGAGCGATCAATCGGCACACATTCTTTCCAGCACGGACTCGCCGCTTGGGCCCATTCCAATGATACTTGCACAGCATTCATCCACAATGGATTAACTTATTTCCAGGGCCTGATACTCCGCCCACTGATGTGTGTTCGACGTGAGGTTAGGGCTCACAACATCGTGTGAACCCACCTGCGCGCACGTCCGTATAAATCCAAGTAAGCGTTTTCCGTCGCGCGAGGTGATCACCGGATGCGTGCCACGCACACGACTTATCCAACGCCCGGAGAAGAACCCGGCGTCGTCATCAGCACACACCGGGTGACACCGGGCAGGATGGCGAGTTTCTCGACGTCAGTAAAGGGATTGCTCGGTGCGGCGTCCAGATCACAGGGGTATCTCGACGGGAGAATGGAGAAAGCATCCGGCGATTCACCGAGGTCGTCGCGCACTCCGGCGGCGTCACCGTGGTCACCGCCGATGGCGCGACCTGGCCGGGAAGCCACGTCGTCGGAGCCGACGGCGCCAGGTCGACCGTGCGCAAGCGGACGGGCGCCTCGCTGGAAGGCTCTGCCGCGGAAGGGTTCCACGTGGTCGTCGACGTCGCCGACGAACCCGGCGGCACACCGAGCCTGGAGCGCGTGATGCACTACGCGCATCCCGGCGCGGACGGACGTGGTGTGCTCGTCGTGCCTTACGCGAACGGCTTCCAGGTCGACGTGCAGAGCCGGGCCGGGGACGATCCGGACGTCATCGCCTCCCGGCGGGAGGTGCGGCGGTGGTTGCCCGCGTTGATCGGGCCGACGCCGTCCGAACGCATCACGGCGATCTCGGTCTACCGCTTCCTGCAGCTGATCGCCGACGACTTCACCGATCCCCACCGCCGGGTCCTGCTCGTGGGAGAGGCCGCTCATCTGTTCCCGCCCTTCGGCGCACGCGGCATGAACAGCGGCTTCGCCGACGCACGGGCGGCGGCGGACGCCATCGCGACCGGCCGGCGCTCCCCCGCGGCGAACGCGGACGCCGTCGCCGCCTTCGCCACCGCGAGACGAGCCGCCGCCGAGGTCAACAGCGCCGCCGCCGGCGCGGCCCTGCGGCACCTGCGGCCCACCGGCGCGGTGGCCCGGTTGCGGCGCAGGACGGCGGGACTTCTCGCGCCCGTGGTGCCGCGATTCGGCGAGTGGCTGGAACACGCCCCCTACGGCCCGAGGACTGTCATGAGCGGAACGGGGAACTGAATGGCGACCGAGGACACTCCGCTGCTGGTGGCCGATTCCTGGCTGGTGCTGGACGGGTCGGTGCTGGCACTTGACCGGCACGTCAGCAGGTTCACCCGATCGTGCCTGGAAACGGGTCTCGCCGCGCCGGAGGAGCTGGACAGGTTCTGGCGCGAGGCGATCTCCGCCCTGCCCCGCACGGGCGCGTGGTTCCCGCGCGCGGAACTGGCGGGCGACCCGCCGTCGTTGCGGCTGCGGATCCGCCCGGCACCCCCGCGTGGCGAGCACGTGCGGGTGTGGGTGCCGGACGCGCCCGATCCGCGGCGCAGTCCGGCGCGCAAGGGTCCGGACCTCGAGGCGCTGGGCAGGCTTCGAGCTGAAGCGGAGCTGCACGGTGCGCAGGAAGCGCTGCTGCGGACAGCGGACGGCATCGTGGTCGAAGCGGCGAGCTCGTCGGTGCTGTGGTGGGAGGACGGCGTGCTGTGTTCGCCGCCGTCGGAGATCCCGGCGCTGCCGGGAACGACCGCCGCGCTGGTGCGGGACCTGGCCACGGCCCAGGGGATCCGGACGGCGCGGCGTCGTCGTCGTGTCGAGGAGCTGACCGGCAGGGAGGTGTGGCTGCTCAACGCGCTGCACGGCATCCGCCTGGTGACCGGCTGGGCCGGCTGCGACGCCACCCCTGGCAGCGACGGGCACTTCGCGCGGTGGCGGGAGCGGGTCGAACGGCTGCGCCTGCCGCTGAACCCGCCCTCCGCCACGCGGCCGCGTCAGTTCGAGGTCGTCCGCGGCTGAGGCGCCGGGGGAACCATGCGGGTGCTGATCGCGATGCGGTTGTAGGCGTTGATGACGGTGCTGACCCAGATGAGGGCGGCGACCCCTTCCTCGTCGTACTCGGTGGCGGCGGCCCGGTACACCTCGTCGGGTACCCGGCCGTCGTGCACGAGGGTGATCGCCTCGGCCAGCGCGAGAGCCGCCTTCTCCCGCGCGTCGAACAGCGGGGACTCCGCCCAGGTGCGCAGCGCGTCGAGGCGCCCCAGTGACTCGCCGGCGGCCCTCGCGTCCTTGGCGTGCAGGTCGATGCAGAACTCGCAGCCGTTGATCTGCGAGACGCGCAGACGAAGCAGCTCCAGCAGCAGGACGGGCAGCCCCGCCCGAGCCGCGGCGTCCGAAGCCGCGACGTGGAGCGCCCGCATCGCGGCGGACACGTCCGGGGTGGCGGCCTTCAGGTTCACCCTGGGCTCACTCGCTATGGTCGACATATCTCGACCATAGCGCAAGTTTCTCAATTTTTTCGTTACACCACAACAGGATTAGCCGCAGGGTCTACTGTGGACGTTGCGGGTCGAGGGCTGCGTTCACACCGGGCCACCGGCCCGAGCCCGGCATGCAACGGCGCCCCGCCGAACTCGACCCGAGAGGCGCTGTCGCACCTCTACCGACAATGATTACCATGTTCCTCACATTCCGCCGCGCTGAGCGGCCGAGGAGGAGGACATGTGGCCCACCTGTTGATGATCGAGAGCTGGGTCGGTGCGATGAGCTCGCTGCTGCCCAGGGCGATCAACGAGTCAGGGCACCGCTTCACCTTTCTGACCCGCGACCTGCACCACTACCTGCGCGCCGCCCCTGCCCATCCCCATCCGCTGCTGGCCGCCGACAACGTGCTCACCGCGGACACCAACGACGTGGCCACCCTGCTCGACCACGTCGAGCGGCTGCACGCGGTGCTGCGCTTCGACGGCGTGATCTCCTCCTGCGACTACTACCTCCCGACGGTCGCGAGGGTCGCCGCCCACCTCGGCCTGCCCGGTCCCGACCCGCACGCCGTCGAACGGGCCTGTCGCAAGGACCTCACCCGCACGGCGCTGCGCGACGCGGGTGTGCCCGGTCCCCGTTTCGCCCTCGCCGACGACTGGCCCGCGCTCGCCAAGGCCGCCGCGGAACTGGGCTACCCGCTGGTGGTCAAGCCGGTCGACCTGTGCGCCGGGATGCACGTGCGCAAGGTGGCCGGCGAGCCGGAACTACGTGAGGCGTTCGCCGCGCTGGAGGCGTTCCCTGTCAACGCGCGCAACCAGCCCAGGGTCCGGACCGTGCTGCTGGAGGAGCTGCTCACCGGGCCGGAGGTGAGCGTCGAGACCGTCACGACGGACGGTGCGACGCAGGTCGTCGGCGTGACCGACAAGAGCATCGCGGGCGACCCGTGGTTCGTCGAGAGCGGGCACATGTTCCCCGCAGACCTGCCCACCGACGAGGCCGCCGCGGTCGCCGTCGCCGCGATCGAGGCGCTGGGCCTGGACCACGGCGTCGCGCACACGGAGGTGAAGCTGACCCCGGACGGCCCGAAGCTCGTCGAGGTCAACCCCCGCCCGGCAGGCAACCAGATCACCGAGCTGGTGCGTCGCGTCACCGGCATCGACCTGCCGTCGGCGTACGCGCAGCTGGCCGTGGGCGGACGACCGGAACTGCGGCCGGCGGACACCGGTGTGCGCAGTGCCGCGATCTGCTTCCTGCTGCCTCCGCGCTCCGGCCTGGTGGCCGCTGTCCACGGCACCGAGACGCTCGGCACCGCGCCGGACGTGGTGGAGTGGAAGGTCAAGGGGGCCGGCCATCGTGCGGGCGATCCGACCAGCAACAACAGCTACCTCGGCCACGTCGTGGTGACGGATCCCGCCGGTCTTGGCGCGCGTGCGCGGGCCGAGCGGCTCGTCGGCGGTCTGTCCGTCGACTACGCCGAGGAGTCCGAGTGACCCTCACCGACCTCGTCGAACTCGTCCGCGGCGCGGCGCTGGGGCCCTCCCCCGCGCTGTGCTCCGTGAGCGTCGGGTTCGTCACCAGGCAAGGCGCCCGGCACGCCACGCGAGGGCAGTCCTACCGCAACACCGTGGTCAGTCTGCGCGTGGAGGAGGCGGTCGGCTCCTGCGCGGTGGAGGACATCGCCGACGACGAGGTGCACGGCTGTGTCGGCGCGACGGTGCTCGACCTGCTCGACCACCCGAACCCGGCCATCCGCACCGCCGCGCTGGACGCGTACCTGGCGCACGTCCGCCCGCATCACCTGTCCGCCACCAAATCCATCACCATCGGCCCCGGCAGCTCCCTGGCCAAGTCCATGGCTCGCGCGGAGGCCGTGGTGGACCTGCTGGATCCCGCGCCGGGCGACCGGGTGCTGGTCGTCGGTGTGGTCAACTCGCTGCTGCACCACCTGCGCGAGCGGGGCGCGACCTACGTGCCGTGCGACCTCAAGGGCGGCCGGACGGAGTGGGACGAGCCGATCACGACCGACGCCGGGAGCGCGCTCGACGAGTGCGACCTCGTCCTGGCCTCCGGGATGACCGTCGGCAACGGCACCTTCGAGCCGCTGCTCCGCCACGCCGCCGACGCGGGCAAGCCGGTCGTGCTGTTCGCGCAGACGGCGGGCGCGGTCCTGCCGTGGTTCATCGGGCACGGGGTGCGGGCCGTCTCGGCCGAGCCGTACCCGTTCTTCTGGCTCGACGGCGGTCCGACGACGATCCACCACTACACGGAGCGCCCGTCGTGCTGATCCCGCGCCAGAACCGGCACCTGCTCGGGCTCCTCGGCCAGAGCCCGGTCGCCCGCATCGACACGCCGCTTCCCCACCCGCACAACGGTTTCTGGGCCAAGCTGGAGTGCCTGAGCGCCGGCGGCATGAAAGCGCGGCCGGCCGTGTCCATGCTGCGTGCCGCCAGGGAACGCGGCGACCTCCGTCCCGGCGCGGTGGTCGTGGAGTCGACCAGCGGCACGCTGGGTCTGGGTCTCGCGTTCGCCGGTCAGGTCTTCGGCCACCCGGTCGTGCTGGTGGCCGACAGCGAGCTGGAGCCGTCGATGCGCGCACTGCTGCGCGCGCACGGTGCCCGGCTGGAGGTGGTGGACCAGCCGCACCCGGTGGGCGGCTGGCAGCAGGCCCGCCTCGACCGGCTCCAGGCGGTGCTGCGCGAGCTGCCCGGCGCCTACTGGCCCGACCAGTACAACAACCCCGACAACCCCAAGGGGTACGTGGGGCTCGCCAAGGAGATGGTCGAGCAGCTCGACCGGGTCGACGTGCTCGTGTGCAGCGTGGGCACCGGCGGGCACAGCGCGGGCATCGTGCGGGAGCTGCGCCGTTACTGGCCGGGAGTGCGGCTGGTCGGCGTGGACACCGTCGGCTCCACGATCTTCGGTCAGCCCGCGCGAGCCAGGGTCATGCGCGGGCTGGGCAGCAGCATCCACCCGCGCAACGTCGCCTACGCCGAGTTCGACGAGGTGCACTGGCTCGGCCCGGTCGAGGTGGTGGAGGCGTGCCGCAGGCTCGCGAGAGACGCCTTCGTCACCGGCGGCTGGAGCACCGGCGCCGTCGCACTCGTCGCGGCGTGGGCGGCTCGGGTCGAACCCGGCGCGGTGGTGGCGGCCATCTTCCCCGACGGCCCGCACCGGTACCTCGGCACGATCTTCGACGACGACTTCTGCCACGCCCGCGGCCTCTTCGGCCGTGCGGCCGACCGGCCGGTGGAGATCGGTGACCCGCACAGCGTCGAGGCGACGGGCTGGACGCGGTGCCGGTCGGTCGTCGCGCCTCAAGCGGCGGCGGTGTTCGCGTGAAGGTCGATTGGGAGGTCTACGGCCTCGAACTGGACACGCCACTGCAGATCTCCAGGTCGGTGATGTCGCGGCGAGATGCCGTGCGGGTCGTCGTGGAGCACGACGGGCAGCGTGGGCACGGGGAGGTGGTGACCAGCACCTACTACCGGCTCGACGTGGAGGCGATCACGTCCCTGCTGGACCGGCTGCGACCGGTTCTCGCCGCCGCGGACTCACCGGAGACCGCGCTCGACGCGCTGCACGCGGACCCGATCGCGGCGGGAGTGCGGGCGGCCGTGGACGCGGCGCTGCACGACCTGCTCGGCCTGGGCCGGCGCCTGCCGGTGCACGCCCTCGCTGGCCTGCCGGACTGGCACGACACCCCGACCGCCTACACCATCGGGATCACCACACCGGACGACGCGGCGATCAGGGCCGCGGCACTGGCCGGGCGCGGGTTCTCCGTGCTCAAGGTCAAGGCGGGCGCCGATCCGGATCAGGACGTCGCCACCGCGGCCGCTGTCCGTGCCGCCGCGCCGGACGCCCGGATCGTGCTCGACCCCAACGGTGGCTGGAGTCCCGGCGAGGCCGTGCGGGTGATCGACCGGATCACCGCCGCGGATGTCGTGCTCGCCGCGGTGGAACAGCCGATCCCGCCCGGTGATCCGGACGGGCTGGCATGGGTTCGGGAACGGTGCCCGGCGCCGCTGGTCGCCGACGAGGACGCCGCCACGGTCGACGACGTGCGCAGGCTGGCGGGCGCGGTGGACGGCGTCAACGTCAAGCTCGCCAAGTGCGGTGGGCTGAGGCCGGCGCTGGAGATCGTCTCGGCGGCGCGTGATGGCGGGCTGGACGTGATGCTCGGGTGCTTGGTGGCCAGTTCGCTCGGGATCGCTCCGGCGGTTCACCTTGCCGGGCATGCCAGGTGGGTGGATCTGGACGGGCATCTGTTGCTGGCCCACGACCCTTGGGCGGGTATCGGGGGTGAGGACGGCGTTCTGCGGCTGTCCGGCGAGCCCGGGCTCGGAGTGGTGCGCCGATGAACCGCCGCCCTCTGGAAGTGGTGCGGCCATGAACCGGTTCGCCCTGCCGGTCCGGCTGCTGCTGGTCAACCAGTTCGCCGTGAACACCGGCTTCTACCTCCTCATCCCCTACCTCGCCACGCACCTGGGCGCCCTCGGCATGTCCGCCGCGGTGATCGGTGTGGTGCTCGGCGTGCGGACCCTGAGCCAGCAGGGCCTGTTCCTGGTGGGCGGCACGGTGTCGGACCGGCTGGGCCCGCGGGCAGCCATCCTCGCGGGCTGCGGTCTGCGGGCGGTGGGGTTCGGGCTGTTCGCGATCGGCGACTCGCTCGCGGTGGTGCTGGCCGCTTCGGTGCTCAGCGGGCTGGCCGGGGCGCTGTTCAACCCGGCGGTTCGGGCGTACATCGCGTTGGAGGCGGGTGCGGCGCGCACGGAGGCGTTCGCGCGGTTCAACGTTTACGCGCAGGCGGGTGCGTTGTTCGGGCCGGTGCTAGGCAGTGTGTTGCTGTTGTGGGACTTCCGGGTCTCGGCGGTGGTGGCGGCGGGGATCTTCGCGGTGCTGACCGTCGCGCAGGCCGTGGTGCTGCCCGCGCGGCCGGCCGCTCGCCGGGGTGGGTCGGTGCTGGGTGACTGGCGCGAGTGCCTGGCGAACCGGCGGTTCGTGGCGTTCACCTGTGTGTTGAGCGGGATGTTCGTGCTGCAGAACCAGCTCTACCTGCTGCTGCCGATCCAGGCGCAGCAAGCCACCGGGTCGGCCGGCGTGGTGGCCGTGCTGTTCGTCGTCTCCACGGTTGCCACGCTGCTGTTCCAGGTGCGCATCACCCGCCTGCTCTCGAAACGGGCGCGGGGGCCGGTGATCGCGGCAGGGATGGCCGTCATGGGTGCGGGGTTCGCGGTGCCGGCGTTGTGGCCGGGGCTCGTGGCGGTGCTGGTCGCCACGCTCGCGCTCGCGGTCGGGGTGATGATCGCGCATCCGCTGGTCTACGACCTCATTCCCTCGTTCGGCCCGGACAGCTTGGCGGGCACGCACTTCGGGGTGTTCTACCTCGGTTCCGGGCTGGCCGCCGCGCTGGGCAACACCGCGATCGGCTGGGTCAGCGGGTTCGGCCACAGGCTCGCGTCGTTGCTGTGCCTCGCGATCGGGCTCGTCTGCGCCGCGGGCGTGGCCTGGCTGCACCGCCGCGGGGCACTCACACCGGCACAACCACAGGGGGTCGTCCGATGAACCTGCTCACCGACAACCCGGAGCTGTACGAGCACCAGTTCCCCGATCCGGAGCACGTCGCGGCACGGTTCGTGCACGACGTGGTGACCCGGTTCGGGGGCGGGCGGGAGCTGCTCGACGTCGGGTGCGGCACCGGCCGGGACGCGGGGTGGTTGTCGCGCAACGGTTATCGCGTCGCCGGGATCGACAGCTCGGAGAACATGCTGGCGCACGTGCGCGCGCACCACCCGGCGGTCGACGTGACGCTGGCCGACATGCGCGACTTCGGGCTGGGGCGTCGCTTCGACGTCGTCACCTGCCTGGACAGCGCGATGCTGTACTGCCACACCAACGCCGACATCGAGGCCTTCCTGAGCCGGTGCCGCACGCACCTCGAGCCCGGTGGGTTGTTCGTCGCGGAGATGCGCAACGGCGCGTTCTTCCTCGGCAACACCGAACTGCTCGACGGCGTGCGCACCCGCTCGGTGACCTGGCGGGGCACCGACTACACCTCGCACACCGAGCTGTGGATCGACCACGCCGCCCAGTTGTTGCGCCGCCGCCGGACGTGGGAGTGGGCCGGCCGCGCCGAGCCGCTCGTGCAGCGGTCGGCCTGGCGGCTGCTGTTCCCCCAGGAGCTGCGTCATCTGCTCGACCTCGCCGGGTTCGAGGTCCTGGCCCTGTTCGACTCCCCCGGCCCGCGCACCGATCAGCCGTGGTCCGCCGACGCCCCGCTGAGCGGCGCGCTGTCCGGAGACCGCCTCCACGTCGTGGCCCGCCTCCGCCGAGACGGGCAACCCCGAAAGGAACCAGCATGTCCCTGAACCGCCGCGGTTTCCTCGGCCTCACCTCCGGCCTGACGGTCGCCACCCTCGCCGGGTGCGGCAGCGGTGCCGCTCCTGCCTCCACGCCCCGCGCCGGCGGCAGGCTGCGCGCCGCCTTCGCGGGTGGCGGTGCCAAGGAGGTCCTTGACCCGCACCTCGCCAACCTTTTCGTCGAAGCCGCCCGGTCCAAGGCGATGTTCGACAAGCTCGCGGACCTCGGCGACGACGTGTCGCCGCGGCCACGCCTGGCGGAGAAGTGGGAGCCGAGCGCGGACCTGACCCGCTGGCGGATCACCCTGCGCAAGGCGGTGTTCCACGACGGCAGACCGGTGCGCGCCCAGGACGTGCTCGCCAGCTACGCGCGCATCCTCGACCCGAACCGGGCGTTCCGCGCCAAGTCGAGCCTCACGCTGATCGACCTGCCGAACAGCCGTGCCGTGGACGACCGCACCGTGGAGTTCGCGCTGAAGCGGCCGTTCGTCGAGTTCCCCAACGCCCTCGCGGCGTTCGGCGCGTACATCGTGCCCGAGGGCGCCGAGGACTTCACCAAACCCGTCGGGTCGGGGGCGTTCAGCTTCGTGTCGTTCGAGCCGGGCAGGTCCGTGCTGCTCAAGCGCAACCCCGAGTACTGGGAGGGCGCGCCGCTGCTGGACGAGCTGGAGTTCGTGATCGCCAACGAGGAGTCGGCGCGCACCAACGCCTTGCTGGGCGGCCAGGTCGAGTACGCGCACGACCTGACCCCGACCACGGCGCGCAGTCACGCGTCCGGCGACCGGATAACGATCCACCGCTCGCCCAACAGCGCCGTGCAGGCGTTCGCGATGAAGCTGGACCGGGCACCGTTCGACAACCGGGACCTGCGCGAGGCGCTGTTCCTGCTCGCCGACCGCCCGCAGCTGGTGGAGTCGGTGCTCGCGGGCAACGGCCAGGTCGGCAACGACCTGTTCGGCAAGGGCTACCAGCACTACGCCGACGAGATCGGCCAGCGGCAGCGCGACCTGGACAAGGCGAAGTTCCTCATCCGCAAGGCGGGCGCCGAGGGCATGGTGGTCAAGCTCGACACCTCCACGGCAGCGGCGGGGATGGTCGAGGCCGCCACCGTGTTCGCCGACCAGGCCAAGGGTTCCGGCCTCACCATCGAGGTCGCCGTGGGCAACAAGGACAGCTACTGGGCCGACACGCTCAAGAACGGCTCGCTGTCGAGCTTCCGCTCCGGTGCCATGCCCATCGAGACCCACATCGCGCAACGCCTGCTCACCGGCTCCGGCACCAACGTGACCAAGTGGACCCGGCCGGAGTTCGACGCGCTCTACGAGAAGGCGGTGTCCACTTCGGACGAAGCCGTGCGCACCGAGACGTACCGGGAGATGCAACGGGTGCTGCACGCCGAGGGCGGCTACCTGATGTGGGGCTTCGCCGACTGGATCGTGGGCACGACGCCGAAGGTCGGCGGGATCTCCACCGCACCCGCCAACACGCTCGACTGGGCCCGCTTCGACAAGGTGTGGATCGGGTGAACCTCGCCTCCTACACGGCCCGGCGCGCCGCGCTCGGGCTGGTGCAGGTGCTCGCCGTGGTCACCCTCGTGTTCCTCCTGGTGCAGGCTCTGCCGGGAGACGCGGCGGTGGCCCTGGCGGGCGACAACCCCGACCCCGCGCGCATCGCGCAGATCCGTGCGGCCATGGGACTCGACCGCCCGGTGCTCGAACGGTTCGTGGAGTGGCTGGCCGGGTTGCCACGGCTGGACTTCGGTGTGTCGCTGGTGTCGGGCCGGCCGGTCTCCGAGTTCCTGTTCGGCGCGATCGGCCCGACCGCGGTGCTGGCGACCCTGACCCTGGTGCTGCTGCTGCCGATCTCGGTCATGGCCGGCGTGCTGGCCGCACTGCGCGAGGGCAGCCTGCTGGACCGGGCGCTGACCTCGGTCAGCGTGGCGCTGCACTCGATTCCCGAGTTCGCGCTGGCCGTCGTGCTGATCGCGGTGTTCGGCGTGCAGCTGGCGTGGCTGCCGCCGACAGCGGTCGGCGCGGACCTGCTCTCGCAGCCCGCCGTGCTGGTGCTGCCGCTGGTGGTGCTGCTGGCCAGGCCGATCTGCTCGATCAGCCGCCTGGTGCGCGCGGGCATGGTGGACGCGCTCGCGTCGGACTACGTGCGCCACGCCCGCCGCCTCGGCCTCGGCGAGACGCGGATCCGGTTCGCCCACGCGCTGCCGAACGCGCTCGCGCCGGCCGTGCAGCAGGTCGCGCGCACCACGGACTGGTTGCTGGGCGGCGTGATCGTCGTCGAGGCGGTGTTCGTGATCCCCGGCCTGGGGACCGTGCTGGTGGATGCCGTGGCCGGCCGAGATCTGCCGGTGGTCCAGGGCCTGGCGGTGGTGTTCGCGGTGAGCACGGTGGCCGTGAACCTGGTGGCGGACCTGGTGGCGTTCCGCCTGGCGCCGCGCACGGAGGTGGTCGCGTGAAACGGGCGGGCATCGGCGGGCTGCTGATCGTGGTGCCGCTGGCACTGGCGTTGCTGGGCCCGCTGTTCGTACCGGAGCAGCAGACCCGCAGCGCGCCGTTCATGCCGCAGGGGTTGCTGGGCACCGACTTCGTGGGCCGCGACGCCTGGCACCAGGTGCTCGCGGGCGGCCAGACGGTCGTGCTGGTGGCGTTGCTCGCCACCGCCTTGCCCTACGTGGCCGGTGTGCCCTACGGCGTCGTCGCCGCGACCACCCGGCTGCGGCTCGTGGACGAGGTGCTGATGAGGCCGCTCGACGTGCTGCTGGCGGTGCCGTCGTTGCTGGTGCTGATCCTCGTGGCCGCCATCTCAGGGCCGGGGCTCCTGGTGCTCGTCGGCGTGGTCACGCTCGTCAACTTCCCCGACGTCGCACGCCTTTCGCGTGCGGCGGCTCTCGAGATCGCCGGAAGGCCCGCGTTGGAAGCGATGCGCATGCAGGGCGAGTCGTGGTGGCAGACCTCGATCGTCTACACGGGACGGTCGATGCTCCGCACGCTCGCAGCCGACCTCGGTGTCCGGCTCACCGCCGCGCTCTACCTGGTCGCGTCCGCCAGCTTCCTCGGTGTCGGTGTCCCGCCCGACGCCGCGGACTGGGCCGTGATGGTGGACCGCAACCGGGGCGGGCTGTTCCTGCAGCCGTTGACCGTGGTCGTGCCCGCACTGCTGATCGTCGCGCTGTCCGTCGGTGTGAACCTCGTGTTCGACCGCGCCCTGCGGCAGGTGCGCACGTGACCCCCGTCGTGCACGTCGAGGACCTGCGTGCCGAGGCGGGCGGCCGGGTGCTGCTCGACGGCGTCAGCTTCGCCCTGTCCGCGGGCAGAGTCCTCGCGCTGGTCGGTGCCTCCGGCAGCGGCAAGACCACCACCGGTCTCGCCCTGCTCGGCGAACACGCTCCCGGAGTGACCGTCAGTGGGCGCCTGGAGGTGCACGGGCGCGTCGGGTTCGTGCCCCAGCAGCCGGCGTCCGCGCTCAACCCCGTGCGCAGGCTGGGTGCGGTGTTCCGCGAGATCGCGGCACTGCACGACGGTGATCCCGACGAGCTGGTGCGGGTGGCTCTGCAGCGGGCGCGGGTGCCGGCCGACCTGCTGCGCCGCTTTCCGCACCAGCTCTCCGGAGGCCAGCAGCAGCGGGTCGTGCTCGCCCAGGCGCTGGTCGGCGCCCCGGCGGTGCTCGTGGCCGACGAACCCACGACGGGGCAGGACGCCCTCACCCGTGCCGAGGTCGTGGACGAGCTCGCCGCCGTCGTCGCGCAGGGTGTCGCACTCGTGCTGCTGACGCACGACGTGGAGGTGGTGCGTGCGCTCGCCGACGAGATCGTGGTGCTGCGCGCAGGACGCGTCGTCGAAGCCGGACCCGCGGACGAGCTGCTGACCAATCCTCGCGAGAGCTACACGCGCGCGCTGCTCGACGCCGTGCCGCCGATGTCCATCGACGTACCAGAACGGGCGCCACGGCTGCGGGTCCGCGGCCTGACCGCCCGGTACCGCAACGCCACCGTGCTGCACGACGTGGACCTGGAGATCGGTGAACGCGTGGCGGTCGTCGGCCGCTCCGGCAGCGGCAAGACCACTCTCGGCCGGTGCCTGGCCGGCCTGCACCAGCAGGTCACCGGCGAGGTGCTGCTCCACGACCGACCGCTGGCCCGGTCGCTGCGCCGGCGGTCGCGCACCGCCCTCGCCGCGGTGCAGTACGTGTTCCAGGACGCGCGCGGATCGTTCGACGAGCACCGCGCCGTGCTGGACCAGGTCGCCAGGACGGCCGTGCGGCTGCGGGGCGTGCGCCCCGCCGACGCTCGTGCGGCAGCGCTCGCGGCTTTGGCCCGTGTCGGTCTGGACGAGGACATGGTGCGACGCCTGCCGCGCGGCCTGTCCGGCGGTGAGCTCCAACGAGCGGCACTCGTGCGCGCTCTGCTCGCCGAACCCGAGGTGCTCGTGTGCGACGAGATCACCTCGGGCCTGGACGCGGTGACCCGCGCCGGGTTGCTCGACCTGCTCGCGAGCGTGCCGTGCGCGCTCGTGCTGATCAGCCACGACCTCGACGTCGTGGCGCGGCTGGCCGACCGGGTAGTCGTACTCCACGAGGGACGCGTCGTCCTGCACGGTCCGGTCGAGACGACCTTGGACGGCGCGAAGGAAAGGATGAAGTGAACACGCACCACCAGGCAGCGGGACGCCACGAGGTCCGGTTGGCGACGCACGCCGACCTGCCGGGAGCCCGCAGCGTCATGCTGGACACCTTCTACCACGAGTTCGGCCACGGCTACCGCCCCCAGTGGCACGGCGACGTGATCGACCTGGCCGCCACGTACCTGGACACTCCCAGGCACGCGCTGTTCGTCGCGGTCGACGGCGACGAGGTCGTCGGCACCACGGCCGTGCGGGCGCAGGGTCCCGCCAGCCCGCCCCACCCGGCGTGGCTCGCCGAGCGCTACTCCGGTGACCGGACCGCACAGCTGTTCCGCGTGTACGTCCGGCCGGAGCACAGGCGCAGGGGGCTGGCCAGGGCACTGGTCGACGCCGCGGTCCGGTTCGTCGCGGAAACCCCCGGCTACGAACAGATCTACCTGCACACCGACACCCGCACGCCCGGCGCCGAGGCGTTCTGGCGCTCGGTCGCGGTCGAGGTGTGCGACGCCAGGGACGGCGACCCCGACCGCCACCAGACGGTGCATTTCGAGATCCCCCTCCCGGTCCTCGCGGGCTCAGGTGACGTGACGCGGTGAGCCACCGGGCCGGCGGGTGCTCGAACCGCCGGCCCCGGCCCGCCGCGGAGCACTGATGGTGATCACCCGTTGAGAGGGTGACGGAACGACTCCGCCGGGGTGGAATGAACCGGCGTGAAAGGCCGACGGAGGTGTGGCATGCGAACACGGCTCGTGGTGTCGTTGCTGGGGCTCGTGCTCTTCGCCGGTGGTGCGCCGGCACTGGCCGCCACTCCGGGTGTCCCCGGTGACCAGCCGTTGCCCGGCTACACCGTCCACAACCCGCCGCTGAAGCCGGAGATCGTCGACGGACAGCCGACGAGGGTGTTGCAGGGCATCCACCGGCACTCCGCGTACATCGTCGAGGTGCCCGCGAAGTGGAACGGCCGTCTGGCCATGTGGGCACACGGCTACCGCGGCACCGGCACAGTGCTCACCGTGGACCCGCCTGCCTACGGCCTGCGTGCCCGGATGCTCGGCCAGGGCTATGCGTGGGCCGCGTCCTCCTACTACAGCAACGGTTACGACGTTCGCGCCGGCGTCCTGGCCACACACGATCTGGCGAAGCACTTCGGCACGCTGGTCGCCAAGCCGAAGCAGGTCCTCATCGCGGGAGTGTCCATGGGCGGCCACGTCATCGGCCGCTCGCTGGAGCAGTACCCCGGCTTCTACGACGGCGCGCTGCCGATGTGCGGCGTGCTCGGTGATCACGAGCTGTTCGACTTCTTCCTCGACTACCAGTTGACGGCGCAGGCACTCGCCGGGATTCGCGCCTACCCGGTGCCCGCCGACTACCTCACCACCGTGGTACCGCAGATCCAGGAGAAGCTGGGGCTGACCACGCTCGTTCCCGGCGGCCCCGACACCGTGACGGACCGGGGCGCCCAGTTCCGCTCGGTGGTCGTCGAACGCAGCGGCGGACCGCGTCCCGGTGCGGCGCCCGCTTTCGCGTTCTGGAAGGACTTCCTGTTCAGCCTCGCCACGCCGCCGGACGAGGACGCCCCGCTCTCGCGTGATCCCGGCCGGTTGGCGACCAACCTCGGCACCCGTTACCAGCCGAACTCGCCGGTCGACCTCAACCGCGAGGTGCAGCGGGTGGCGCCGCGCGACTGGCGGTCGCGGCTCTCCCCCACGCTCACCGAGGTGCCGAGGATCGCGGGCAAGCCGAGAACCCCGGTGCTTTCCCTGCACGGTCTCGGCGACCTGTTCGTGCCGTTCTCGATGGAACAGGACTACCGGGCCGACGTCGTCCGCAACGGCCAGTCGAAGTGGTTGGTGCAGCGAGCGATCCGCACGGTGGACCACTGCGAGTTCTCGGCGGCGGAGGTGGGCACCGCGTGGAACGACCTCGTGACGTGGACCAGCCGCGGCACGAAGCCGGCCGGTGACGTGATCGGTGACCGCGACACGGTGGCCGCGCCCGCGTTCGGCTGCCGGTTCTCCGATCGCGCCGCCTACGACGGTCCCGGCACCCGCAAACTCTTCTCGCCCTGTCCCTGACAGGACGAGAAGAGTCCGCTGCCGCTGATCAGCGTTGCAGTGTCAGCAGACCCGGCCGGTACGGCAGGAGTCCGTAGTCGCCGCCCGAGTTGGGATCACGTCCCTGGTACAGCAGTTGCAGGTTGCAGGGGTCGATGGTCTTGGTCTGGTCGGGGTTGCTGCGGATCAGGTCGCCGTGGCTGATGTCGTTGGTCCAGGTGGCGCCGCTGTTGGCCTTGCCGGCGAACGGGTTGCTCTCGGTGGCGGCCTGCGGGGTCCACGAACCGCTCAGGCTGCTGGACGTGAACGAGCGGAAGAAGCGCCCGTTGCGGCCCATCGCCTCGACGATCATGAGGTACTGGTTCTGGCCCTGGACCTTGTAGACCTCGACGCCTTCGAACAGGTTGGCCTGCGTGTCGCTCATGATCTCGGTCCAGGCCGAGCCGAAGCTGCCGGGGAAGTTCCCGATCGGCATGGTGGACCGGTAGATCTTGCCGTTGTCACCGGCGAAGAACAGGTACATGTTCTGGTCGTCACCGATGAGCGTCTGGTCGATGGGGCCCGTTCCGGAGTTCGGGATGCGCCCGGTGAAGAGCGTCTGTGCCGCCGACCAGCCGTTGGCGTTGGTGGGGTCGTTCGACGTCCGGTAGCTGAACGAGGTCGGGCCCCACTGGTAGGCGAGCACCCAGATGTTCTTCGGTGCGAAGTAGAACAGCGTGGACGCGACCGCGCCGGGGTTCATCGCGTTCTGGCCGGCCGTGGCCATGTCGGACCAGTTCGTGAAGGGCGTGAAGTTCATCGAGCCCCAGGTCGTGCCCCTGTCGTGCGTCGTCGCGTAGACCACGTGCTTGCCGTTGTGCATGACGTGGGTGAAGTCCTTGAGCGAGACCCAGCCCTGCTTCGGTTGCGCCAGCGGGCCCGTCGACGACCAGCGGTACGTCGAGGGCAGCGAACACGTGCCGGGCGGGGTGGTCGTCGTCGTGGTGGGGCCCGTCCCGCCGACGCGGACGAGCTGCCACTGCTGGTTGGCGCCGCCCCAGTCGCTGTACTGGACGACGTTGCCGCCGTCGGCGGTGGAGGCGCCCTGGACCTCGACGGCCTTGTTGCTGTTGCGGTTGATCAGGCGCACGTGGCCGCCGTCGGAGTCCGCGAGGCGGAACTGCTGGTTGGTGCCGTTGGCGTCAGACCACTGGACGATGCTCGCGCCATTTGCGGTGGAGAAGTTGTAGACGTCGAGGACCTTGCCCGACAGCCGTGACTTCAGCCGGTAGTAGCCGCCACCGGAGTCGACGAACTGCCACTGCTGCTGGTTGCCGTCGTTGCGGGTCCACTGGGTGATGCGCGCACCGTCGTTCGTGGCGAGGTTGTAGACGTCCAGGGCTTTGCCGCTGTTGCGGTTGACCAACACGTACCAGGCGTTGGTGTCGACGGTCGCCGCCGACACCGGGGCCGCGCTGAACGCTGTCACCAGCCCGCCGAGCAGCACGGCGACGGCAGCGGCGATACCGGCCGTACGACGTCTACGGGTTCGTTGGACGGCGGTAGGCGGATGATGGCCCGATCCGGCCATGGGTGTGCTCCTCTTCGTTGAGGTGGGAAATCGGAGCGACCTATTGCGCACCCTTTTGAACAATGAGGGGAACCGAAGACGGGCGCGCGCAGTCAGATGCCACCGTCGCGGGTGCCGGTCGCATCCATCAAAACTTTGAAGGACGATCTCCCTGCGGTCAAGATGCCGCGAAAATGTTTGGACTGCTAAAAGGGAAGAGAATTCTTTAGCACCGGCGAGTGTCGCGACGAGCATGGTCAGACGGCCGTCCACCGTTTCTTCACGTCACCGAACGAATCAACTATGACGCAGATGCCGGCAACGCGCTTCGGGTTTCACGAGTTCCTTCCGAGCGCGGCTTCGCGGAACTCCCTCGGCGAGACGCCGGACTCGGCGCGGAACAGCTTGCCGAAGTGGCTCGCCTCCGCGAATCCCCACTGAGCCGCGACGCTCGGCACCGGGCGGTGGGCCACGCCGGGATCCGCCAGTGCCCGGCGGATGCGGTCCAGACGCCGCCGGCGGATGTACCCGCACACCGTCTCGCCGTGGCGCTGGAACAGCTTGTGCAGGTACCGGACAGAAATGTGGTGCGCCGCGGCGATCGCTTCCGGTCTGAGGTCGCCGGCGAGGTGGCTCTCGATGTGGTCGTGCACCCGCGTGTGCAGGCCATCCGGCTTCGCGTCGCACGGCGCCGCCGTGCGGAGCACGGTCCGCAGCAGCCCGCTCACGTGCTCGCCCAGTTCCCGGCCTGTCGCCGGGTCCAGGCGCGGTGCCTGGCGGGCGAACTCCGCGAGCGTCGCGGCCAGGATTCGCGTCGCAGGCGCACAGGTGACCTGCCGGTCGAAGGCGGCGAGCCTCGCCGGCAGGCCGGGGATGCCCAACACGACGTACCGGTACGGCCGCCGACCGCCAGCCGGAAGGGCCGGGAACCGGTGTACAGCAGGCACTCCCCCGGTCCGGCACTGGTGCCGCGGCCGTCCTGCTCCAGCCGGGCCTCGCCGCCGAGCAGGACGGCGACCACGAGGCTGTCGGCTGCCGCCAGCCGCCACGGACGCACCTGCACGTCCTGGTCGCCGACGATCTCGCACGCGCTCAGCGCGCCGAACCGGTACCGGTCAGACACCTGATCCGCACGAGCCGCGGGCGATGAGCGTGGGCTGGAAGACGATCCTGGCCGGGACCGCCGGCTCCTCGACGACGAGCTCCGCAGCCCTGCGCCCCATCTCGTACGCGGGCTGGGCGACCACGCTGATGCCGAGCGTGCTCGCCCACGGGAAGTCGTCCATGGTGAGGAACCCGATGTCGTCGGGCATTTTCAGGCCCCGAGCGGTCAGTGCCGTGTGGACGGACACGGTCAGACGGCCTGTCGTGCACACGACGGTGTCGTTGCGGTGCAGCAGTGAGCCGACGGCGGCATCGACCTCGTCCTCGTTCTCCACGAGGACTTCCTCGGGTTCCGGCAGGCCACGCTCGACGAGTCCGTGCCGCAGTCCTGTCACGCGCTTGACCTGCGTCGGCCGATTTCGTCCGCTCACGACTCCCACTCGTGACCGGCCGCAGTCCGCCAGATGCGCGGCCATCAACTCACCAGCCGCGACGTCGTCAAGACTGACCGAGTGCAGGCCTGGCGGGTTGCGCGCGACGATCACGCACGGCGTGCCGTTCTCCGCCATTCGCCGTGCCTGGCTGTCCGCGGTCTCGTCGGCGGTGATGATCAGGCCGCGCACCCGTTGCTGGTCCATCGCCCGCACCTGGGCGGCTTCCCGGTCGGCGCGGCGGTAGGTGTTGGCCAGCATGACCGGGCTGTCGCTGGCTGCGGCGACCTCGTCGATGCCCCGGATGAGGTCCAGGTAGAACGGGCTGCTCAGGTCCCGGATGATCACGCCGATGGTGCTCGACCGCCCGGCGAAGATGCTCCTGGTCAACGCGTTCGGGCTGTAGCCGAGACTCTCGGCGGCCTCCCACACCCTGGCGGCCGTCGACTCGGCGACGAGACCGCCGTTCAGCACGCGGGAGACCGTTGCCGTCGACACTCCCGCGTGTGCGGCGACGTCACCGATCGTGACTCGCTTCATCCGCGACCAGCCTGCCTTCCCGCACGACGATCCTGCCGCCGATCATGACGGTCCCGACATTCTCCAGCGCCGCCGGGTCGGTCACCACCAGGTCGGCGATCGCGCCCGGCACGATCCGGCCACGCCGGGGCGCCAGCCCGGGGAACGTGTCGGCGACGGTGGACGTGGCCATCGCGATCGCGGCGGGCAGGCCGACCACGCCCGCCCTGGTGGCCCGGTCGATCGCCAGCAGGATCGGGTCGTGGTGGCCTGCCGCGTAGTCGGTTGAGATGGTGTCCACCAGCCCGGCCTCGAACATGGCGTAGAGCAGCGGGATCATGTCCGGCCGCCGACCACGGAAACTGTCCAAAATGGACACGTCGATCACCGCTCCGCGCTCCTTCAGCCGCTCCGCGTGGCCCACGGCCTCCCGCGTGGTGAAGCTGGGGTGGTTGGAGTGCCCGGCGATCAGCCGCACGTCCGTCCTGGCGATGGCGGCAACCTGCGTCATCGATGCGGCCGCGTTGTGCACGAGCACCGGAACGTCCAGCTGCCGGGCCTGGTCAGCCGCTTCCGCCAAGCCGCGCAGCGCGACGTCGAACGCAGGCAGCACCACGCCCGACACGATCTCGCGCGCCTCGTCGACCGACAGCAGCCCGGTCAGGCCGGCGCCCGCCAACGCCTCCTCGACGGCGGCACGGTCGAACGCCGACGTCCTGATGTGCCTGCCCAGCACCGCGACCTTCAGCTCGTTCGCCTGCAACGCCGTCACCGTCACGCCGGTGCGCCGCGCGATCTGCTCGGGGATGTACAGATAGCTCGCCCCGCCACCGCCGAGCATGTGCCCCGCGCCGATCTCGCCCAGCGCGACCGCGCCTTCGGCCACCGCCTGACGCGCGGTGAACGCCCGGTGCACGTCGGTCAGCCCGCCGCCGTCGGCGATGGTCGCTGCCTCCAGGCACGCGGGTGTGTTGCAGGAGGCCGCCTTCACGTTGACCGGATGCGCTTCGTCGGTCGCGGCAACGGCTTCCGCGGTGATGAACCCGTCGACGCAGAGCACCGTGGTCGTGCCCTCCAGCAGATGCCGGTCGAGGTTCGCGTTCACCTGCTCGCGAGGCAGCGGTTCGTGGCCACTGGGGAACAGCGGGCCGTACGCGGTGCCGTGCGTGTGGTTGTTGATCAGCCCGGGGATCACCAGCATCCCTTTTGCGTCAACGACTTCCGCCGACGGGTACGCTCTGTTCCCCGGCTCGACGATCTCCCGGACCGTGTCGCCCTCGACGACGACGTCGACCCCGCGCCGCGGTTCGGTACCCCGGCCGTCGACCAGGTCGCAGCCACGCACGACGATCGTCATCGCGACTCCTCGAACCGCTCGAAGCGGAACGGCGCCAGCGCGTCCTCGCGATCCTCACCGACCACCTCGTCGGCGACGAGCTCGCCCGCGTGCAGACACAACGTCACCCCGCTGTGCGACACGGCGAAGAAGTAGTTGCGCACGTCCGCGACCCGTCCGAGCACGGGCAGCCCGTCGCCGGGAATCGGCCGCTCCCCCGTGCGCACGCTCTCGACGGTCGCGGCCCGAATTCCCGGGTAGAGCGAGGCGGCGTCGCGCACCAGCTTGTCCACCGCCTCCTGCCCACCCCGGTCGACCTCGCTGGAGTGCAGGAGGATCCGGCCGCCGCCCTCCGGTCGCAAGTGGACGTCCGGGGCGTGCACGACCCGCGACAGCGGTACCGCGACAGGCGAGGTGTACACGAGCACGCAGGGCAGGTTGCGCATCGGCAGCGCGAGTCCTGCCATCGCCGCCGCCCCGGCCGCCTGGGGGCCCGCAGAGTTCACGACCGCGTCCGCGGCGAGCACCCGCCCGGACTCCAGCCGCACGGCTCGAACCACGTCACCGCTGATGTCGAGCCCTGCCACGGCGTCGCCGGCCACCACATCGATGCTTCTCGACAGCAGATGTGCGATCAACCGCCGCGGCTCCACCCACGCCTCGCCGGGAAAGTACGCGGTCCCGCCGGGAGGAAGCCGGTCCGGATCGATGCCCGGTTCCAGGTCCAGCGTCTCGGCCGGGGTCAGCCACTTGGCCTCGTAGCCGAGCGCGAGGAGAGCGTCGACCTTCGCCCGCAACGCCGCCTCGTCACCGCCCCATTCGATGCCACCTCCAGCGAAGTACCAGTCGCCGAGCGGGAACTCGGCCGCGAGCCGCTGGTGCGCCGCCATTCCCGCGACGTTGAGCTGGTGGTAGACGAGCGGTTGCTTGTTGCGCGAGTTGACCCACGAGAACGTCGCTCCGGACGTCCCCGAACCCGGCGCACCGGCGTCGACGACCGTGACCGTCGCGCCACGACGAACCAGTGCCGCCCCCACCGCGGCGCCGTAGACACCAGCACCCACCACGACGACTCGCATCTCGGCCTCCCGTGCTGTAACTAGTTTCATGTAACTAGTTACACGGTAGCCTCGGCAGTTGGCGAGGGTCAATGCGGCCGAGCGAGATGCCTGGTCGGGCGGGGCTGCGTCAAATCACCCGATTGGGCTCAAACATCGTAGTTCTGCGAACCGCAACCACATTGGCATGGACCATTCGTATGCCAAGTGCGCAGGCCACGAGGATGCGCCGCGCAACGAGGACGTGAAGTACCGAAATTCATTGCTCCATTCGACAAACCCCCGCAGGACAGGAAGGGGTTGCGCACACGGCTAGGCTTGGCAACCTCAATTGATCCTGGATTCACCACCCTTTCCGGGTTGCATGACAAAGAACATCGGAGTCTCCGGGGACCTCCGTATTTCGGTACATCAAGAATGTGCACAGGAAGCGTGCAGACAAGATGACTGAGACCGGTGGCAGACCGTTGCACGACAATTACGGCCCGGAGGCCCGCAACGCCGTTGAACGCGAGGCCCAGCTGCCGACGACCGGCTGGGAACGCGAGGTCGCACGCGGCCTGGAGCTCGGACTCCCCGGCGCGGACTCCATTGTGGACAGGCGCATCCCGACGTTCTCACGCGGAGAGCTGCCGCACTTCGCGGGCATCAACACCTTTCTGAAGGCGCCGTTCGTGGAGGACGTCCGCACCTGCGGCGAGTACGACGTGGTCGTGCTCGGCGCGCCGTTCGACGGCGGTACCACCTACCGGCCGGGCACCCGGTTCGGACCACAGGGCATCCGGAAGATCTCCGCGCTGTACGGCCCGTACAACTTCGAGCTCGGCGTGGATCTCCGCGAGTCCATCACCATCGCGGACGTCGGCGACGTGTTCACCATTCCCGGCAACATCGAGAAGACCTTCGACCAGATCAGCAAGGCCGTCGGTCACGTGTACGCGTCGGGCGCCTTTCCGGTCGTGCTCGGGGGCGACCACTCGATCGGTTACCCCACCGTGCGCGGTGTTTCGGAGCATCTCCGGGGAAATCTCGGCATCATCCACTTCGACCGGCACGTCGACACCCAGGAAACCGACCTCGACGAGCGGATGCACACCACGCCGTGGTTCCACGCGACGGACATCCCGAACGTGCCGCCACGCAATCTCGTCCAGATCGGTATCGGCGGCTGGCAGGCACCTCGGCCAGGGGTGAAGGTCGGTCGCGAGCGCGGCACCACGATCATGACCGTGACCGACTGCGTGGAGATGGGCATCGAGGCCGCCGCGCAACGAGCGCTGGACGTGGCGTGGGACGGCGCCGAGGCGGTCTGGCTCAGCTTCGACGTCGACTGCCTCGACGCGGCGTTCGTGCCGGGCACGGGCTGGCCGGAGCCCGGCGGGTTTCTCCCGCGCGAGGTGCTCAAGTTCATCCAGCTGGTGGCCGCTCAGCCGCTCGCCGGCATCGAGGTCGTCGAGTGCTCTCCCCCGTACGACCACGCGGAGATCACGTCGTTGATCGCCACCAGGGTCATTTGCGACACCCTCGGCTGTCTCGTCCGCGCGGGCCATCTACCCCGATCCGCAGGCGACTAGGCCTCCCCCACAACAGAATCTCACAGGAGTTCGGTTTGATTTCCCGCCGTATCAGCCGTTTCTTGGTCGCACTCGTGTTGCTGTGCGCCACCGCGTGCACCTCGACACCGACGTCCGCGGGCAAGGTGACGCTGGGGTTCAGCGCGTGGCCCGGCTGGTTTCCCTGGCAGGTCGCGCAGGAACAGGATCTCTTCCGCCGCAACGGCCTCGACGTCGAGCTGAAGTACTTCGACAGCTACACCGACAGCCTCAACGCCTTGTCGAGCGGTGCGATCGACGCCAACAGCCAGACGCTCAACGACACGCTCGCGTCCGTCAGCGGTGGCGCGCAACAGACGATCATCCTCGTCAACGACAACTCCACGGGCAACGACCAGGTGATCGCCCGCGAGGGCATCTCGGGCATCGCCGACCTGAAAGGCAAGAAGGTCGCCGTCGAGCAGGGCACCGTCGACCACTACCTGCTGCTGCTCGCGTTGACAGAGGCCGGCCTCTCGCAGAAGGACATCGAGCTGGTGCCACTCGCGACCGACGCCGCAGCCGCCGCGTTCGTCGCGGGCAAGGTCGACGCAGTCGGAGCCTTCGCGCCGTTCACGACCACCGCGCTGCAGCGCGCCGGCAGCCGTGCGATCGCGACCTCCGCCGAGTTCCCCGGTGCCATCCCCGATCACCTCGTCGTGTCCCGCGCGCTCGCGAAGGACCGCCCGGAGGCGGCGCAGGCATTGGTGAACACGTGGTTCGACACTCTCGACTGGATCAAGGAGAACAACGGCCAGGCCATCGAGATCATGGCCAAGCGCGGTGGCGTGAGCGTCGGCGACTACCGGAGCTACGACGCGGGCACCACGATCTTCACCTTGCGGCAGAACATCGACGCGTTCACGCCGGGGGTCACGCCGACGCACCTCAACCACCAGGCGGGCCTGATCGCGGACTTCATGGTGAGCACCGGTCTCACGCCGAACCGGCCCTCGCTGGACGGGCTGTTCGACGATCGGTTCGTCAAGGCGGTGCAGAAATGAGGACCGCGTTGGACGCACTGCTCGACCATCCACACGCCCAAGGTGGCGCACAGGTGAATACCCCGCTGGACGTACTCGCCAAGGCGGTGCCCGCACCGCTCCACCACCCGCTCCCCAGGGTGGTGCACACATGAAGACCGCCCTGGCCGACCGCACGTCCGACGTCCGAGCCACGTGGCCACCGCTCCCCCGCCGGACCCGCCCCCGCCCCACCCTCCTCACCATCCGCACCCCGATCTCCCGCCGCGCCGCGACCACGCTCACCGTCCTCTCCCTGGCCGTCCCGTTCACCGCCTGGGTGGTGCTCAGCGCGAGCGGTGCCGTGCCCGCCACCTTCCTGCCGTCACCGGGCGCCGTGCTGTCCGCCGGCTGGGAGATGGCGCGTTCGGGCGAGCTGGCCGTCGACGTGTGGACGACCACCCGGCGCGTGCTGGAGGGCTTCGGGCTCGCCGTGCTGGTGTCGGTGCCGCTCGGCATCCTGATGGGCACGTTCCACGCCGGGCAGGCGGCGTTCGAGCCGTTGATCGGGCTGCTGCGGTATCTGCCCGCGAGCGCGTTCATCCCGTTGCTCATCATCTGGCTCGGTCTGGGCGAACCCTCCAAGATCGCGATCCTGTTCATCGGCACGGTCTTCTTCAACACGCTGATGACCGCCGACGTCGTCCGTGGTGTGCCGCGTTCTCTCATCGACGTCTCCTACACGCTCGGCGCACGCCGCGGCGAGGTGCTGCGCAAGGTCGTGGTGCCGCACTCGTTGCCGGGCATCATCGACGCGGTTCGCGTCAACGCGGCGGCGGCGTGGAACTTCGTGGTGGTGGCGGAGCTGGTCAACTCCACGGCCGGGCTCGGCTACCGGGTCGTTCGCGCGCAACGCTTCCTGCAGACGGACAAGATCTTCGCGGTGCTCGTCGTGATCGGCGTCATCGGCGTGATGATCGACGTGGCTCTGCGCCTCGTGCGCGCACGGGTGGGGCGGTGGGCCGGATGACGCTGGAACTCGTCGACGTCTCCATGGACTACCGCCTGCACGGCCAGCAGAAGCGCGCGCTCGACGGCGTCAACCTCACGGTGTCTCCGGGTGAGTTCCTCTGCGTCGTCGGCGCGAGCGGCTCGGGGAAGTCGACGCTGCTGTCGCTGGTCGCCGGGCTCACGACGCCGACCGGAGGCGAGATAACCCTCGACGGTCACCCGATCACCGGGCCTGGACCCGATCGCGGACTGGTCTTCCAGACCGGATCGCTCTACCCGTGGCGCACGGTGGAACGGAATGTCGCTTTTGGACTCGAGCTGCTCGCGCTGGACACCGCCGAACGCGGCCGCAGGGTCGACTGGTACCTCGCCGAGACCGGGCTCGCGGGTGTGCGGCGGTCGCTGCCGCGCCAGCTGTCGGGCGGCCAGCAGCAGCGCGTCGCGATCGCGAGGGCGCTGGTCTGCGAACCCGACGTGCTGCTGCTCGACGAACCGTTCGGCGCTCTCGACGTGCAGACCAAGGAGGACATGCAGCTGTTGATCAGGCAGATCTGGCGGGACACGGGCACCACCGTGCTCATGGTCACCCACGACGTCGAGGAGGCCGTGTTCCTCGGCACCAGGGTCGTCGTGCTCGCGAGCGACCCCGGCCGTGTCGCCGCCGAGACCTCGATCCCGCAACCGGACGACAGGGGCCTCGCCACCAAGCGCACGCTCGCGTTTCTCAACCTGCGCGCGTCCATTGAGGACATGGTCCGCGCATCGCACCGCAGCGGGGTGGCCAGGTGAGGCGAAGTCTGCTCCACAGGCACTCCATCGGCCGGAAGCTGAACCTGCTGATCGTGCCGCCGCTGGTCGCGGCGGTGCTCGTGGCGGTGCCGTTCCTCCTCGGTCAGGCCGGGACCGCCGGATCGGCCGCGGGGACGGCGGAGTCCGCACGGCAGGTGCGCGAGCTGGGGAACCTGATCTGGGAACTGCAACAGGAACGCGTGCTCACGGCCGCGCACCTCGCGTCTCCCGGCAACGACGCCGAGAGCCTGAAGCGCCAGCACGGCGAGGTGGACCGGGCGGCGGAGGGTGTGCGGGCCGCGCTCGAGTCCGCCATGTCCGACGAGCTCACGAACGCGTTGGTGCGACTGGGTTCGCTGACCGGACTGCGGCAGAACGCCCTGCGCGGCGGCGCGTCGTCCGACGGCGTCGCGCGGACGTACCACGCCGTCATCACCGCGGTCATCGACTCGCTGCGTCTCGTCCCTCAACAGACCGGCGACGCGGAGGGCACGCGACAGCTCACCGCGCTCGAAGCCCTGCTGCGCGCCACCGAGCAGCACTCGCTGGGCGACACCGCCCTGATCATCGCCGCGACGAGACGGCAGACCGGACAGGATCTGCTGAACGACGCCGTCATGCAGGCCCGCGCGTTCACCGAGCGGTTCGTGCAGCAGGCCGACGCGGAACACGCGGCACTGGTCGTGACGGTGGAGGAGGGAACGGAGGCTCGCCGGGTCGACGAGCTCGCCACCCGGCTGCCGAAGGAACCGAGCCCGTCGTTCGCGGCGGAGGCCCTCGGCGCGGTGGCCGCGCAGGGCGAGCTGCGCAAGGTCGCGCAGGACGAGGTCACCGACGAGATCGCCGCCGCGGCGGCAGCACGGGCGAGCCGCGCCAACGCCGTCGCGTGGATCGTGGGCGCCGGCGGTGCCGCCCTGTTCGTCCTGGTCGTGTGGCTCGTGATCGCCGTCCGCCGCTCGATCGCCAACCCGTTGCGCAACCTCACCGCCGCGGCGGGCGCTGTGGCCGATCTCGCCGGCCGGGAGCTGGTGCGCGTCACCGACACCGAGCGACCCGACGAGCAGGTGCCGCGGCTCAGCGCGATCGACGCGTCGTCCGGCAACGAGCTGGGCAGGCTCGCCGAAGCGTTCAACCGTGTGCAGGGCGTCGCGGCGCAGCTCGTGGAACGGCAGGCGATCACGCGGAACAACGTGAGCCTGATGTTCGCCAACGTCGCCAAGCGCACGCGCAGTCTCGTCGGCAGGCAGCTCGCCCTCGTCGACGAGCTGGAGCGCGACGAGCAGAACGAGCGGCTGCTCGCCAGCCTCTACCAGCTCGACCACCTCTCCACCCGGTTGCGGCGCACCGCCGACAACCTGCTCGTGATCGCGGGCACCCGCGAGGACAGCGGGCTGCGCGGCCCGATGGCGCTCGGCACCGCCCTGCGCTCGGCGCTGGCGGAGATCGAGGACTACCAACGCGTCCGGCTCGGCTCCGTCGGCAAGAGCACGGTGACGTCCACGCTGGGGACGGACCTGATCCTGTTGTTCGCCGAACTGCTGGACAACGCGACCTCGTTCTCACCGCCGGAGTCCACTGTGGAGGTGGACGCCACCCGCACGGCCGACGGGTCCTGCGTCGTGCGGATCGTCGACCACGGCATCGGGATGACCGAGGCCGCGCTGGCCGAGGAGAACCTGCGCCTGGTGGAGCGCGAGCGCCTGGACATCGCGCCGACCAGCGTCCTCGGCCTGTTCGTGGTGGGCCGGTTGGCGCGCAGGCACTCGCTCACCGTCGAGCTGCTCCCGACCGAGGGCGGCGGCGTCACCGCCCTGGTGACGGTGCCACCCGGCCTGCTGGCACTGGAGGACCCGCCTTCACGGCCCCTGGCCATGCCACCGGCACCGTTGCGCACCAGGGACTTCGGCTGGTTCATGGCCGAGACCACGACGACCTTGCCGGCCGTGAGCGACCAGCCCGACCACCTGTCGGGCGAGCTGTCCACGGAGATCACGCTGGTGTCGACGGCCATCGCGCGCGTGGCGGTCGTGCCGCAACCCGTTCCACCGCCCGCGACCGCACCGGAGGGTGAAGGACGCGCGGGGCTGACCCGGCGGGTGCCGGGCGCCAGCCTCGCACCGAGCCTGCGCACCGCCGAGCCGCCGGCCGCACCCGCTCCAGAGAACACCGCCTCCTGGCAACAGCGCGACCCCGCCGCCGAACGAGCCGCGCTCGACGCGTTCGCGAACGGCCTGGCACAGGGCGCCGCCGCCGGAGCAGGCACGCACACTACGAGAGAAGGCAGTGAATGACCGCGCTCCCCGCCGCACGGACCAGCGTCGAAGCACAGAACTTCAACTGGCTCGTGACCCGCTTCGCGCAAAGCACCCCCGGCGCCCTGGCCGCGATCGCCGTGTCCTCCGACGGTCTGCTCATCGCGACGTCGCCGGAGCTGGTGCGGGAGAACGCCGACCGGCTGGCGGCGATCACGTCGGCGATGCTGAGCCTCGCGGGCGGTGTCTCCGACTGCCACCCGCTCGGCCCGCCGGACAAGGTCATCGTCGAGCTGGGCCACGGATACCTCATGGTCTGCACCATCAGCATCGGCTGCGCCCTGGGCGTGCTCGCGTCCAAACAGGCCAGTCTCGGCACGATCGGCTACGAGATGGCGATGTTCGCCAACCGCGCCAGCTCCGTCCTCACCCCGCAGGTGATCGAGGAGCTCAAGTTCACGGCCGGGCGGTAGACCGTGCCCGACCCAGACGTCTCGCTGCTGCGGCCGTACCTGCTCACGTCCGGACGGACCGAGCCGATCGACCGCGATCTGGAGATCGAAACCCAGGTGCTGACCAGTGAGCTCGGCGCGGCGTCCCACGCGAGCCTGTCGTTCGAGCGCCGCGACATCGTGGCGCTGTGCACGAAGACCATGTCGGTGGCGGAGGTCGCCGCGATCCTCGGGCTGCACATCGGTGTGGCCCGAGTCCTCGTGGCGGACCTGGCGGCGCTCCGGTACGTGGTCGTCCGCCGTCCCGCCGCCGGCCTCGCCAGCGATCCCGCCATGATCGAGAGGATCATCCGCCGCCTTGAAGCCATCAGCTGAGCCCCGCACCCCGACGCCGGTCAAGATCATCATCGCGGGCGGTTTCGGAGTCGGCAAGACGACAGCGGTCGCGTCCATCTCCGAAATAACGCCGCTGCGCACCGAAGCGGCCATCACCACGGCATCCGAGGACGTGGACCGCACCGCTCACGTCCCGGACAAGACCACCACCACCGTGGCGCTGGACTTCGGCTGCATCACGGTCGACGACGACATCAAGCTGTACCTGTTCGGCACACCGGGCCAGGACCGCTTCGGCTTCATGTGGCGAGACCTGGTGCTGGGCGCGCTGGGCGCGCTCGTCATCGTCGACACCCGGCGCATGGACGACTGCTATCCGGCCGTCGACTACTTCGAGAAGACGGGTCTGCCGTTCGTCGTCGCCGTCAACCTCTTCGAGGGCAGGCTCAGCCACGCGGTCGAGGACATCCGCTGGGCGCTGGCGATCGGCGACCACGTCCCGCTGGTCACTTTCGACGCGCGCGTCAAAGTGTCGGTTCGCGATGCGCTGCTCACCGTGTTGCGAACAACGCTGGAACGCGTGACTGCCCGGTGAAGGCTGTGGGTGCGCAGGCTAGCCGGCGTCAGTGACGAGCAGGTCCATGACAGCCGGAAGCTCGTCACGCAGCCGCGCGACGGCCTCCGCGTCGCCGGCGAGGTGGTGCAGCAGCGCTCGCTGGAAGACGCCGTCGAGCGTCACGTAGGCGACCGCGGGCGAGCCCGCCGGCTCACCACCGCGCAGCTCCGCGTAGCGGCTGATCACCCGCCACACCATGGCTTCCCGATGACCGTCGATCTCCAGCACATCGGCGCGGAAGGACTCGTCGAACAGGCTCTGGTTGCGCAGGTCGTACCAGAGCCGGTGCAGCGTCGCGTCCTCGGCGAGGGTGTCGAAGAACATCGCGACGAACCCATCGCGCAGTTGCTCCGACGAGGTCGCGCCGGCCACCACCTCGTCGTAACGGGTCACGCAGACAACCTCGTACTGACGGACCGCCTCGGTGATCAGGTCGCGCTTGTCCGCGAAGTAGTAGTGCAGGACTCCGGCCGTTGATGCTCGGTGTGCCGCAGATCGTCACCGCCGCTCTCCAGCAGATGGAAGGCAAGTCGGACGAGGAGAAGTACCGGATCGTCGACGAGTTCTCCGCGCAGGTGCGCAGCGAGATGCCGCCCCGCGAGAACCCCAGGATCAACATCTCGCTGGACTCCGTGCACGCTTCCGGCCCGCTCGGCCGCGCGCACTGCGTCATCCACGGCAACTGCAACTACAAGCAGACCGCGTTGCTCAACGTGCACGCCGCAGCACACCTGTTGCAGGACGCGCCTCGCCGCGTCGGGTTCGCCTCCGGCTGCCAGGCGTTCGGCCACCGGGAGCTGCTCGGCGCGCTGCGGTCGTTCGGCCTGGTGCTCGACCCGATCGTCGAAGTGCACCGCTGATGCGGCTCTGCGACTACCTGGACAAGGGCGCGTCACTCGGCGGTGATGCGCCGTGCCTGACCATCGGCGGCGTCTCCACCAGCTACGCCGAGGTCCAGCAACGCTCCCGCGCCATCGCGGGAGCGTTGCAGGGCAGCGGAATCAGCCCCGGCGACCGCGTCGCCGTCCTCTCCGCGAACGATCCGCTCGCCCTCACGTGCGTGTTCGGCATCTCCCGCGCGGGTGCCGTGTGGTGCCCGGTCAACCCCCGCAACGAAGCCGCGGAGAACCGGGAGCTGCTCGAGCTGTTCGGCTGCCGGTGCCTGTTCTTCCAGTCGCGGTTCGCGCCGCTCGTCCAGCGCATCCGCGGTGACCTGCCCGCGCTGACCACGCTGGTGTGCCTGGACGGCGAGGCCGAGGGCGCCGTCACGTTCACCGCGTGGCTGGAACGGCACGGCAGGGAGCCGGACCCGGTGACCGTCGCCGACGACGATCTCTGCGTGCTGGCCGGCACCGGCGGCACGACCGGGCGGCCCAAGGGCGTGCGGCTGACGGGGCACAACCTGGAGACCGCGACCGCGCTGACCCTGATGAGCTACCCGTTCGGCGACCGCCCGCGCTACCTGGCACTGGCCCCGCTCACGCACTCGGCGGGCGTCCTCACGTTCCCGATCATGACCAAGGGCGGTGAGACGGTGATCATGCCGGCGCCCGACCTCGGCGAGTTCCTCCGGCTGATCGAGCACCACCGCATCACCCACGCGTTCCTGCCGCCCACCGTGATCTACGGCCTGCTCGACCACCCCGCCCTGGACTCGGCCGACCTCAGCTCGCTGCGCTGTCTCTGGTACAGCGCCGCGCCGATGTCCCCGGTGCGGCTCACCGAGGCACTGCACCGGATCGGGCCGGTGATGGGCCAGCTGTTCGGCCAGACCGAAGCGCCGAACATGATCGCCACCCTCGCCCCGGCCGACCACTTCCTGCCCGACGGCTCGATCGCCACCGCCCGGCTGTGCTCCGCGGGCAGGCCGACCCCGCTGACCCAGGTCGCGATCATGGCTCCGGACGGCGCCCTGCTGCCTCCCGGCTCGCGCGGGGAGATCGTCGTCCGGGGGCCACTCGTGATGGCCGGCTACCACGAGAACCCCGCCGCGACGGCCGAGGTGAGCGCACACGGCTGGCACCACACCGGCGACATCGGCTACCTGGACGAGGACAACTACCTCCACATCGTCGACCGCGCCAAGGACATGATCATCACCGGCGGGTTCAACGTGTACTCGGCCGAGGTCGAGCAGGCGCTGCAGGCCCATCCCGCGGTCCAGGACAGCGCCGTCGTCGGCCTCCCCGACGACAAGTGGGGCGAGCGGGTCACGGCGGTCGTGCAGCTGCGCGCCGCCGGGCACGCCGACGCCGACGAGCTCGCCGTGTTCGTGAAGGAACGGCTGGGTGGCGTGAAGACGCCCAAGCAGGTGGAGATCTGGCCGGACCTGCCGCGGTCCAAGGTGGGCAAGGTCCTCAAGGCGGAGATCAGAGAACGGCTCACCAGGAGCTGAAACTCGCGGTTTCGCGCGGCCGGCAACCTCCGCCTCGGCACTTCGAGGCGGAGGTTGCCGTGTTCGTCAGCTCGTCGTGCTGACGATCCGATCGTCACCGGGCCGGGTGCTGCCGCGCCCGTCGCGGTTCGACGTCGAGAACCACAGCGTGCCGTCCGGGGAGGACGCGACCCCGCGCAGGCGGCCGTAGGTGCCGGAGAACAGCGCCTGCGGCTGGCCGACGCCACCGTTGGCGGTGACCGGGATCTTCCACAGCCGCTGTCCACGCAGCGCCGCCATGTAGAGGTTTCCGTTGTGGAAAACCAAACCGCTGGGCGAGGCCGTCGCGGTGGACCACGTCAGCAGCGGGTTCACGAACCTGGGGTCGTTGCAGGAACCTTCGCAGGTGGGCCAGCCGTAGTTGCCGCCGGCCTGGATGCGGTTCAGCTCGTCGAGCCGGTTCTGCCCCAGTTCGGCGGCGTACATCCGGCCGGCGGTGTCCCAGGCCAGGCCCTGCACGTTGCGGTGGCCGAGGCTGTAGACCAGTGACGAGGTCGGGTTGCCCGGCGCGGGCCTGCCGTCCGTCGTCATGCGCAGGATCTTGCCCGCCAACGAGCTCGGGTTCTGCGCGTTGGCGGTGTTGCCGGCATCGCCGGTACCCGCGTAGAGCAGTCCGTCCGGACCGAACGACAGACCGCCGCCGTTGTGGATCGTCCGGCCGCGCGGGATGCCGGTCACGATCGGCTGCGGTGTCTCGCCGATGCGGAACCTGGCGATTCGATTGTCCGAAGTGGACGTGTAGTAGACGAACACGTACCGGTCGGTGGCGTAGTTCGGCGACACGGCGATGCCCAGCAGGCCGCCTTCACCCTCCGCCGCGACGCCGGGGATGCGGGCCACCTCGCGGGTCGTCCCGTTGCTGACGGACAGCACGCGGGCCGAGTTGCGTTCGGTCACCAACGCCGAGCGATCCGGCAGGAACGCGATGTCCCACGGTACGACCAGGTTCGTCGCCACGTCGCGCTCGACGGCGGCAGCGGTCCCCGATGTCAGCGACAGCCCCATGGCCACTGCCGCTCCGACCAGCAGACCTTCACGAAATCCCATGCATGCCTCCTTGTAGACGCAATGTCGGCGGCGGCGGCAGCGCGAGAACTCAGTCGTATGTAAGCACCGTGAGAGCGCGCCCAACACCCTCGGCCGTAGGGTCGCATGCACGTTCGATCGATTTCGATGCTGCGTTCGCGGCGTCGGCGTTTTCGAAACTTTGCCAAGTAACGCCGTCGCACCTCCCTCTTGAAACCGTTGTCATCCCAGCGGGTTTCCCCTGCGAACCAGGCGATTCACCTGCACTTTCACCAAAGCGACAAGATCGGCCTCACCGACTCCCCGATGGACGTCGACCTGAACACCATTGCGGGAGCAGCACAGAAGTGGTCCTTGATCGGCCGAACTTCTTCGGTCAATACTGCTCAGCGCTTCGCCTCGGACGGCATGTGGACAAGGCGCGATCCCGGCCGCCGCACGGAGCAGAACTCAACTGTTTCTCCCAAAACCATTCCCACCCGCGGTCTTGCGGGTGCTTCTCAGAAAGCGCCGAACATGACACTGACACCGAAGTCAGTCGCGCGTGCCGCGCTCGTGTCATCCCTGGTCGCCGCCGCTGCCGGCACCGCGATCCTCGTGGCGTCGCCCGCCAGTGGCGCCGCCTCCACCCTCGCCGCGGCGGCCCAGCAGAGCGGCCGCTACTTCGGCACCGCGGTCGCTGCGAACAAGCTGAGCGACTCGACCTACGTCGGGATCCTGAACCGCGAGTTCGACATGGTCACGGCCGAGAACGAGATGAAGATGGACGCGACCGAGCCGAACCAGGGTCAGTTCAGCTACGGCAACGCGGACCGGATCGTCAACCACGCGCGCAACCAGGGCAAGCGGGTGCGCGGGCACGCGCTGGCGTGGCACTCCCAGCAGCCCGGCTGGATGCAGAACATGTCCGGTGCCGCGCTGCGCAACGCGATGCTCAACCACGTCACACAGGTCGCGAGCTACTACCGCGGCAAGATCTACGCCTGGGACGTGGTGAACGAGGCCTTTGCCGATGGCAGCAGCGGCGGGCGTCGTGACTCGAACCTGCAGCGCACCGGCAACGACTGGATCGAGGCCGCCTTCCGCGCGGCCCGTGCGGCCGATCCGGGGGCGAAGCTCTGCTACAACGACTACAACACCGACAACTGGTCCCACGCCAAGACGCAGGGCGTGTACCGGATGGTGCAGGACTTCAAGTCCCGCGGTGTCCCCATCGACTGCGTCGGCTTCCAGGCGCACTTCAACAGCGGCAACCCGGTGCCGTCCAACTACCACACCACCCTGCAGAACTTCGCCAACCTCGGCGTCGACGTCCAGATCACCGAGCTCGACATCGAAGGCTCCGGGAGCTCTCAGGCCCAGCAGTACCAAGGCGTCACCCAGGCCTGTCTCGCCGTCTCGCGGTGCACCGGCATCACCGTGTGGGGCATCCGCGACAGCGACTCCTGGCGTGCGTCCGGCACCCCGCTGCTGTTCGACGGCAACGGCAACAAGAAGGCCGCCTACACCTCCGTCCTCAACGTGCTGAACGGTGGTTCGAGCACCACCCCGCCGACGACCACGACCACCACGCCGAACCCCGGCGGCTGCACCGCCACGTACGCCGAGGGCGAGAAGTGGAGTGACCGCTTCAACGGCCAGGTCACCGTCTCCGGCACGGACAACTGGGTCGTGACGGTCACCGTCAGCTCGCCCCAGCGGATCATCGCCACCTGGAACACCAACCCGACGTGGGAAACCGCCGACGTGATGACGGCACGCCCCAACGGAAACGGCAACGCGTTCGGCTTCACCATCATGCACGGCGGCAACTGGAGCTGGCCCAGCATCTCCTGCCGGGTCGGCTGATCACGCCGGCAGGGCCCCGGTGGCGGCCGGGGCCCTGCCTCCGCAAGCGTCCAAAGCTGTTGGCAGGCCTTGAGATCCCGGCTACGGGCGGTGGAGCCACTCGGCGAGCTCGGGTGGGGCCAGTTCGGCGACACGGCGGTGGTAGCGGTCGAGCGCGGCGGAGTCGAGCAGGCCGCGCCACTGGCCGCTGGTGCCGGAGCGGAAGAAGTTCTCGTTGCTGCGCCACAGTTTGTGGTCGACGCCGGGAGCCAGCTCGTCGGCGCGGCCTCGCATGTGGTCGAAGGTCGCCGCGGCCGCCAGTTCGGTGATGCGCTCGTCGCTGATCTCGATCGACAGCACGCGCGCCAGGCGCCGCAGTTCGCCCGGCAGGTCGGCTTTGAGGTCCGCGTAGTGGAAGAGCGCCACCTGGGGCTCGTCGCGGCGCTCCCAGAACGTGCGCACGTGGTTGACCAGGTTGGCCAGGGTCACGCCGAACGAGGTCGTGTCGTTGACAAGGTCCGAGTCGGCCCACAGCCAGAACCGGTCGATCGGGTCCGGCGCCGGGGGCTGGGCCACCTCCGGGTCGAGCCCACCCGCGGGGATGGCGTCCGGATGGATGTTGGCCGTGGCGTTCTCCAAGGACAGCATGACGTCCCTGGGGTCGCGCCCCACGCAGATGTAGGTCACGTCCTCGTGGAACGGCAGGCCGTCGAGCGGTGTGTGCGTCTTGATGAACCGCCGGTGCTGCTGGCTCTCCAGCGTTGCCAGCGTCGCGGCCGTGTCGTAGGTGGTCGCGTCGAACCACGGGGAGATCTCCGTGAGCGGCCGGCCGAACTCGGTGTCGTCGAAGATCAGCAACGCGCACAGCATCTGCATCCAGGTCGTGCCGCACTTCGCAGGCGGGCTCAGCACCACGTCCCCTGACCGGAACGGGAAGCCCTCCCACAGGGCGCTGTCGGAAACCACGGTCTGATACCGCCGCAATGCAGCCATGTCCAGCTCCCCCACCGTCGACAGATGCGCGCGACTCAAGGGTGCCACGCTCCACCGCGGTGTCGAGCCCCAGACGCCGCAACTCCGGGGGCTCGGTTCACCAGGGGTCCTCCTGAGCCAACTCTCCGGTGGCCCTTCTTCCTGACGGTCACCAGCCCGCCTCGACGGCGCATTGCCGCGCACGAGCAGTGCCAGCGTCGCCGCGCCGGTTTCGGGTGCGGGCAACAAGAACGGCGGCAGAGCGCGGATCACTCCCTCGTTCTGCAGCCGCACGTACACGTCGCGCACCTGGTTGCGCGCGTCGGCCGTCGCCTGACGCACGACAGCGGTGATCGCGTGCGCCAGATCGTCCTGCTTGGCCTGCTTGGTGATCGGCGACAGTTCGAGCTGCAGCAGCAGGCCGGAGTGGTCGATCCGCTTGTTGCCTCGTCCGCGGCGATGTAGCGGTCCGCGACCTCGATGAGGGCCTCCTGCGCCAGTCCGAGGTTCTCCTCGTTCCTGGCGAACACCCCGAGAAGCATCGAACGCGCGCCGTACCACTCGCCGTGAACCTCATAGACCTCGACGTCACCGGCGAACGCCTGACCGTCGAGCTGCTCGGTCTGGACGATCTTGCCCCTGGCGGTGTGCGTGTGGTCGATGAGGCTGCCGATGTCGTGCTTCGCCGTGTGCCTCAAGCCTTCCGGCTCGGCGTGGAACCCCGTTCCCACCATTTCTCCTTGCGTCACCACTGCTGTGCGGGCGCCAGGCTATGGCACCCGTTCGGGTGAAGATCACGCTTTGCGTGTGATCAGTTCGACTGTTGACACCCCAGCACTCTGGGAGCGCTCCCATACCCTGTGAGAGGAGTCTTCATGCGAAGGATCGTCCGTGCCATCGCTGCCGCGGGCTTGCTGGTCACGAGCACTTTCGTCGCGACAGCCGGGCCGGCCGGGGCCGACACGACCATCTGCGAGCAGTACGGGTCCACCACCATCCAGGGCCGCTACGTGGTCCAGAACAACCGGTGGGGCACGTCGGCGCAGCAGTGCATCAACGTCACGTCGACCGGCTTCCAGATCACCAGGCAGGACGGCTCGAGCCCCACCAACGGCGCCCCTGTGTCGTACCCGTCGGCGTTCCTCGGCTGCCATTACACCAACTGCTCCCCCGGCTCCACCCTGCCGATGCAGGTGAGCCGGATCCGCAGCGCCACGTCCTCGATCAACTACCGCTACGCCGGTGGCACCTACAACGCCTCGTACGACATCTGGCTCGATCCGACCCCGAAGACCAACGGCGTGAACCAGATGGAGATCATGATCTGGTTCCACCGCCAGGGCTCGATCCAGCCCATCGGCAGCGCCGTCGGCACGACGAACATCGGCGGCCGCACCTGGCAGGTGTGGCGCGGCAGCAACGGGTCCAACAACGTCATCTCGTACCTCGCGCCGTCGCAGATCACGTCGTGGTCGTTCAACGTCATGGACTTCATCAACGACGTGAAGAACCGCGGCGCGATCACCAACTCCTGGTACCTGACCAGCATCCAGGCCGGGTTCGAGCCGTGGAACGGCGGCACCGGCCTGGCGGTCAACAACTTCTCGGCGTCCGTCAGCGGTTGAGTCGCACACCGGAAGTCACTTGCACGTCCTGTTACGGTTACCGCGATGATCACCTACTCGAGCAGATCGGGGGTCCCGTTCACAAAAGGTGCGTGCTGATGCACCACTGGACCGTGAATGGACGCTCTCGCCTCACTTTCTGGTCGGACGTGCGCAAGTTCGCCGTGCCGACATCGATGATCGAGTCCGCGACCGCCCGCCGTGTGGCAGGCGACTGGGCTGGAGCCGCTGCCGCCGCGCGGGTCGAGGTGGATCTGAACCTGCGTGCCGTGGGTCGCACCCACGGCACGCGGTTCGCGGAACTGGTCCGCGCCGATCTCCGCAACCTGGCTCCCGACCTGCTTCGCTGGCACTTTCCGCGAATCAGTCCGGACGGCCTGGTGCGGCCGGGCCTCACCGTTTCCCTGGCTCGCTACCCTCCCCCGGACGGCAACGGCCGCGCGGTGCACCTCGTGGCGCGCACGCCGCCCGCCTGGGCCGCCGCCGGTCAGCGGATCAGCCTCGCGCTGTGGGAACCGTCCGGGCCGCTCGCCGAGGCCGGCCACCATCCCCACCCCCGGCCGGACCGCCGTTTTCGCCTCGACCTGCACCGCCACCTGTGGGACGCGCGCAGGACCGGTGAGCTGCGGGAGCGGTCGGGGGCAGCGCAGTGGCCCACGGGCGACGATCACGACGGCCGCGCCACACACCGGTGGATGGCGGAGGCAGCGCTGCTGCTTCGTGCCGACGGACGTGCGGACGGCGCCGTCACCGTGCGGCTCAGTTCCCGGCGTCGGCTGGTGCTGAACCTGGACGCGCCAAAGGTCCCTCCGCACAAGGACTTGCCGGTCATGCCCGACGCGGCGACCTGGGTGCTGCCCGACCTGGAGCTGCTGCACGCCGGCTTGATCGACGCCGACCGGCTGCACCCGCTGGTCAGGTCGGCGCTCCTGCCGGACCAGCCGGCCGTCGCGGCACGAAGTCCGGACAGCACAGCGAGTTCACGCCTCGTCGACTGTCGTGGTGCCACGCACCGGATCGGTGTCGTGAACGGCGTGCTCGTCGCGCTGGACCACGACCCCGACGAGATCCGCCGCGAGGAGCTGCTGGTCGCGTTGGGCGGCACCGGGTTGCCGTGCCTGCGAGCGATCGACACCGCACACCGGAATCCGGAAGATCTCCTGGACGTCCGTGCCCGGCTGGACCACGGTGACCTCGCTGGTGCGCTCGCCGTCGTGGAAGGCCTGCTCGGACCGGACGCGCTCCTGCTTGACGGGGCGTTGCGCGATGAGCTGGAGACGGCGGTGCGGCGCCAGGTGAGGCACGGGCTGTACCGCGCCGGGCTCGCCCGCGGCGGCCCTGCTCCGTCCACTCGGGACTCCCGCTGCCGCGCTCGTCCGCGCGCCGCGACCTTCCACTGACCCTTCACTCTCACCGCCTGGCCGGCGTACGGCCCCGACTCATGGTGACCAAGAACATGCCTGCTGCGAACGTCCAATGTGGAGCAGTCCCCGCCCGGCCGCTGGACGTGGCCACCGAACTGCTCGCCCTGCTCAACGACACGACCACCGAGCCGCGTGCCGATTCCCAGCTGGAAGCGCTGACGCTGGCCGTGTCCGCCGACCTGCCCGTGCTGCTGTGGGGTGAGCCGGGGATCGGGAAGACCGCGGCCCTCACCCAGCTCGCCGAATCCCTCGAACTGCCGTTGACCACGGTGATCGCCAGCGTGCACGAGCCGTCGGACTTCGCCGGTCTGCCGGTGGTCGGCGATGACCCCGCGACACAAGGGGTTCCGATGGCCCCGCCCGACTGGGCCGTGCGTCTCGTCCGGGACGGCCGCGGCCTGCTGTTCCTGGACGAGCTGTCCACCGCGCCGCCGGCCGTCCAGGCGGCGCTGCTGCGTGTCGTGCTGGAACGCCGGGTCGGCGCCCTGAAGCTTCCTCCGGGTGTCCGCATCGTGGCGGCCGCCAACCCGCGCTCCTCTGCCGCCGACGGCTGGGAGCTGAGCCCGCCGCTCGCCAACCGGTTCGTCCACCTGCAGTGGACCCACGACCACGACGTCGTGGTGCGCGGACTGGGCGGCACCTGGCCGAAGGCGACGCTGCCGCATCGAGATCCCGCGCCGGACGGACCGGGCCCGGCAGCTGTTCACGGTGCCGCTGCAGCGCCGCATCTCCGACGCGAACGCGGAGCTGGTGGAGGACACCGCGGAGACGGCTTTCGGCGCCGTGCCGGTGCGCAAGGCCCGTTTCCGCGACGACAGGTACCCGTACCGGGTGCTTCAGCTCATCTGCACGCAGTACGACCAGGCGCACGAGGTGGTGCGTGGCTGGCTGTTCGGGCTCGGCGTCATTCCCGGCGATCAGGTGCGGATCCGCGCGGGCATGGCGGCCGGACTGCTGAGCCTGCAGGACTTCCCGAGCATCTACCAGACGCTCATCGAACCCTGGGCGGCCATCGGGGACGAGAACGCGCGCTGGGCCGCCGTCGCCGCGCTCACCATTCCCGGGCAGCATCCGGCGCTGTCCCGCGTGGTGTGCGAGGTGCTGAAGAAGTGGAGCCGCAGCAGCGACATGGAGCTGCGCACGACCGCCGCACAGGCGCTGGGCAGCACGTCGGCGATGAGCACCAGGGCGTGCCTGCGCCTGCTGCGGCAGCTCGCCAGGTACGCGGACTGGGGCATCGCCTACGCGGTCGGTGAGAGCGTCACCGACCTGCTGGCGCGCGTGGACGACCGCGGGGCCGTGCTCGGCGCACTCGTGCGGTGGTCGCGGGACGACGAGCACCCCAAGCGCCGCGAGACCGCGCTGCTGGCGGTGCTGATCGCGTCCTCGTACCTCGTCGTGACCGTCGACGGCGGCTCGGAGAAGTGGCCGGCGCTGGTCTGGGAGGCGGAGAACGACGAGGAGCGGCGCGCGCAGATCGTGCGGCTCTACGCCCGGATGCTGCTCACGGCCGAGTTCAACCGGCGCGGCTACCTCGCGCTGCGCGACTGGACGAAGGTCGCGCAGAAGGACCAGTCCATGCGGGAACCGTTGGCACGCCTGCTGTTCGACGTCGGCACGGAGTCCGGCGAACTCGACAGCATCCGCTACTACGTCGAGTACTGGCGCGACGAACACGACGGCCCAGCCGACGCCGCGCGGGCGATCCTGCGGCATTTCAAGCAGAGAGGGGCATGACGTGAACGTTGTGCAGCAGCAGCAAGTCGACCGCGCGAGCCTGCGCAAGCTCAACCCCGTCAGCTCCGGCCACACCTCGATCGTCTACGTCACGAAACGCGGCGAGTACGTGCGGGGCGCCGGCCGGCTCACCATGGGCGAGATCTGGCTGAGCACGCCGAAGGAGCTCTACACCGTCGACGTCGCGCCGCACCAGGACACCTTCACTCTCCACCTGCCCTCGAAGGAGCAGGCGTTCTCGTTCACCGCGGACGTGCGCGTCACGTGGCGCATCGTCGACCCGGTCGCCGCCGTCCGCGCCAAGCTGGACAACCCGGTGCCCGCGGTCGGGCACCACGTGGAGGAACGGCTGCGCGAACACGCCCGCGGCTTCGACGTGGAGAACGCCGTCGACGCCGAGCGTCAGATCAACCTCGACTTCGGCGACCGGGTCATGGCCGTGAACGACGCCGTCCAGGTGCAGCGCTGCACCGTCGTGCTGAAGCTCGACGAGGAGGCCCGCAAGCACATCGCCAGCCGCACCGAGCACCTGCGGGCGATGGAAGCCGCCGAGCGTGAACGGGAGCTCGCCCGCGAGCGGCGCGTGCTGGCGCAGGACGAGGAAGAGCACGACCTGAAGATGAAGAAGAAGCGCATGGACGTCTACGCCAACGCGTTGCGCGAGGACGACCAGAACGTGCTGGCGCTGATGCTCGCCGGTCACGGTGAGGACGCCGCGGCCGTGATCAACCTGATGATGCAGCAGAAGCAGCTCCAGTTCGACGCCGCCCGGGACATGCTCGACAAGCTGCTCAGCGCGAACCTGGTGAACCGCAGGGACGTCGCGTCGATCATGAACAACGCCGGCACCGCGATCGTCAGCGGCGTGCAGGGCGCGAAACCGCTGCTGCCGGCCCCCGAGCCCCGCGACGACGAGGACGACGAATGACCCCGTTCGCCGGACTGCCGCTGGTCGGCGGCCTCGTCGGGCTGCTCGACACCGCGATCGCCCAGCTCGCGTTCCCGTTGTGGCTGCGCAGCACCCTGGAGTTCGTGCTGCTCGCCGTGCTCGGCTACGTCCTGCTCAGGTTCCTCACCAGGCAAGTCCTGCCGTGGGTCGGCTCGCTGCTCGTCACGCCCGTCGTGTGGCTCGTCGACGCGGTGCGGGTCGTCCTGCTGCTGCCGGACCTCGCGGTGGCGCGGCTGGCACGCCGGACGTTCGACCGCATGCCGCCGGAGATCGTGTACGCCTACGGCTCCGTGGTCATGGCCGCGACCGATGGCGTGCAGGAGCTGGCGCGCAAGGCTTTGCCCGCACTGGCGATCACCCGGCGCGCTCACGGGCTGCTGCTCGTGGGGCTGCTCGTCGTGGGGTTCCTGGTGTGGAACAACGCGGAGTGCGGAGCCGGTCCTGAGTGCGTGCCGCCCGTGACGCAGTGGACGACCTCCTTCACCACCTCGCAGCCCTGACCGCCCGGCGCTTTCATCGTCACGAAAGTCCGCTGAAAGCGCCGTGGAAATGCTGGGTCATGTCACCGGCCGGGGAGCCGGAGGACACCGAACAACCCGGAGGCGGTCCAAGAATGATCAAGAAGGCAGCACTCACCCTCGGCGCGTCGCTCGCACTCGCCGCAGGCGGTGCGATGCTGGCCATGCCGGCGGCGCACGCGGACAGCAGCGCCAGCATCCCCGGCGCCAGGGCGACCTTCACCTCGGATGGTGAAATCTTCCGCCTGTACGACACCAGCTGTGACGACAACCCCGTGTACCTCAGGTACAAGGTCAACGGCGGCTCCGAGGAGCGGTTCAACTTCAGTGGTGGCTGCGGTAAGAGCGCCACGTACAACCTGGACCTCGCCGAAGGAGCCAAGGTCGAGTACAAGGCCTGCGTGGACATCCGGCCCGGCATCGACCGGTGCTCGGGCTGGACGACCGACAGGGCCTGACGTACCGGCTCGGCGAAGCGGTTTCGGGAGGACCGCTTCGCCGAGCCGTGGCTCACCGCATTTCGCATTGGTGCAGAGAGATGTCGCTTGCGGCACACCCCGAGGCTCTCCACACTGAGCGGCCGACTCCAGGCCGCGGAAATGCGGATCTCGAACGGGTGGTTCATGTTCGACGTGGTGATTGCCGGATGCGGGCCGACCGGCGCGATGCTGGCGGCCGAGCTCCGGTTGCACGATGTACGCGTACTCGTTCTGGAGAAGGAACCAGAGCCGATGTCGTCGTACGTGCGCATCGTGAGTCTCCACATTCGCAGCATGGAGCTGTTGGCGATGCGCGGACTGCTGGACCGTTTTCTCGAACACGGAAGGCGGCGTCCGGTCGGCGGTGTCTTCGCCGCCATTCCCACACCCGCGCCGGAGAGCCTGGCTTCCGCGTATCTGCTGGGCATTCCGCAGCCGGTCGTCGTCCGTCTGCTCGAAGAACACGCGATCGAACTGGGCGCGCAGGTCCGGCGCGGCTGTGCGATGAGCGGCGGCGAGCAGGACGACGAGGGGGTGACCGTCGTCCTGGCCGGCGGAGAGCGGCTGCGGTCGCGTCACCTCGTCGGCTGTGACGGCGCGCGCAGCACCGTGCGCAAGCTGCTCGGCGTCGGCTTCCCCGGCGAGCCCTCGCGGAACGACACGCTGATGGGCGAGCTGGAAGCCGGTGCGCCGCGGGAGGAGATCGCCGCCGCCGTGAGCCGGATCCGCCAGACCAGCAAGGTGTTCATCTTCGAGCCCTTCGGCGACAAGATCTATCGCGTCGTGCTGCCGTGCGAGGGTGTCAGCGAGGATCGCGCTGAACCTCCCACCCTCGAGGACTTCCAGCAGCAGCTGCGTGCCATCGCCGGAACCGATTTCGGCGTGCACTCCCCTCGCTGGTTGTCCCGCTTCGGCGACGCCACCCGGCTCGCCGAGCGGTATCGGATCGGCCGGGTGCTGCTCGCCGGCGACGCCGCGCACATCCACCCGCCCGCCGGCGGACAGGGCCTGAACCTGGGCGTCCAGGACGCGGTCAACCTCGGCTGGAAGCTGGCCGCGCAGATCCGCGGCTGGGCGCCGGACACCTTGCTGGACACCTACGAGACCGAACGTCACCCGGTCGCGGAAGACGTCCTGAACAACACCCGCGCCCAGGTCGCGCTGCACTCCGCCGAACCGGGTGCGCGGGCCGTGCGCAGGCTGCTCACCGAGCTGATGGACCTCGACGAGGTGAACCGCCACCTGATCGAGAAGATCACCGCGATCGGCATCCGCTACGACTTCGGCGCGGGCCCCGACCTGCTCGGCCGCCGCCTGCACGACGTCGGCCTGACGCGGGGGCGCCTCTACGACCAGCTGCGTCAGGGGCGCGGCCTGGTGCTCGACCGCACCGGACGGCTGACCGCCGAGGGCTGGTCGGACCGGGTCGACCTCATCACGGATCCCGCCGCGGCACTGGACGTTCCGGCCGTCCTGCTGCGCCCCGACGGACACGTGGCGTGGATCGGCGAGCGCCAGCAGGACCTCGACGACCACCTCGCCCGCTGGTTCGGCGAGCCGGCGGCCGCCTGAACCCCCTGACCTGTGCGCAGGTGCCAAGAGGCGGAGGATCGGAGAGGGAGGCCCTTCGACCGAGTGGAGGTGGCACGCGGTGGGCGACGACTGGGTGTTCGGCTTCGGGCCCAACTCGTTCGAGGACTTGGTCGGAAAGCTGTTCGGAGGGCTGGGCCAGCCCCAGTCCGCGACGCGGCGCACGGACCACTTCGGCCGCGACCTCACCGCCGCGGCACGGGACGGCCTGCTCGATCCGGTGATCGGCCGGGAGGACGTCATCGACGAGGTGCTGGAGGTGTTGTCGCGGCGCACCAAGAACAACCCCGTCCTGATCGGCGATCCGGGAGTGGGCAAGACCGCCATCGTCGAGGGCATCGCGGCACGGATCGCGAGCGGCGACGTGCCCGCCACGCTGAGCGGCAGGCGGCTGATCTCGCTGGACCTCGCGGGCATGGTCGCCGGCGCGAAGTACCGGGGCGAGTTCGAGGAACGGCTGCAGAGCGTCGTCGAGGAGGTGGCCGCGACCAACCGGATGGTGGTCCTGTTCATCGACGAGCTGCACACCGTGGTGGGCGCGGGCAGTGCCGAGGGCGCGCCGATGGACGCCGCGAACATGCTCAAACCCGTGCTCACGACCGGACGGCTGCAGGTCATCGGCGCCACCACGGCCGAGGACTACCGGCGGCACGTCGCGAAGGACGCCGCGCTGGAGCGGCGGTTCCAGCCGATCCTGGTCGCCGAACCGTCGGCGGACGAGGCCATCGCCATCCTCCGCGGCCTGCGTCACCGTTACGAGATGCACCACGGCGTGCGCATCACGGACGAGGCGATCGTGTCCGCCGTGGAGCTGTCGGCCCGCTACGTCACCGACCGGTTCCTGCCGGACAAGGCCGTCGACCTGGTGGACCGGGCGGGTGCGCGGGTCCGTTTGCGGGAGAAGTCGGCCATGCCACCGGATCCGGTGCGGCTGGAGCAGCGGGTGAGACGGCTGGAACGCGAAAGGGCCGCCGCGGAGGGTGAGGACGCGTCGTTCCTCGACGCCGAGCTCGACCGCGCGGTCGCCGACCTGGAGGCCGCTCGCGCCGCACTGGCCGACGCGCCGGAGGTCGGGGCGAACGACGTCGCCGAGGTCGTGTCCCGCAGCACGGGCATCCCGGTCGCCCAGCTCACCGAGGCGGAACGGCACCGGTTGCTGCACCTGGAAGAGCACCTGCACCAGCGGATCGTCGGGCAGGACGAGGCGGTGGAGGCGGTCTGCGACGCCGTCCGCCAGGGCCGCGCGGGCCTCAAGCACCCGCACCGGCCCGTCGGCTCGTTCCTGTTCCTGGGTCCGACCGGGGTGGGCAAGACGGAGGTCGCCCGAGCGCTGGCCGAGGCGCTCTTCGGTTCGCAGGACCGGCTGATCCGGTTCGACATGAGCGAGTTCTCCCAGCAGCACACGGTCACGCGGCTGATCGGCGCGCCACCGGGATACGTCGGCTACGAGGACGCCGGTCAGCTCACCGGCGCGGTCCGGCGCGTGCCGTACTCGGTGCTGCTGCTGGACGAGATCGAGAAGGCACACTCCGACGTCTTCAACACCCTGCTGCAGGTGCTCGACGCGGGCAGGCTGACCGACGCGCAGGGACGAACCGCCGACTTCGCCAACGCCGTGATCATCATGACCAGCAACATCGGCGCCGACCAGCTGCTCGCCGCGGCCACCTCGGGTGTCCCGGTCGAGCAGCTGCGAGGGCCGTTGATGGCCACGGTCCGCCGCTACTTCCGCCCGGAGTTCCTCAACCGCCTGGACGAGATCATCCTGTTCCGCGGGCTGGACGCCGGGCAGCTGCGGCAGATCACCGCGCTGCTGCTCGAACGCACCCGCCAGCGGCTGCGCGACCAGAACATCACGCTGGAAGTGGACGAAGAAGCCATCGACTGGCTCGCGTCACGCGGCTACGTCCCCGAGTACGGCGCCCGTCCGTTGCGCCGCACGATCGGCAGGGAGCTCGACCGGCGCCTGTCCCGCGCGCTGCTCGCGGGCGAGTTGCGCGGCGGGCAGCACGTCGCCGTCACGGTCACCGAGTCGGACCTGACCCTGACCATCACCGATGGTTGACCCTCACACGGTGAGAGGGACGAGGATGTCGGCCGTGATGATCGAGAACGTCTCGTTCCCCGCCGGCGTGCACTGCGAGACCACCGCGCTCGGCGCCCTGCTGCGCCACGAGGGCCTGGAGGTCTCCGAACCGATGCTGTTCGGCCTCGGCGAAGGTCTGGGCTTCGTCTACTGGGACGCCAGGAACATGGACTTCCCGTTCCTCGGCGGCCGCGTCAAACCAGCCGCCCTCACCCGGACCGCGGCCGACCGGCTGGGCCTGACGCTGCACGTCCAGGAGACCGCCTCGCCGCGCAAGGCCTGGCAGAACGTTGCCACCTCCCTCGCGGCGGGACGCCCGGTCGGTCTGCAGCTGGACTCGTACCACCTGGACTACTTCACCACGAAGGTTCATTTCGGCGGTCACTTCGTCGCGATGTACGGCTATGACGACACCCACGCCCATCTCGTCGACACCGCTCAGCAGGGCGGCTCCGTGACGACCACGCTCACGAGCCTGGAACGGGCCCGCGGCGAGCGCGGACCGATGACCGCGCGCAACCTCTCGTACACCGTCGTTCCTACTCGTCGGCCTGATCTGGGCAACGCCATCCGGCAGGCGATCTCCAACAACGCGCACGCGTTCCTCAACCCGCCCATCTCCAACCTCGGCCACCGCGGCATCAGCAAGGCGGCCCGGCAGGTGACGCGGTGGCTCGACCGTTCCACCGACCCGTCCCGCGACCTCCCGCTGGCCGCGATGCTGATGGAACGCGGCGGCACCGGCGGTTCGCTGTTCCGCGCCATGTACCGCGACTTCCTCGCCGAAGCGACCGCGATCGTCGACGACGACAACCTCCGCCGCGGCCACGAGCTGTACGCCGGGATCGCCCCGCGGTGGACCGAGGTCGCGGACCGCGTCACGGCCGCGGGAGAAACCGGCGACACCGATCACCTGGCCCGTGCCTCGGCGATCCTCACCGAGCTCGCGGAGTCCGAACGTCACGCCATGCAGGTCCTGAGCGGCATGGCGCCGCAGCGCCGAGCGGGGTCGTGATCGAGAATCACCGGTGTGCCGAACCTCGACCACACCCGGCTGCTGGCGTCCGGGAGCGCCGGCTGCCCGGTCACCGAACTGGTGATCCCTGCACTGTTGCTGCGCGCGCCTGAAGCGGAGTGGTCAGAGCTCGTCCACATCTACGTGCCCCACGGCCCCACCGTCGCCTTCAGCGGCCGTGACCTCCGCTCGCCCGGCATCGCCGAGGCCACCGAGGTGGCTCACGCGGCGGGGTTCGAGACGGTGGTCCGTTCACCGGGCGGGCGCATGGTCGCCTACGACAGCGGCGCCGTCGTGATCGACCACCTCGACCGCACCACCGGCATCCGCCACGCGGGCAGCTCGACCTTCGCCGCGAACGCCGGGAGCCACGTCCAGGTGCTGCGCGGACTCGCCGACATCGACGCCCGCGTCGGCGAGGTCGACGGCGAGTACTGCCCCGGCGAGTTCAGCATCAACGTCGGCGGCGTCGCGAAGGTCGTGGGCTCGGCGCAACGCGTCACCGCCACCGGTTCCCTGTTCAGCACGGTGGTGCAGGTCGCCGTCTCGGACCGGGTGCGCGCCGTGATCACGGACGTGTCCGAGGCGCTCGGCTACGACCTGCGGGCTGGTTCCATCGCGGGCCTGGCCGACTACGCGCCCTCGCTGACCGCCGGTGAGGTCGCCTTGGCGTTCGCGGCGGACTACCGCGACCGGCTCGGCCTGACCGACGGACCGCTGCCGGCTGAGGTGGTCGCGCACGCGTCGACCGTCACGCCTGGCGCCTCGCCCTTCCACGTGGACGACTGGACGCGGGCGAACCCGGTCGGCGCGGGTCAGGGGTAGTAGCCCTCGACCGGCACCTTCGCCTCGTCGTAGAGGTGCGGTCCGTCGGTGGGCACCGCAGCGAACCCACCGGACGTCTTCAGCCCGTTCAGCTGGCTGCCCGACAGCGCGAACACCACCTGCCCGATGCCTGACCGCGCCAACGCGCCCGCGCACATCCCGCACGGTTCGCAGCTCGTGTACATCGTGGTCCCGGCGGCGGTCTCCGGATCCAGCGACCGGGCCGCCCAGCGGGCCAGCTTCAGCTCGGGGTGGGCGGTGATGTCGTTGTCGGTCAGGCTGGAGTTGCGCTCCTCGGCGAGCACGGCGCCGTCCGGTCCGACGAGCAGCGACCCGAACGGCGGGTTGCCGCCTGCCCGCGCCTCCGCCGCCAGCGCGATGGCCCGTCGCAGATGTTCTTCGTTCACCGGAACTCCTTCCGCACCGCGGCCAGCGCGTGCCAGGCGACGTCCGGGTGCCGCGTCTCCTCCGGATCGCCGACGAACGGGTCGAGGACCACGGCGTGCACTCCGTCGGCGCGCAGTCCTTCGAGGTCCGCCGTGATCTGCTCCACCGTGCCCTCGCCGAGTCGCCGGTCGTCGAGCGGGCGGTCGGTCAGCCTCAGCACGATGCGCGGCGCCAGGGCGGGCACCGGGCATTCCTCAGCGGCAGCGAGATTCTTGAGTCGTGCCAACGATTCTCGCCATCCGGCCGGCGTCTGCCGCAGCGGGTGCCAGGCATCGCCGAGCCGGACCGCGCGACGCAGGCCGCCGTCGCTGTGACCGCCCACCCAGATCGGGATGTGTCCCGCGCGGTAGCCCTCGTCCCGCCACGCCTCGCGCACCGTCGTGATCAGGTCGTCGGTCAGCTTTCCCCTGCGGTGGAACGGAACCCCGAGCGCCGCGAACTCCGCACGCGCCCAGCCGACCCCGACGCCGAGCACGAACCGGTCGCCGCTCAGCTCGGCCAGGTTGGCCGCCATCCGCGCGACCAGCAGCGGATGCCGGTAGGGCGCGATCAGCACGGTCGTGCCGAGGGTGATCCGCTCGGTGACGCCGGCCAGCCACGACAGCGCGGTGAACGGCTCGTAGAACGGTGCCGGGTACTGCTCGGCCACGTCGGGGGTCACCACCACGTGGTCGGACATCATGAGCAGGTCGAAGCCGAGGCCTTCCACGGTCCGCGCCCAGTCGCGCAGCACGGCGGGGCTGGTGCCGGGGCCGAAGTTCGGGACGTTCACGCCGATCAACACGTGATCAAGACTATGAGCCGAACACCTGCCGCAGAAGGGACTGTTCCCGGCATCTGGTGCGGTTCGCCGTGGATTCCACGGTAACTTCGCGGAATGGCCGAGACACTCGACCCGACCGACTGGGCGATCCTCGCCGAGCTGCAGCAGGACGGCCGGATCCCGCTCACGGAGCTCGGCCGCCGGGTGAACCTCAGCGCCTCGGCCGCGACCGAACGCGTCAAGCGGCTGGAGAGTGCCGGTGTCGTCACCGGATATCGCGCCACAGTGGATCTCGGCAAGGTGGGCTACGGCGTCCTGGCCGTGGTGCGGCTGAAGTACCCCGGCAACCAGCACCAGCCGCTGCACCGGCTGCTGGCCGAGCGCACCGAGATCCTGGAGTGCCTGCGCACCACGGGTGAGGACTGCTACACCCTCAAGGTCGCTGCCACGTCGATGCCGCACCTGGAGAAGGTGGTGGACGAACTGATGGCGTTCGGCAGCACCACGACCAGCATCGTCTACAGCCAGAGCCTGGCCTACCGCGGCGTGAGCGCACCGCCTCCAGCGTGATGATCAGTGCTGCTCGTCGCGCAGCGCCTGGGACGCCTCGACGATGATCTCGCGCATCGCCTGTTCCGCCGCGACCGGATCACCGGACTGCACCGCCTGGGCGACGTCGGCGTGCAGGCGGATCGCGACCGGGTTGGGCTTGGCCGGCATGAGGCCGTGGTGCGTGCGGCCGATGAGCACCTCGGACACGACCTCGGTGAGGGCGCCGAACATCTCGTTGCCGGACGCGGCGAGCAGCGTGTGGTGGAACAGCAGGTCGGCCTGCAGGTAGGACTCCAGATCGCCTGACTTGCCGTGCACGGCCATCTCCATGACGGCCTTGGTCAGGTCGCCGCACTGGGCGGGGGTGGCGCGCCGGGCGGCGAGAGCGGCCGCGACCGGTTCGACGCCGCCGCGCAGTTCGCTCAGGGACTCCAGCTGGGCAGCGCGGCCTTCGCCGTCCAGGCGCCAGCGGATGATGCGCGGGTCGAAGACGTTCCACGCCTGTTTCTCGGCCACGGTCACGCCCACGCGGCGGCGGGTGATGAGCACGCCCATGGACTGCAGCACCCGCACGACCTCGCGGATGACCGGACGGGACACGCCGTGCGACTCGGCCAGCTCGTCGATGCGCAGCACCTCGCCGGGCCGCAGCGTGCCGGACGCGATCCGGCGGCCGAGGTCGTCCAGGACGGTTTGGTGCAGCCCCGGTTTGGCCTGCTCAGCGGTTCCCACGAGGCCGAATCCTCTCACGATTGCGTTCGCAAGACCCACCTGAACGATTAAGAACAGGTTATTCAGCTCCAAGGATTGTAAAAGTCAGGTTATTGAGCGACGCTGTGCCGCATCGTCGAAGGGAGCCGGGCAGTGCCGCAGCTGATCGTGGTCATGGGTGTGTCGGGATCGGGCAAGACGACCACGGGCGCCGAGCTCGCCCGCCGGTTGCGGGTGCCGTTCGCCGACGCGGACGAGTTCCACCCGGCTTCGAACATCGCCAAGATGTCGGCCGGCGTGCCGCTGGACGACGCCGACCGCGAGCCCTGGCTGGCCGCGATCGCCCGCTGGCTCGCCGAGCACGCCGACGGTGGCGTGGTCACCTGCTCGGCGTTGAAGCGCGCGTTCCGCGACCGGCTGCGCACCGCCGCGCCTGGCGCGTACTTCGTCCACCTGGCCGGCGACGCCGAGGTGGTGACCGGACGCGTGGCCGCCAGGGCAGATCACTTCATGCCGGTCGCCCTCGTCGCCTCCCAGTTCGCCGCGCTCGAACCGCTCGAACCGGACGAGCGCGGCCTCGTGCTCGATCTCGACCAGCCTGTCGACGTCCTCGTCGACACCTGCCTCACCGCCGCGGAAGGACGCTGACAATGCCCCTCGCTTTGGACACCCTCGCCGCCGGACGGCTCATACCGGCCGCCGTCGTCGGCATCGCGCTGCTGGTGCTGCTGATCACCAAGGTCAGGCTGCACCCGTTCCTCGGCCTGACGGTCGCCTCGCTGGTGGTCGCCGCCATCGCGGGCCTGGGCATGGACAAGGCGCTGGCCGGTTTCGCCAAGGGGTTCGGTGACACCGCCGCGGGCGTCGGCACGCTGATCGCGCTCGGCGCGATGATCGGCAAGCTGCTGGCGGACACCGGCGGTGCGGACGCGATCGTCGACGCCATTATCAGCAGGTCGAGCCGCCGCTCGCTGCCGTGGGCGATGGCCGGGGTGGGCGCGTTGATCGGCTTGCCCATGTTCTTCGAGATCGGCCTGGTGCTGATCATGCCCGTGGTGCTGCTGATCTCCCGCCGGTCCGGTGTGTCGCTCATCCAGCTGGGCATCCCGGCGCTGGCCGGCCTGTCGGCGATGCACGGTCTCGTGCCGCCGCACCCCGGCCCGCTGGTGGCGGTCAACGCGCTGAACGCCGACCTCGGCATCACCCTCGGTCTCGGCGTGCTCATCGCCGTCCCGACCATCGCCATCGCCGGCCCGCTCTTCGCCCGCTACGCCGCCCGGTGGGTCGACGTGCCGGCACCGGAACTGTTCGACAGCACCGAACGCGACGAGGACAGGCCGCGCCCGTCGTTCCGGGTCACGCTGGCAACCGTACTGCTGCCGGTGGTGCTGATGATGGGCAAGGCGCTGGCCGACATCACCGCCGCCAAGGGCAACCCGGTCCGCTCGGTGCTGGACTTCCTCGGCACACCGGTGATCGCGCTGCTGATCGCGGTCGTCGTCTCCATGGTCACGCTCGGCCGCGGCGCGCGGATGTCCGCGAAGGACATCGCCTCCAGCGTCGAGGCGGGACTGCCGCCCATCGCCGGAATCCTGCTCATCGTCGCGGCTGGCGGCGGGTTCAAGCAGACGCTCATCGACACGGGCATCGGCAAGCTCATCGCGGACTGGGTCGCGGGCAGCGGGTTGTCGGTGCTGCTGCTGGCCTGGCTGGTGGCCGTGCTGATCCGGCTCGCGACCGGGTCGGCGACCGTGGCGACGGTGACCGCCTCCGGCATCCTCGCTCCCCTGGTGTCCACGCTGAGCCCGGGAGAGACGTCGCTGCTGGTGCTGGCGATCGGGGCGGGATCGCTGTTCTTCTCCCACGTCAACGACGCCGGGTTCTGGCTCGTGAAGGGCTACTTCGGGCTCAGCGTCAGCCAGAACGTCAAGACCTGGTCGGTCATGGAGACCCTGCTGTCCGTCGTCGGCCTCGTCCTCGTGCTGCTCGTCGACCTGGTGATCTGAGCACCTGCGGCCGGGCCTGGCCTTCAGCGGCCACGCCCGGCCGTCCGGTTCAGGCCGCCGATCTCTCGGCCGTGGTCGGGTCGATGATGGTGGCGACGGGGCGCGCGCTGTCGCACGGGAACCCGCCTGCCGCGGCGTGCTCGGCGACGGTCTCCGCGTCGTCGGCGATGTAGACGCAGTACAGCTTCTCGTCGGTGACGTAGGTGTGCAGCCACTGCGCGCGGCCGGCCATCGCGTCGAGCACGTCGACGGACTTGCGGGAGATCGCCCGCAGTTCTTCCGCGGTGAGCTTGCCGGCGCCGGGCAGCGTGCGCTCGATGACGAACTTGGGCATAATTCTCGTCTCCTCGGGGGATGAGTCGGACGGAACAATGCTCATGCCCGAACCGCAGACAGGCCATGATCGCGGCACCGCCGATCCTGACCGAAACACCGCACTCGCCGCGGCGCTGGACCGGCTGAGCCTCGAAGGCGCGATCTTCTTCCGCTCCGAGTTCACCGAGTGCTGGGCGTACCGCTCCCTCACGCCGGAGGGGATGGCGGAGACTCTGCATCCCGGAGCGCGGCGCCTGATCATCTTTCACATCGTCGCCGCCGGCCGTTGCTGGGTCTCCCCGCACGGTGGTGAGCGGCGCTGGGCGGACCGCGGCGACGTGATCGTGCTGCCGTACGGCGACCAGCACGAGATGGGTGGCCTGCAGGAGGCCGAGGTGGTGCCGATCGAGACGCTGTTCGAGCCGCCGCCGTGGGACTCGTTGCCGATCGTGCGGCACGGGGAGGGCGGGGATCGCACGGACATCGTCTGCGGTTACCTGCACTCCGGCGATCCGTTGTTCGATCCCGGCCTGCGGGCGTTCCCGCCGGTGTTCGTGGTGCGGCCGCCGGAGGGGCCGATGGCGCAGTGGGTGCGGTCGAGCATCGACTACGCGGTGGCGGTCAGCGAGAACTCCCTGCCCACCGGGTCGATCCCGACCCAGCTGCCGGAGCTGCTGCTCGTCGAGGCGGTGCGCCTGCACCTGGCGTCGGCGCCCGCGGCGGACAACGGCTGGATCGCCGCCATCCGCGATCCGGTGCTGGCGCCCGCGCTGGCCCAGCTTCACGCGCACCCCGGGCACAAGTGGACGGTGGCGGAGCTCGCGTCCAGCGCCGCGGTGTCGAGATCCCTTCTGGACGAACGGTTCCGCAAAGTGCTCGGCCGATCGCCGATCCGGTATCTCACCGACTGGCGGATGCACCTCGCGACCGGGCTGCTCGCGACGGCAGACCACGGTGTCGCGGTGATCGCGCGGCGCGTCGGTTACGACGCGGAGGAGGCGTTCAGCCGGGCGTTCAAGCGCGCCACCGGCTCCTCACCGGGCACCTGGCGGGCGGCGAAAACCGCGGTAGCGCGCGAATTGTGAACACCACCAGATCGGCCGCCACCGGTCCCGACCGGCGCAGCACCACAACGGCCTGAACCAACCACCGGTGGCTCTCGCGCTGGGCCACCCGCACGAAATGCGTCGGCACCGGAGTGAATTGTCGTCGACATTTTCAATTACATGTCAAGTGGCATCAGACAATGCCGGTAACGCCGATGTCGGTTTGCCGACTCCATTCGGTCTGGACGATCACTCATCCGAATTGGAGCCGCCATGAGTCATTTACGGCACCGTGTCAGACCGATACTCGCGACCGCCACGTCGCTGGTCCTGCTCGGAGGGCTGGCCGCACCGGCCTCGGCCGCGCCGACGCCGGGCACCGACGTCCTCTACACGCTCGACGCGGATTTCGACCGCGGCACCTTGCAGGACGTCAACCACGACGCGCCGAACAACGACCAGCTCCAGCTCAACCGTTCGACGGTGTTCTTCCCGTACGTCAACGTCGCGGCCTCTGCCCGCGGCACGATGGTGCGCATCGACGTCAACACCGGCCAGATCGTCGGCGAATGGGTGTCCGCGCCGAACGGGCGTGGCCGCAACCCGTCCCGCACCACCGTGGACAAGTTCGGCAGCACGTGGCTGTCCAACCGGGACGAGGGCGTGGGCGGACGCGGCTCGGTCACCCGGATCGCCGTGATCCAGGGCGGCACCCGCGTCAACGCCGACGGCACGCCGAACCCCGCCGGTGACTTCCTCAAGGGTCCCTTCGCCTACAACAAGTGCGAGGACCGCAACCAGGACGGGCTGATCGCCACGAGCCGCGGTCTCGGCGACATCCGCCCGTGGACGAACGCGGGCGGCGCCGACGACAACGGCGGCGTCACGACCGCCGCGGACGAGTGCGTGATCAACTACGCGAGAGTGACCGGCAGCAACACCCGCACGGTCGCCGTCGACGCCCAGAACCGGCTGTGGACCGGTGGCCAGGACCTCGACCACGAGCTGCTCGACGCAGCCGGCCAGCCCACCGGCACGCAGTTCAACGTCGGCTGCGGCGGCTACGGCGGCCTGATCGACAAGGCCGGCACGCTGTGGTCCGCCCGCAACTTCGGCCTGCTGCGCTACGACCCGGCCACCTCCACCCACGCGTGCCTCAACGCGACGCACGGCGACTACGGCCTCGGGATGGACCCGGTCACCGGCGAGATCTGGCACACCAACTTCTCCGGCAACCGGGTCGCCAAGCTCGCACCCGACGGCACCCTGCTCGGCGCGTTCGCCCACGGCAGCCAGAACGCGCAGGGTGTCGCGGTCGACGGCGACGGCAACGTCTGGGTCGCCCACTCGCTGAGCGGCGCGACGACCGTCGGCCACCTGCGAACCGACGGCACGTACGTCGGCAACGTGCCGCTGCCCGGCGGCGTCGGCCCGACGGGCGTCGCCATCGACAGCAACGGCAAGGTGTGGGTGACCAACATCAGCACCAACAACGCCCAGCGCATCGACCCCGACGCCGGTCCGGTCGGCGGTGGCGGCCACCGCGTCGGCGAGGTCGACCTCACCGTCGACCTGGGTGCGGGTGCCGGTCCGTACAACTACAGCGACATGACCGGGTCGGTGCTGGGTGAGATCACCGCACCGCAGGGCACCTGGACGGTCGTGCAGGACGGCGGCCACGCCAACCAGACGTGGGGCACCGTCACCTGGAACACCGAGGCACAGGGCAGCGTGCCGCCGGGCACCTCCATCACCGTGGAGGCGCGCACGTCGAACACCGAGGCCGGACTCGCCGGCCAGCCGTTCACCGCGGTGGCGAACGGGGTGACCTTCGCGCAGACCGGTCGCTACATCGAAGTGAGAGCCACCCTCACCGCCAACGCGACGGGCGACAGCCCGGTGCTGTCCGACCTGAGGATCCGGACCGCGGAACGCACCGGCGTGTTCTCCTGCCAGGCCACCGCGCTCAACCTCGCGGGCATCATCTCGACGAGAGCGAACCCGCAGGACGTGCCGTGCGTGGACGACCACGAGACGCTCGCGAACGTCCAGCTGAACGCCGGCATTCTGACCGTGCGGGCGAACACCCTCGACGCACGGACCGACCAGACGCCGGACGACCTGACCGGCACCCCGCCCGCGACGACCGACCTCGCCACCGCACGGGCGCGCATCGAACAGACCCGCGTGACCAGCGGCCTGCTGACGATCGAGCTCGGCGTGATCGAGTCGAACGCCTCGGTCACCTGTGTGCCGGGCCCCGGCGGCCTGGTGCCGCAGTTCGCGGGCTCGTCGACCATCGCCAGCCTGAAGATCAACGGGTTGACGGTGACCGTGGGCAGCGCTCCCCTGACCATCCCGCTGCTGATCGGCTCGCTGCGGCTGAACAGCACCACGACCACGGCGACCAGCGTCGTGCAGCAGGCGGTCGTGGTGGACACTCCGCTGACCGACGTCGTGATCGGTGAGGCCAAGGCCAACGTGGAGGCCAAGCCCGGCCACCCCGGCGGCTCGCCCTGCCAGGTCTGAGCTGAAGGGCGCGGGTGGTCGTGGCGACCACCCGCGCTCGCTCACCTTGGCGCGTGAGGGTTGCGCCCCGAAAGCCCACCCACCTTGCACGGACCGTTCGACGCGTCACGGCAGACCACGACGCCCATGTACGTGATCGAGTCGCCGCTGATCGACCACGTCAGGTTGTTGTACTTCGTGTTGTCCTCCTTGTCGCAGCCGGAGTAGTCGTACCGGCGCGTCGGCGTCGTGTCGGGACGCATCGACCCGTTGTAGAACAGGAAGTACGCGTAGACCGGCTTGGCGTCACAGCCCCAGTCGGACACGATCAGGTCGATGTTCCCCACCGAGCTGGGCCCGGTCCAGTCGAACGTCGCCCCGGCGTACCCGTAGTCCTGTCCCGAGTAGATGAACTCCTGCTCGGCGGCACCGGCCGCGGGCGTGTGCAGGACGGCCGCCGAGAGCGCGACCACGGCGGTGGCCGCGACCCGGCTGATGATCTTGCTGAAGCTTCTCGAACCCATGGCGCGGGAAGCTAACAGCGCTCGCGTCACCCGAAAAAGCTATTGCACCTCAACGCAATACCTCGCCAGCGCAAGCGCCATCGGTCTTACTCGTTGGGGCCGCTTGGTCTCTAGACAGGCTATCTCCAGGGGCCAAACGAGTGGTATCGCCAACCAGGGTAATTGTGATCTTCATCTTGTCGCTAATCTCGGTTGCGGCACTTCCGGCTTTCGTCGGCCGGAATGACCCAAAGGGGGATGAACCTTGATTGCCCGAAATATTTTCCGCTTGTGTGTCACCGTCATGGTCGGGGCCTCATTGATCACCGGGGTGACAGCTGCGGCGTCTGCAGGGCCTTTGCCGGTCGAAAGTCCTGCCGCCGCACCTGTCCTGCACAAGTACCTTCACTTCAACATGTGTGGAAGCAAGTGCATGGGTGGCGACCTCAACGTGGCCGATGACGTGATCAACTCCGTCAACGGCAGCAGTCCGCAGCCCTTTGCGGTGACGCTCAACGAGGTCTGCAGAAACCAGTACAACCACATGTTCTCTTCTCTCACCCCCTACTACGGCCGGTTCGAGGTGACGGTTCCAGGGGCGTGTAAAAATGGTCAGGACTACGGGATCGCGGTCCTGGTTCGCACTGCGCAGTACACCTTCCACAACGCCTGGACCCTCCCCGGTGGCTACGAGCAGCGCAAGATGGTGTGCATACGCACGGCGGACACAGGGGGTGGCTCGCAACCACTGATCGCCTGCTCCACACACATCGACTACCACAGTGAGGTGATCTCACCAACGGAGATTCTCGCGCTGAACGCCTGACGTGCGCGGGAGCGCGTGGCCGTGCGTCGCGACGGGTTGCAGGGCCTGGAAGAAGAAGGACGGGGAGTCCTGGTAGGACTGGATTTGCGAAGATCAAGTCCGAAC
>NZ_BAABBE010000043.1:0-54070 GCF_039537795.1 Lentzea roselyniae
TGGCGTCTTTCAGCAACGCGTCGATCGCCTCGGGCGCGAACGCCCCCGCGAGCCGCCGCGCTGCCGCCTCATCTCCCTGACGAGACGATGTGTCCTGTGTCACTCGGTGCCCCCTCCGACCGCCAATCCGGCGCGTCGATCTTGGTACACCTCTGACTTACACGGTTCGCATGACACGCCCGTGATCTCGAGCCATGCGAAACGCAGATCGGTCATGTCCCGCTCCCCTGGACGTGGCGGTGCGATAGCCATTCTGCCCCGGTGAGTCGCGAAAGGAGCTGTCGAATTCATTCAGACATCGGGCTGATGTTGGACAGATGACATGTTTCCGACACGAATCCGATGAGCGCACTCCGAGGTCAAGCGCGCGTCATCACGAAGCAGGCGAACCCGCTCCCGGCAGCGGGCTCCGGCAAACGCTCGATGTCGAACGACGAACCGAACAACCGCTGTTCCTCACCCACGGCGAGACCGGGAAACCGGCCGCCGCGCCGCTTCCACCAAGGGATCTCGTCGTAGAAGCACCACAGCACGAACACCGAACCGGGGTGTGACAGGCGCAGCACCGTCGCCGCCATCGCGTCCCGGGCGGGGCCGCGCAGGTCGTCCAGCACGCTGTAGTCGACGAGCAGGTCGAACGTCCCGGAGACAGCCGGGATGGAGGCGGCGGTCAGATCCCCGACCAACCACGACACGGACAACGACGGCGGCGTCGCGCGGCGGGCCTTCTCCAGGCCGACGGGGGAGTAGTCCACGCCCGTCACGTCGAACCCGTGTGCGGCGAGGAAGATCGAGTTCGCTCCGCTGCCGCACCCGAGGTCGATCGCGCGACCCGGTGGAATCCGGCCCGACGTCACCAGCCGCACCAGCTCGGACCGCGGCCCGCCCTCCCACGGCGCCCAGGTCCGGTACATCAAGTCGTAGGCGCGACGTCCGACCATTGCAGGCCTCCCAACGAAAAGCGGGGCCACCGACGTTACGCCGGCAGCCCCGCTCACCGAAGAACTTCAGTGCACGCCCAGCACACCGTCCACCCGGCGCGGGATGCCCAGCGGGTTCGCGTCCTGCAGTTCCGCTGGCAGCAACGCGTCCGGCCACGACTGGTACGTCACCGGCGCGATCCACCGGCGGATCGACGTCGCGCCCACCGACGTGTGCAGCGGGTTCGTCGTCGCCGGCCACGGACCACCGTGGTGCTGGCCCCACGCCACCGCGACACCGGTCGGCCAGGCGTTGAAGATCAACCGGCCTGCGACGTGCCGCAGGATCTCCGCGATCGCACCGGCTTCGGTGTGGTCCGAGTCGGCCGCGTGCACGGTGCCGGTCAGCGTGCCGGGCAGCTTCGCCAGCACCGAGTGCAGCTCGGACGGCGAGGAGTACGTCACGATCAGCGCCGCCGGACCGAAGTGCTCCTCGGTCAGCTTCTCGAGGTTCTCCTCGAACGTCTTCACCGGCGTGCTGAACAGCAGCGGCGCCACCGCCCACGCCTCGTCCGGGCGGACACCCGTGGACACCACGGTCACGAGGTCCGACGCGGCGAGCGCGTCCGTGCCCGCCTTGTAGGAGTCGCACATCCGCTCGTTCAGCATCGCGCCACCGGAGGACGCCGCGACGGCCTCACCGAGCGCGGGCACCAGCTCCGCGGGCGCGAACACCAGGCCGGGGTTCGTGCAGAACTGGCCGACACCCATCGTCAGCGACTGCGCGAACCCGGCCGCGATGTCCTCACGTTGCGCCGCACCCGGCAGGATCACCGTCGGGTTCACGCTGCCCAGCTCGCCGTAGAACGGGATCGGGTCCGGCCGGCCCTGCGCCAGGTCGAACAGCGCGCGGCCACCACCGGTCGACCCGGTGAAGCCGACGGCACGCACCGCCGGGTGCTTCACCAGCGCGACACCGGCCTCGGTGCCGTACACGATGCCGAACACTCCTTCGGGCGCACCGGCATCGCGCAACGCGTCCACCACAACCCGCGCGGTCTCGCGCGAGGTCGACGGGTGCGCCGAATGTGCCTTCACCACAACGGGACAGCCGGACGCCAGCGCGGAAGCCGTGTCACCGCCTGCCACCGAGAAGGCGAACGGGAAGTTCGACGCGGAGAACACCGCGACCGTCCCGAGTGGACGGAGAACCCGCCGCAGCACGGGGCGCGGCGGAATGATGTCCGGGTTCGCCGAGTCCAAAGTGGCCTCGACGTAGCTGCCCTCGCGCAGCACCTCCGCGAACAGCCGCAGCTGGTTCGTGGTGCGCTTCAACTCCGTCGTCAGGCGCGGCACGCCCAGCGCCGTCTCGCCGTCCGCGGTCTCCACCAGCAACGAGGACTCCGCGTCCAGCGCGTCCGCGACCTTCTCCAGCACCACGGCACGATCCGCCGCCGGCACGACCGACCAAGCGGAGAACGCCACTGCCGCGGCGGAGGCGATCCTGTCCACCTCGCTGTCGGGGGTCTTCGCAACCGGGTCGCCGAACGGCTCACCGGTGCGCGGGTTGTATCCCTGAACGACGTGGCTCAACGCCCTGCCTCCTTGACTGCCGTGTCGAAATCGGGGCCGCACCAGGCCCCGCCCACGTACTTCGCCGCGTACGACGAGGGATCGAGCTCACCGCCGTGCTTCTCCAGCACCTCGGCGGCGTGCACCTCGGAGTCGTCCTGCGGCTCGTAACCCAGCGCGCGGGCCTCGTCCAGCGAGAACCAGCCGCGCGTGTTGGCCGAGACACCCCACACGATCCGGAACCCCGGCGACGCGACGGAAAGACACGCCTCGAACAGGCGCGCGCAGTCGTCCGGCGACATCCACGTCGACAGCATCCGCACGTCGCGCGGCTTCTCGAAGCACGAGCCGATGCGGATGGCGATCACGTCGAGGCCGTAGCGGTCGGCGTACAGCGACCCCAACGCCTCCAGCGCCACCTTGGACACGCCGTAGTAGGTGTCCGGACGCGGGAAGAGGTAATCACCGGCGTCACCGTTGGCGCGCTCGACGTAGCCCACTGCGTGGTTCGAGCTCGCCAGGACTACGCGGCGAACTCCCTGGCGCCGCGCGGCCTCCAGCACGGTGTGCGTGCCGTCGATGTTGACGCGGAGGATCTTCTCCCACGCCTCCTCGAGGCTGTGGCCGCCGAGATGGATCACGGCGTCGACGTCCTTCATCGCCGCCTCCATCGCGGCCATGTCGGTCACCGACGCCTGGACGAGCTCGACGTTCTCGCCGTCGGCGGCCGCGGGTAGCTCCGCGATGTCCAGCAGCCGCAGGACGCGGCCCTCCGCCGCGAGGCGGGAACGCATGAGCGTCCCCACCCCACCGCCGGCGCCGGTGATCAGGATGCGTGCGGTCACGGGTTGGACCCCTCCGTCATGTGCAGGTACTCGGCAAAACTCGGGTCAGCGCCCGAACTGGCGGAGAAGTTCGGTGATCGTCCGGGCGGCGTCCAGCAGAGCGGCGACGACCTGCCGCTCGTGCTCGGGGTCCAGTCTGCCCAGGGGGACCGAGCAACTCATAGCGTCCAGAACGGGGTTCCGATACGGCAACGCCACCGCGAAGCAGCCCAGCCCCGGCGTGTTCTCCTCGCGTTCGTGGGCATATCCGACATTCCGGAACCCGGCGAGCTGCTCGTGCAGCGCGGCCCGATCGGTCACGGTGTTGGGGGTCAGCGGGGCCAGCACGTCGGGGAGGATCAGGTCGACCTCCTCCGGCGTGCGCGTCGAGAGCACTGCCTTCCCCAGCGACGTGGAGTGCGCGGGCAACCGGCGGCCGACGCGCGACACGACGCGCAGGTGGTGCTCGGACTCGCGGCTCGCCAGGTAGACGACGTCCGCGCCGTCCAAACGGGCAAGGTGCACGGTTTCGTTGATCTCCTGCCGCACCTGCTCCATCACGCGGATCGCCGCGCGCACCACGGGGTCGTGGTCCAGGTAAGACGTACCGACGAGCAGTGCGCGCACACCGATGCCGTAGGTGCCACGGTCCGAGTCGACCTCCACCCAGCCGCGCGCGACCAGCGTCTGCAGCAGCATGTACAGGCTGGATTTGGGGTAGCTGAGTTCGCGGTGCAGCTCGGTCAGCGTCAGCCTGCGGTCCGACGCGGAGAGCACTTCGAGCAGCTCCACCGTCCGATCGGCGGACTTCACTGCGCCCGGACGAGCCGTGCCCTTGTCGATCGGCGACGCCACCTGGCCTCCTCGGCTCTCCTTTGGGAAACCTTCTGAACAACACGCCCTTGACACGTTGCTGTGCTGATTCTTACAGTCCTGCATCAGGTTCACAAGTACGACCCCGGTTCACATACGTGAAAACGAAGGGCTCCGACGATGCGCCGTAGAACTGCCACAACAATCGCCACGCTCGGCGTGGCCGCCCTGCTCGCGGGCTGTGGAAGTTCCACTCCGGCCGCGTCGAACAAGGACCCGAACAAGCCCCTCGAGGTGTGGACCCGCTCGACGGAGGCGACCGCGAAGGTCTACGAGAGGATCTTCAAGTCCTTCACCGAGAAGACCGGTGTGCAGGTCGACTACAAGCCGATCTTCAACGACTTCGACAAGCAGGTGCAGCAGCGCGCCGCGTCGAAGGACCTCCCGGACGTCGTCATCACCGACACCGGCTCGCTGGGCAACTTCGTCAAGCAGGGCTGGACGACCGAGATCAAGCGCGAGGACATCGCGGGCGGCAACGACATCGTCGACAGGGCCTGGAACAACGGCAAGGGCGCGGACGGCAAGTTCTACGCCATTCCGTACTCCACGCAGGCGATGGTCACGCTGGTCCGCAAGGACTGGCGCGAGAAGCTCGGCAAGCCGATCCCGACGACGTGGGAAGAGCTCGACGACCTCGCGAAGGCGTTCACCCGCAACGATCCCGACGGCAACGGGCAGAACGACACCTACGGCATGCTCGTGCCGGGCACGGTCGACCGCGGCTACCTCGCCTGGTGGGCGGCCAGCTACATCTGGCAGGGCGGCGGCGACATCCTCGATGAGGAAGGCAACGGCAAGTTCTCCGTCGGGATCGACTCGCCGGAGTCGACCAAGGCGATCGAACGGCTCCGCAAGCTCTTCTGCGAAGAGAAGGTCATGCAGCCGGGCTCGCTGACGCTCAGCACGAACGACGCGCACCCGCTGTTCGAGTCGGGCAAGAGCGGCATCTACCTGACCGGCCCGTACATGATCGGCCGCTTCGACAAGTCGATCGGCAAGGACAAGTACGAGGTCATCGCGTCGCCGCGCGGCCCGGCCGGTGCCACCGTGCTCGGTGAGGGCGAGGACATCTACCTGATGGCCGGCTCCGCGAAGACCGCCGACCAGAAGAAGCTCGCCGAGTACCTGATCACGCCCGAGGCGCAGCAGGCCGGCATGAAGGGCGACCCGCAGCCGGTGGTCCGCCTGCCCGTCAACAAGAACGTCGACGTCAACGCGACGTACAACGACCCGCGCTGGGCGACCGTGGCGGGCGTGTACAAGAGCGAGGCGCGGCCGTTCCCGAGCGTCCCGAACTTCACGCCCTTCCGGCAGAAGACCTCGGAGACCCTGAACTCGATCTTCGCCAAGTGCCCCGCCGACTCCTCGGCCGAGCTCAAGACACTGGCGGATGCGCTGAAGAAGGAGCTTGAGAACCAGAAGGCGTCGCAGTGACGGCAGTTCATCCCGCCGAAAAGAGTCACTGGGACACCCAAGACGTGGGCTCGACGGCTAGTGGCGGCGGTGCCGTCGAAACCCACCCCGTGAGGCGGCGCCGCCGGCGCCGCCTCACGGGAGCCACCTTCATCCCGTGGCTGTTTCTCTTCCCCGCCGCGCTGATCTTCCTCGTCTTCAAGTTCATCCCGATGGCGGAGGGAATCCGGCTCTCGCTGTTCGAGGTCCGGCCCTTCCTCGGTGACATCTTCGTCGGTTTCAAGAACTACGCCACGATCCTGCAGGACGAGAAGTTCCTGACGGCGAGCTGGCACACCCTGGTCCTGGCCGGTGGGCAGACGCTCGGAGCGATGCTCATCGGCTTCTTCCTGGCACTGTTGCTGGAAGGCCACGCCAAGTCGCTGTGGTTCGTGCGGTCCGCGGTGTTCCTGCCCGTGGTCGCCGCGACCGCGGTCATCGGTGAGATCTGGCGGTTGTTCTTCTACCCGGCACCGGAAGGTTTCCTCAACGAGGTCATCTCGTGGGTGGGCCTCGGTCCCTGGGAGTACATCCACAACACGGACACCTCGCTGGTGTCGGTAATGTTCGTCGGCATCTGGAAGCACGCGCCGTACGACATGGTGCTGATCCTCGCCGGGCTCGCCGGCATCGACCGCCAGCAGTACGAGGCCGCCGCGATCGACGGAGCATCGACGCTGCAACGCATCTGGAACGTCACGCTGCCCGCGTTGCGTCCAGTGATCACGATTCTCCTGACGCTGGCGGCGATCCGCGGCCTGCGCGTGTTCACCGAGGTCTACGTCCTGACCGGCGGCGGTCCCGCCGGATCGACCGACGTCTGGATGACGCGCGTCTACACAACGGCGTTCGAGCAGTCCGAAGCCGGCCTCGCATCGGCTGGATCGGTCCTGTTGTTCCTGGTTACCTTGGTTCTCACGGTCAGCGTGCAGTGGTACCGCCGGAGGAAGGAGGCGCGATGAGCGTCAACTCGAGCCGCTTCGACAGCGCCATCGGCTGGTCCACCCGCCCGGACGCGTGGGTCGGCAGGGGTATCCGGGTGCTTCTGAGCGCCCTCGCTGTAATCCTTTTCTGCGGTCCGCTGCTGGTCATCTTCTCCGGCGCGTTCGACCACAACCCGGACCCGACCCAGCTGTCGGTGTTCCCCGACAACCCGTCGCTGATCAACTTCAAGGTGGCGGGCGAGAACAAGATCTGGGACTACCTGGCGAACTCTCTGATCATCGCCGGTGGTGCCCTGCTGTTGCAGCTGGCGGTGAGCGTGTTCGCCGCCTACGCGTTGGCGCGCAAGAAGTTTCGCGGTCAGGCCATCGCGCTGTTGGTCATCCTTGCCACGATGATGTTGCCGGAGGAGGTCATCGCGATCCCGCTGTCGCTGGTGATCGGAGACCTACCGCTGGTTCACGTGAGTCTCAAGGGCACCCTGCTCGGCGTCATCCTCCCCTTGGGAGCGTGGGGTTTCTCCATCTTCGTCATGACCGAGTTCATGAAGGAGATCCCCGCCGAACTGGAGGAAGCGGCCAAAGTGGACGGTGCCGGGGAGCTGCGCCTCTTCGCGCAGATCATCCTCCCCCTGTGCAAGCCCGCGCTCGGCGTCATCGCCGTGTTCGGCTTCAACATGATCTGGGAGCAGTACCTGCTCCCCCTGATCGTCGCCGCTGACCCCTCCGATTACACGCTCACGGTCGCACTTCTCGCCCTCAGGTCCGACGACATGGTCGGGACGGGCATCGTGCTGGCCGGAGCGTTGCTTGCGCTGGTGCCGAGCCTGATCGTGTACCTGTCGCTGCAGAAGTCCTTCCTGCGTGGGATCACCACCGGAGCGATCAAGGGATGAGTGTCTGGTATGCAACTCGATGGTGTGCTGTTCTTTCCGGTGACCCCGTTCGACACCGAGGGGAACATCGCGTTCGACGTGCTGGCTGAGCACGTCAAGCACGGTGTCTCCGCCGGGCCAGGCGCGGTGTTCGTCGCCTGCGGCACCGGCGAGTTCCACGCGTTGGGGCTGGAGGAGTTCGAGCGTGCGGTGGCCGTCGCGGTCGAGGCGACCGCGGGAAAGGTCCCGGTGTTCGCCGGCGCGGGCGGCTCGGTCGTGGCGACCAAGGAGTTCGTGCGTGCGGCCGAACGCGCTGGTGCCAACGGCATCCTGCTGCTGCCGCCGTACCTCGTGACCAACCCGGCGGCCGGCCTCGTGCGGTACGTGGCCGAGGTCGCGGGCGCCACCGAGCTGCCGATCATCGTCTACCAGCGCAACAACGCGCGGTTCACGCCGGAGACCGTCGTCGAGGTCGCGCGGATCCCGAACGTCGTGGGCTTCAAGGACGGCATCGGCGACCTCGACCAGATGCAGCGCATCGTCCTCTCGGTCCGGGCGGGCGTGGACAAGCCGTTCCAGTTCTTCAACGGCCTGCCGACCGCGGAGATGACGCAGCTCGCGTATCGGGGCATCGGCGTCGAGCTGTACTCGTCGGCCGTGTTCTGCTTCGCACCGGAGATCTCGATCGGCTTCTACAACGCCGTGCAGGCGGGCGACACCGAGCTCGTGAACCGCTTCCTGCTCGAGTTCTACAAGCCGCTGGTCGAGCTGCGCGACAAGGTTCCCGGCTACGCCGTCGCCCTGGTGAAGGCCGCGGTGCGCGCGAACGGCCTCGACGTCGGTGGCGTGCGGCCGCCGCTGATCGACCCGGCCGACGAGCACCTCGCCGCCCTGGACAAGATCATCGCCGCGGGTAAGGCTCTGCTGGCATGAAGATCACCGAGATCGTTCTGACGCCGATCGCGTTCCGCGACCCGCCGCTGCTGAACGCGGCCGGCGTGCACGAGCCGTGGGCGCTGCGCACGATCGTCGAGGTGCACACCGACGAGGGCATCTCCGGGCTGGGGGAGACCTACGGCGACCTCGGGCACCTGGAGCGCTCACGGTCCGTTGTGGACTCTCTGATCGGCCTTGACGTCTTCGCGTTGAACGAGATGCACGCGCGCGTTTCCGCTGTCCTCGGTGGCAAAACGGGGCTGGACAAGCACGGGCTGACCGGGAACATCACGGCGGAGAGCACTGTCGACCGCGTGTACTCGCCGTTCGAGGTCGCGTGCCTGGACATCCAGGGCAAGGCGCTCGGTCGTCCGGTGCACGACCTGCTGGGTGGCGCGGTTCGTTCCGCGGTGCCGTACTCCGCCTACCTGTTCTACAAGTGGGACGGGCATCCCGGCGCCGAGCCGGACGAGTGGGGCGAGGCGATCGACCCCGCCGGCATCGTGGCGCAGGCCCAGAAGATGATCTCCGAGTACGGCTTCGGGTCGATCAAGCTCAAGGGCGGTGTGTTCCCGCCGGAGCAGGAGATCGAGGCGATCCGGGCGCTGCGCGAGGCGTTTCCGGACCACCCGCTGCGGCTGGACCCGAACGCGGCCTGGTCGCCCGCGACGTCGCTGAAGGTCGCGGCCGAGCTGGACGGCGTGCTGGAGTACCTGGAGGACCCGACGCCGGAGATCTCCGGGATGGCGGAGGTGGCCGCGAAGGCGCCGATGCCGTTGGCCACCAACATGTGCGTGGTCGCGTTCGAGCACCTCAAGCCGTCGGTGGAGCAGGACGCCGTGCAGGTGCTCCTGTCCGACCACCACTACTGGGGCGGTCTGCAGCGGTCTCGTCAGCTGGGCATGATCTGCCAGACGTTCGGCATCGGCCTGTCGATGCACTCGAACTCGCACCTGGGCATCTCGCTCGCAGCGATGACGCATCTGGCCGCGGCCACGCCGAACCTGAGCTACGCCTGCGACACGCACTACCCGTGGAACGCGGCGGACGAGGTCGTGGAGCCGGGTGTGCTGTCCTTTGTGGATGGTTCGGTGCCCGTGCCCACGACGCCGGGCCTCGGTGTGTCGCTGGACCGGGACGCGTTGGCGCGGCTGGCCGAGAACTACGTTCGCTGTGGCATCACCTCGCGTGACGACACGGGCTACATGCAGAAGTTCGACCCCAGTTACGAGAGGAAGCGTCCCCGGTGGTGAAGTCGGTTGTCCACGCCTACCCGTGGGACCTGATCGGAGACCCTGACGCCGTTGCGCGGTATCAAGGTCTCGGGGTGGACGCGATCGCTCTCGCCGCCTCGTACCACACCGTGCGGGCGGCGACCCCGTTGCACCCTCGGCACCGTTTGGTCGACGCACGGCACGCGGCGTTCTACCTGCCGGTCCGGGAAGCGAACTTCGGCCGGCTCGTGCCCGCCGAACCGTCCTGGATGGACGGTTCGGACTCGTTCGGCGAGGCGGCCGCCCTGGTTCGCGCGGCCGGGCTTCCGGTGTACGCGTGGACCGTGCTGACGCACAACTCGCGCCTGGGCGACCTGCACCCGGACGTGACGGTGGTGAACGCGTTCGGCGATCGCTACCCGTACGCGTTGTGCACCGCGCAGCCCGACGTCGTCGAGTACACGTCGGTGCTGGTCTCCGAGGTGCTGGAACTCGGTGCTCCGGACGGGATCATCCTGGAGGCCTGCGGGCCGCTGGGGTTCTTCCACGGCGGTCACCACGAGAAGACCGACGGCACGGACTGGAATCCGGTGCAGCAGAAGCTGTTGTCGCTGTGCTTCTGCTCTGCGTGCACCGCCCTGTACGCCGACCCGGATGCCCTGCGTGAAGCGGTTCGGACCGGGGTTGATCGCGGCGCTCCCAGCGTGGAGGACGCGCTGGGTGCGCTCGCGGAGGACGTTCAGGCCGTGCGCACCGGGGTGGTGCGATCGTTGCGGCAGAAGCTGGTCGGGGAGATCCGTGCTGCCGCGCCTTCGGTCCGGGTCGGTATGCACGTGACGGCGGACCCTTGGGGTACCGGGCCGTTCGCGACCGTCGCCCGTGGTGTGGGTGCGGACGTCGACGTGCTCACGACGATGTGCTGGCCCGGTCCCGAGGCCGCGGTGCCGGGCATCGAGGCTCTGCGCGCCGTTGCTCCGGACACGCGGATCGCCGCGTACGTGCTGGGACTTCCACCGAAGCCCGCGGACGGTGCCGCGTTGTCGAAGGAGTGGCTCGCTTACCTGGATGCAGGGGTGGAGGAGTTCCACCTCTACCACGGTGGCCTGGCCTCGGCGGCTCGCCTGGAAGCGCTGCGTGAGGCGGTTGCCGCCGTATCCCGGTAACTGTGAAGCGAACTCACTGCAACCCGTTGTGAGCGCGGTTCCGTCCTCTGACCATGAGGCACATTGGAACCGTAGTTGGCACTGGCGTCCTGCTGCTGGTGGTTTCCGCTTGCGGCAGTGCGCAGAACGCGGGCACTGGGGCAGGTGGCGGTCCGACGTTGCCGACCGCCACCTCGTCCTCCGAGGTGCCGCCGGGCATCGCGCCCGGAGAGATTCCGCCGGACGGCAAACCGGTGACAAAGCTGGACACCAACGCTTTGCCCTCGGAGTATCCGCGCACTGTGTGGACACAGGGCGATGGGAAGACCGTCGGTGTCATCGGCCAGGAGGGCGGCTGCGGGAAGGCCAGCGCGTCCGTGCTGGAGCAGTCGGCTTCCGTGGTGAAGATCGAGCTCGTCGAGACGCTTCCGCTGACCAAGCAGGCGTGCACCATGGACATCCGCTTCCCTCCGCTGACGGTGCAGCTCGCGGAGCCACTCGGTGAGCGCACGGTCGCGTTGACGTCGCGGCAGGAACAGAAGTAGACCTCCTCCCCACAGTGCCCGGTCGGCTTCTGCCCCGCCGGCCGGGCATCTCTCTTCCTCACCTGGCCCCTTGGCCCGGTTTGCAAGGATGGTGCGCATGAGACACGTCGTCGCTGCCGTTGCTCTCGCCGCCGTGCTGGCCGGCTGCTCGTCCGGCACGCAGTCCGGCGCGCCCGGATCCGGCTCGTCCAGCGGCGCGCCCACGTCGGGCACGTCCACGCCGTCGACGCCCGGTTCCTCCGGCGTGAACCCGACGGCCCCGGCCCAGCCTCCGGTCTCGATCTCGGAGGAGAAGCCGGTCGTCCCGCCCAACGTCACGCCGGTGCCCAAGGAGAAGGTCGACACGACATCGTTGTCAGACACCTACCGGGACGAGGCCTACGTCTTCGGCGACGGCCGTGACATCGAAGTCTTCGGTGTGGGCGGCGGCTGCAAGGAGGCGCGTGCCGAGGTGTCCGGCCAGTCCGCCGACCTCGTGCAGATCACGCTGGTCACGATCACCAAGCAGCCTCCGGGGACGGTGTGCACCCAGGAGATCCGCCAGGTGCCGCTGACCGTCCGGCTCGACGCGCCGCTCGGTGACCGGCGTCTGGTGCTGGAAGCACGCGAGGAGACCGGATGAGGACGAGACACTGATATATGGATCTTCAACTGGGGGAGCGGCGGCTCCACGTGTACGACTTCGGCGACGGCGTGCCGGTGTTCTGGCATCACGGCACGCCGAATCTGGGACTGCCTCCGGAGCCGTTGTACCGTCCAGGCGTGCGCTGGGTGTCCTACGACCGTCCTGGCTACGGTCGACGGTCGACAGCGGTGCCAGGCAGAACGGTGGCGTCGGCGGCGGCTGATATATCGCATATCGCCCACGCGCTCGGTATCGAGAAGTTCGCGGTCTTCGGCCACTCAGGCGGCGCACCACACGCCCTCGCGTGCGCCGCCTTGTTGCCGGACCGCGTGACCGCCGTGGTCGCCGGTGCCTCCCTGGCGCCGTTCGACGCGGAGGGCCTCGACTGGTTCGCCGGGATGATCGCCTCGGGCGAGGCGTCCCTGCGGGCGGCTGCCGCGGGCCGTGCGGCGAAGGAAGCGCACGAGGCTTCGGGCGTTCCCTACGACCCGGAGTTCACACCCGCGGACCTCGCGGCGCTGGACGGCCCGTGGTCGTGGTTCGGCAAGGTCGTCGGGCCCGCGCTGGAGGACGGCCCCGGACCGTTGATCGACGACGACCTCGCCTACGTCACGCCGTGGGGCTTCGACCCGGCGTCGATCCGGGTGCCGGTCCTGCTGCTGCACGGGGAACGCGACGGCATCGTTCCCGCCTCGCACAGCCGCTGGCTCGCGTCCCGGATCCCCGGCGCCGAACTCCGGCTGACGCCGGACGACGGGCACATCTCAGTGCTGAACCACGCCGCCGCTGCCCTCGACTGGGCCGTCAGACGTTGAGTGCCCAGCGCACGTACCGCATCTTCGGTGTGAAGCCGGCCTTCGCGAAGATCGACGGTGTCCGGCCGGCGCTCTCCACGCTCAGGCTGGCGTCGTCGTAGCCCTGCTCGGCGGCGGCCTGCAGCGCGTGCCCGAGCAACGCGCTCGCGACACCCCGCTTCCGGTACTCCGGGACCGTTCCGATGACCATGAAGTGGGCGTTGCGGATGCCCGTGGCCGCGGTGTCGGCCTCCCAGTGCACGGTGACCAGGACGCCCGCGGGAGCGCCGTTCGCCGCGTCGCGGACCAGGAAGCTGACCTCTGGCCGGAACGTCTGGTTGGTGATCTTGTTCTGCCAGTGGTCGGCGGGCATCGGCGCCGCACCCCAGTAGTCCTGGTACGAGGCGTTGCGGGCCAGCCGGAAGTCATCGTCGTCGTCGGGTGACCACGGCTCGATCAGCAGCCCGTCGGGGATCGCGACGGGTTGCAGGTCGCTGAGCGGGTGCTCCATGCGCTCGTAGTGGCGGACCGGTGCGAAGCCTTGAGAGCGGAGGACTTCGGGCACACCGGCGATGTGCTCGGCCTTGAGGACGTCGACGACGAGCTTCGATGCCGGGTGATGCAGCTCGTGCACGACCTTCGCCGCCTTGATCCCGGCCTCCACGAGCGCCGTGCCGACACCGCGGCGCCGGTAGCCGGGATGAACCCCGCCGTCCAGGAAGACCCGGTGGACCTCGTACGCGGACGGCTTGTGGCGGACCTTCATGAAGCCGACCATCACGTCCCCGTCGAACGCGGCGAGACTCGCGCGCTCCAGATCCGCGTAGGGATCGATCAGTTCGGTGAGGGTGTCTTCCGCCGTGTAGTTCTCGCCGATCTTGTCAACGGTTTCGATGACGTTGAGGAGGTCGGCGGACGACTGGGCGTCCTCGCTGGTCAGCGGCCGCCAGGTGAGCTTCTGCACGCGGCCGACCGTAGCGGCGCGCGTGCGGGACCGTCGTCAGAGTTTCCCGGCCGGCCGCGCGGGCCGGCCGGGAAGTCTCTCCAGCTAGCGGCGGAAGCTGATCTGCAGGGTTGGCGCGGACGTCTCGGCGAAGAAGTCGTTGCCCTTGTCGTCGACGACGACGAAGGCCGGGAAGTCCTCGACCTCGATCTTCCACACCGCTTCCATGCCGAGCTCGGGGTACTCGAGGACCTCGACCTTGCGGATGCAGTCCTGGGCAAGGCGCGCCGCCGGGCCGCCGATCGAGCCCAGGTAGAAGCCGCCGTGCGTGTTGCACGCGCTGGTGACCTGCTTGGACCGGTTGCCCTTCGCGAGCATCACCAGTGAGCCGCCGGCGGCCTGGAACTGCTCGACGTAGGAGTCCATGCGGCCGGCCGTGGTCGGGCCGAACGAACCGGACGCGTAGCCCTCGGGCGTCTTGGCCGGGCCGGCGTAGTAGACCGGGTGGTCCTTGAGGTACTGCGGCATCTCCTCGCCGGCGTCGAGGCGTTCCTTGATCTTGGCGTGCGCGATGTCGCGTGCCACGACCAGCGGGCCGGTAAGTGAGACGCGAGTCTTCACCGGGAGCTTCGTGAGGACCTCGCGGATCTCCGACATCGGCCGGGTCAGGTCGATGCGGACGACCTCGTCGGACAGGTCCTCGCCCTCCACCTCGGGAAGGAACTGGGCCGGGTCGCGCTCCAGCTGCTCGAGGAACACGCCCTCCGGCGTGATGCGGGCCTTGGCCTGGCGGTCCGCCGAGCACGAGACCGCGACGCCGACCGGGAGGGACGCGCCGTGGCGGGGCAGTCGGATGACGCGCACGTCGTGGCAGAAGTACTTGCCGCCGAACTGGGCGCCGATGCCGAAGTTGCGGGTCAGCTCCAGGACCTGCTGCTCGAGGTCCCGGTCGCGGAACGCGTGGCCCGACGGCGAGCCCTCGGTCGGCAGGTTGTCGAGGTAGCGGGCCGAGGCGAGCTTCGCGACCTTGAGGTTCTGCTCGGCGGAGAGGCCACCGACGACGACTGCGAGGTGGTACGGCGGGCACGCGGCGGTTCCGAGCGAACGCAGCTTCTCGTCGAGGAACGACGCGAGGCGCTTCGGGTTCAGAACCGCCTTGGTCTCCTGGTAGAGGAACGTCTTGTTCGCGCTGCCGCCGCCCTTGGCCATGAACAGGAACTCGTACACGGGCTCCTGGCCGGGCTTGTGGAAGACCTCGATCTGCGCGGGCAGGTTCGTGCCGGTGTTCTTCTCGTCCCAGAACGTCAGCGGAGCCATCTGCGAGTAGCGCAGGTTGAGTTCCTGGTAGGCCTCGAAGACGCCGCGGGCCAGCGCCTGCTCGTCGTCGCCGCCGGTCAGGACGGTCTCGGAGCGCTTGCCCATGATGATCGCCGTGCCGGTGTCCTGGCACATCGGCAGCACACCGCCCGACGAGATGGCCGCGTTGCGCAGCAGGTCCATCGCGACGAAGCGGTCGTTGCCCGACGCCTCGGGGTCGTCGATGATCTTGCGCAGCTGGGCGAGGTGCGACGGGCGCAGCAGGTGCTGGATGTCGCGGATCGCTTCCTTCGCGAGGAGCGTCAGCGTCTCGGGGGCGATCTCGAGGAACTTGCGGTCACCGGCCTCGACGAGCTTCACCCCGTCGGAGGTGACGAGGCGGTACTCGGTCTCGGTGTCCTTCGCGAGCGGCAGGACGTCGGTGTACTCGAAAGTGGTGGGCACGGGGTACACAGCTCCAACGGTGTGCAGTTCGGATCAGAAAACCGTACCGCCATCAAAGGGACGTGCTGATGTGATCCCCGACCACCGTGGTCAAAAGCACGGAGCCTCGGGGTCTGGGGGTCGTCCCCCGGAAGACACACCTTCCGGCGCTCCGGCGAGCGCGTTCTGCGAGCAGGGCTGCCGAAAGACGGAAGGCCGGGGCAGCCCCCGGCTGCCCCGACCTTCCTTCGTGTGCGACTTCCGACTTTCGACGGGCGTCGCTTGGCTTGGTAACGCCCGACCGTGCCGTGAGTTGAGTCACAAGTCAATACTGCCGGACGGGTGAGATCCGACCGTGACTACGAGGCGTACGCGCGCAGCTTCGCGGCGCGCTCACCCTGGCGCAGCTTCGACATGACCTCGCGCTCGATCTGCCGCACCCGCTCCCGCGACAACCCGAACCGCTTGCCGATCTGGTCCAGCGTGCGGGGCTGACCGTCCTCGAGGCCGTAGCGCAGCCGGATCACGGCCTGCTCGCGCGGTTCGAGGGTCGCCAGCACGCGGCGCAGGTCGTCCTGCAGCAGGCCGGAGATGACGGCGCTCTCGGCGTCGGTCGCGTCCGAGTCCTCGATGAAGTCACCGAGGGGAGCGTCCTCCTCCGTGCCGACCGGCATGTCCAGCGATACCGGGTCACGAGCGTGGTCGAGCAGGTCGGCGACCTTGTCGACGGACAGGCCCGACTCCTTCGCGAGCTCCTCGTGCGTCGCCTCGCGGCCGAGCGTCTGGTGCAGGTCGCGCTTGATCCGCGCGAGCTTGTTCACCTGCTCGACGAGGTGGACGGGGAGGCGAATGGTGCGGCCCTGGTCGGCCATACCGCGGGTGATGGCCTGGCGGATCCACCACGTCGCGTAGGTCGAGAACTTGAAGCCCTTGGTGTAGTCGAACTTCTCGACCGCGCGGATCAGGCCCAGGTTGCCCTCCTGGATCAGGTCCAGCAGCGGCATGCCGCGGCCCGTGTAGCGCTTGGCGAGCGACACGACTAGGCGCAGGTTGGCCTTGAGCAGGTGGTCCTTGGCCCGGCGGCCGTCGCGGACGAGCTCTCCCAGCTCTTCGCGGCGGGTGGGCGTGAGGCGCTTGGCCGTCTCCATGACGTGCTGCGCGAACACACCGGCCTCGATGCGCTTGGCGAGCTCCACCTCCTCCTCTGCCGTGAGGAGCGCGGTCTTGCCGATTCCGTTCAGGTAGACTCGAACCAGGTCGGCTGCTGGACCCTGGGCGTCGAGGTCGTGGTCGACGACGGGCGTGTTCTCTCCGACTTCACGGTCGGAGATCCTCGTGACGGTCATGGATCTCCCTCCCCCTGCTGCGGGCGACGCTGCTGCCGGTCAGGACAGTCGCGCGTGGCGGTCAAGGCGGCGCGGCGCTGCGCCCTGGTTGCCGGTTGCGGCGGGCCCGCTCGGGATCCCATCGCTAGCTGGCTGATACCTGGGTAACGAAGACGATTCCGAATTCGTTCCCGACTTCCTGACCTGAAGACGTCACCGCTGTCACAGCGGTTGCGCGACTAATCTGAGGATTGGCTGAGAACCCTTTACTCAGACGTCGACGAGCACGGTGAACGGGCCGTCGTTCACGCTCCGCACCTTCATCTCGGCCCTGAATCGTCCTGTTTCGACCCGCGCGCCCTTTTGGCGGAGTTCCTGTACGACGGCGTTCACCAAGGGTTCCGCGTGCTCGGGCCGCGCGGCCGCCGTCCAGGACGGACGGCGGCCCTTCCGCGTGTCCCCGTAGAGCGTGAACTGGCTGACGACCAGCAACGGAGCGCCGGTCGACTCGCATGACTGCTCATCATCGAGGATGCGCAGACCGTGCAGCTTCTGCGCCATTTTGCGGGCGTGCTCGGCCGTGTCCTCGTGATGGACGCCGAGCAGCACCAGCAATCCGGGTTCGTCGATCGCGCCGACGATCTTGCCTTCGACTTCGACGCTCGCTTCTGTGACGCGCGCCACAACCGCTTTCACGCGGGAATCAACATTCCGTGCCGGATGAGATCACGAACGATCGGCAAGGCCGCTTCTGCATCGATTTCTCCGTAAGCGAACTCGAGCAGCGAGAGCAGGTCTTCCAGCGGCAGCGCACCCGTGCAGCCGGCCACGAGCTTGGCGGTCGCCTCGTCGACCTCGTGCTGCCAGCCAGGCCCGTCGGTTCGGTGCAGCCGGGCGACGACCTTGCGCCAGCCGTCCTCGCTCGGCTCGGACACCTCTTCGAGCAGCACGGTGTCGGCGACCCGGAAACGCTGACCGAGCAGGTCGGGGTTCGCACGCAGCCACGCGACGTTGTCGAGCCACCGCGCCGCCTCCGGACCCAGCGGGTCGTCGTAGGCGTGGCGCAGGTCCTCACACACGACCTGGGAGTGCATCTCGTCGGTGCGCCGCAGCGTCACGTACCCGAAGCCGACGCCCTCGACCTGGTTCTCCTCGAACCAGTCGAGCCACGCTGCGGCCTTCTGCCGGCCTTCGGGGCTGCGCGGGTCGACGCCCGCGTCCTTGAGCCACGTGCCGACGTACAGGGCGGGCTCGGCGATGTCGCGCTGCACGAACCACGCGTCGATGCCACCGCGCGGCAGCCAGCCGGAGACGCGCTCGGCCCAGTCCTCGCCCTTGCGGTGCAGCCAAGACGCGAGCAGCTGGCCGACGCCGCCCTCGTTGAGGAAGGCGGGCAGCTGGCGGATGACCAGCGCCGACGCGTCGTCGCCGCCGAGTCCGGAGTCGCGGTAGACGTAGTCGACGCGCGGAGGGCCGACGACGAAGGGCGGATTGCACACGACCTGGTCGAACCGGCGGTTGCGGACCGGGCCGAACCACTCGCCCTGCAGCGTCTCGACGTCGAGGCCGTTGATGCGGAACGTGCCCTGCGCGAGCCTCAGCGCGCGCTCGGACAGGTCGGTGGCGGTGATGCGTTCGGCGTGCGTGCTGGCGTGCAGTGCCTGGACGCCGCATCCGGTGCCGAGGTCGAGGAGCGTGCCGACCGGGGTGCGCTTGGTGGCGCGGGCGAGGCTGATGGAGGCGTGGCCGACGCCGAGGACGTGGTCCTCGGGGACCGCTCCGCCGCGCAGGTCGGAGTCGAGGTCGGCGATGACCCACCAGTTGTCCTCGTACGGGCGCACGTCGAGCCCGGCCCTGAGGTCTTTCGTGAGGATCTCGTTGGTGACGGCGTCGTCGATGTCGACCCCGCCGAGCGCCCTGCGGACCTCCTGCTCCGGCTCCTGGTCGCCCAGCAGGAACAGGCGGATCAGCGTGCCGAGCGTCCCGGCGTCCCTGCTGGCGCGGCGGGCGGGTTCCGGCTCGCCCCTGCCGAGCGCGGCGTGAGCCTGGGGGCCGAGGGCGTCGACGACGCCGTCCGCGGTGTAGCCGGCGTTCTGGAAGGCCTCGCGCAGGCGGGCGCACAGGTCAACGGAGAGATCGGGGTGCACGAGAGCACATGTTTTCACGTGCGCGTGATGGAGAGCGCGATGGCCATCGCGAGTCGTTGATCGGGATCGTCGAGGGGGAGCGGCGTCACTTCGGCCATCTTCTGCATCCGGTACCGCAACGTGTTCGGGTGCACCTTGAGCTCCCGCGCCGCCGCCCGCACATCGCCCTGCGCCGCCAGCCACGCCTTCAACGTCGCCGCGTACTGCGTCCCGTATTCAGCGTCGTACCGCAATATATTGGATATCGGGCCGCGCGTCGGGAGCCGTCCCGCCTCGGCGACGGCGGCGAGCCGGTGCAGCAGAACCTGAGCCCAGGCGTCGTCGTACACAACCGGCGCACCGGTGGAAAGCGCGAGGCACTCATCGGCTTCCTGCCGCGACGTGGGCAGCTGCGTGGCCTCGGCCGGCCCGCCGATCCCCGCCAGCACCGTGGCCTCGGCAGGCAGTTCGCGGACCAGCGACCGCACCCAGTCGACGGCGTCATCGGCGGCGGGGATGACCGTGTACAGAACATTTCCGAACAACGCGCTGCGCCCAGGCCGCGACCAGCCGAACCCCGCGGTGGCCCGCTGGAACGCGAGCACCGCCGCCCCGTGCTCGCCCTCGCCCGCGTGGGCCTGCACCGCGATCACCCGCAGATCGGCCGAGGGCAACCCGAGCCGCGCGACGTCGGCGGACTCCGGGTGTTCGAGCAGCCGGATCACCAGGTCGGCCTCGGCCTGACGTTCCAGGTCCGTCGACGCCCGCGACCGCAGCAGGTGCAACGCCGCCGTGCGCGCGCCGTCGACCAACGCAGCCGACCGCGCGGCATCAACCGGACCTGTCACCTCGACCCAGACCGAGCCGAGCAGCTCACGGCCGGCGCGCACAGCGGCGACGAGCCGGTTACCCAGCTGCGGTGTCAGCTTGGGCACGAAGATCGGTTCGTCGGACGAAGCGAGGTGCGAGAACACGCCGAACTCGTCGAGCGCGCGCCGGGCCTCCTCCGGAACGCGACGGCCGAGGATCGTCTGGACGCGGACCGGGTCGACGTCCTCCTGACGGTAGGAGTACGCGAGGACGCGGGACTGCTGGTCCTCGATCGTCACCGGCCCGCCGACCACACCCGCGATGACGTCCGCCAGCCCGAACAGGTCACCTGTGCGCGTGCCACCGTTGACCAGCGTCTGCGTGACGTTCGCGAGCTGGCTCCACGGCACAGACGGATCCACGAGCAGCACGGCCGCGCCGGACTTCTTGGCGGCGGCGACAACACGCTCGTCGAGCGGCGGCTTGCCGTGCAACACGACCGCCGACGCCGCGGTCGAGGACACGAGCCGTGCCGCCGCGGCCACCGACGGCGTGCCCAGCCCGAGCAGAACGTCACCCGCGGCGGCCGGCGTGTTTTCCGCCGGATCATGCAGGGCAACCCCACGGAGTTCGACGTCTCGGCCCCTCGGCGCGCACGCCAGATGCGTGCCCAGACTGCCGAGCACGTCCACGAGGCGATCAAGGGCGACCACTCGCGGATGTTAACCGCCGACCAGGTATCCGGCCGTCACTCGGACGTGGGACGATGGCAGGCGTAGCCAGAAGGATTAAGAGGGTGGTGTCGTGAGCAGTCCCGACCGGAACGACACCCCGGTGTTGATCACCGAGGCGGCCCCGTCCTACGAGGAACAGCACGCTGCCCGGCGTCGCAAGTACGCGATCATGATGAGCCTGCGCTTCCCGTGCCTCATCCTCGCGGCACTGTTCGCGCAGACCTGGTGGCTCGCCCTGTTCTTCATCGTGCTGTCCGTGCCGCTGCCGTGGATGGCCGTGCTGATCGCCAACGACCGCCCGCCGCGCAAGGCCGAGAAGGCCAACCGGTACGAGGCTGAGCGCCGCGCCATCGCGCCCAAGAGCACCACGATCATCGACGGCTAGTACAGCCGGTTCGCCGCCGAACCCGCGATATATCAGTGGTCGTCGGCCGCCCGTCCCTTAGCAATGACTCTTTTGCGGACGACGTCAAAAGAGTCATTGCTAAGGCCAGCACGCGTGCCACCTTTGCAACGAGTCTTTTGACGTCGTCCGCAAACGTTTTTTGCATCCCGGAGGGGGCTCGAACCCCTTGGCTGCCGTGGTGGCGGGGCGGCTTCGGTGGTGGGTGCGGTGCCGGGCGGGGCGTGGACCGGAACCGCACGGCCGCGGTTCAGCGGGGTGGCTGGGCACCTACGACGCTGACCGCGCGAGAGCCCGCGCGGACGCCGCCGAGGAGGGCCTCGCGTTTTGAGGAGCCGCCCAGCCAGGCCGCCAGGAAGCCGGCGTCGAAGGCGTCACCGGCGCCGGTCGAATCGACGCACTCGGTGGTTTCAGCGGGGACCGAGATGATCTCGTCGGCGTCGATCCACGACGCGCCGTCCGGGCCCGTGGTCACCACGACGGCGCCGACGTGGGTCAGCAGGTTCTTGGCGGTGGTGGGGTCGGTGGATCCGGTCAACGCCATCAGTTCGTCGGCGTTCGGCATGAGGATGTCGACTCCGCGGACGTCTTCCAGGAACGCCTCGGCCGAGTGGATCAGCACTGCGGCTTGGGGGTCGACCGACGTGGTCCAACCGGCGTTGCGCGCGGTTTCCAGCGCTGCCAGGCCTGCGGGGCGTGAGCTGGCGTCTAGCAGCACGTAGCCGGACAGGTGCAGGTGGCCGTTGGGGGCGGCGAGCAGGCCCGGGTCGAGGTCGGCGGGGGAGAAGCGGGCGTTGGCGCCCCGGTCGGGGAGCATCGAGCGCTGGCCGTCCTCGTCGACGAGGACGACCACGCAGCAGGTCGCGAGGTCCTGATCGACCGCGAAGGCGCATTGGACGCCCGCGGAGGTGAGTTCGGCGTGGATCTGGCGGCCGGCCGAGTCGCGACCCACGCGGGCCACGAGGATCGGAGAGGCGCCGCACGCGGCGAGCCAGACGGCGGTGTTGGCGCCGGCGCCGCCCGGCTCGATGGTCACCTTGGCGCGGACATCGCCGCCGTGGGCGATGGGGCCGGCGTGGCGGGCGACGACGTCCAAGCCGGCATCGCCCACCACCACGACTGGCCTCACTGGAAGAGCTCCACCGCGACGGCCGCGGCCACGGACGCGTTGTTGACGACGAGCTCCTCGTTGGCGTCGAGGCTCACGCCGGCGCTCGCGGTGTGGAAGTGCTCCAGGAGGACGGGGCTGACGTCCTTGCCGCGCACGTCCTGGTCGACGAGCTTCTGCAGGCCCTCGGCCAGCAGGCGGTCGTGCAGGGCGGAGTCCATCTCGAAGGCGGCCGGGATCGGGTTCACCAGGAGCATGCCGCGCTCGCCCGCGGCGAACACAGCGGCAGCCTGGGAGGCGTTGTCGACGCTCCACGGCACGGAGAACTCCGACTCGCGGCGGTAGAAGGCGGGGAAGCGCGAGGTCTGGTAGCCGACGACCGGCACCGAGCGGGTCTCCAGGACCTCGAGGGTCGCTCCCATGTCCAGGATCGACTTCACGCCGGAGCAGACGATCAGCACCGGCGTGGTGGCGACCACGTCGAGGTCGGCGGACACGTCCCACGTCTCGCGCGCGCCCCGGTGCACGCCGCCGAGGCCGCCGGTCGCGAAGACGCGGATGCCGGCCTGGTGAGCCAGAGCGGTGGTGGAGGCGACGGTCGTAGCGCCGCTGCGGCCCAGGGCGTAGGCGGCGCCGAGGTCGCGCAACGACAGTTTGAGCATGTCATCGGAACACACGCGGTCCAGCTCGGCGGAGGTGAGGCCGATGCGGGGCACGCCGTCGAGCACGGCGATCGTGGCGGGGACCGCGCCGACCTCCCGGACGACCTTCTCCAGGCGCGCGGCGACGGCCAGGTTGCGCGGCGCGGGCAGGCCGTGGGACAGGAGGGTGCTCTCAAGAGCGACGACGGGCCGGTTCTCGGCCAGTGCGGCGGCTACTTCTTCGGCGATCTGCAGCGTGGTCACGAGGGGACATCATCCCAGGTACCCTGGGCGCGTGAGCACCCAGACTCTCCCCGAGGTCGACGTACGGCCGGAAGGCACCGACCACACCGGGGACGACACCCCGAAGATGTTCCATTACGTGCGCAAGGCGAAGATCGCCGAAAGCGCCGTGATGGGAACGCATGTGGTCGCCTTGTGCGGCGAGGTCTTCCCGGTGACGCGGTCGCCGAAGCCCGGTTCGCCGGTGTGCCCGGAGTGCAAGAAGATCTACGACAACCTGCCCGCCGGCGGCGAGTAGCCCGCAGAACCTGCTGACAGCCGTGTTCGGTGCCTCGAGTCGTCGAGGCACCGAACACGGCTGTTCTGCTATCCCCGCTGTTTTTCTTCCTCGGAGTGCGAGCGCTGCTCCTGGATCTGCAGTGGGGCGGTCAGCTGCGTGTCAGCCGGGGAAGGCGCCGAGTAGCTGTCGTTGTTGGACTCCTGCTTGGGCTTCGCGTTCTCCTCGCGGATGCGGGAGGCGGCGCGCTCCATCTCCAGGCGGCGCCAGCGGCGGCGCTGGCGCCGGGTCATGCGCGCGGGCCACATGTCCTGGATGGCGCTGTTGAAGTACGCGCCGATGGTGATCGCCAGGCCGATGAAGAACACGAAGAGCAGGAACGCGATCGGGGTCGCGAGGGCGCCGTAGGTGTAGCCGGTCGTGGTGATCCACTGGATGTACAGGCGCAGGCCGATGGACGACAGGATGAACACGGCCATGGCGAGGACCGCGCCCGGCAGGACGCGGTGCCACGGGAGCTTTCGCGGCAGAGCGAGCTTGTAGAGCATCGACAGCGACAGCACGAGCAGCAGGGCGACGCCGGGGTAGTAGAAGCGGCCCACCCACGTCTCGATGTAGGGCCGCCAGGACTGGGGGAAGAACTGCGGCAGGATGTCCGGGCCCAGCGCCAGTACCGGCAGGCCGACCACCAGCGCCACCAGGGACACCAGGTAGAGCAGCAGGGCGAAGATGCGCTGCCACAGCTCGTTGCGGACGCCGTACTGGCCGTGCGCGACCGTGATCGCGTCGACGAACGACGACATGGCCGACGAGCCCGCCCACAGTGAGATCAGGAAGCCGATGGAGACGATCTCGCCCTTGCCGGTGCTGAGGATCTCCGCGACCGTGGGCTGGATCACGTCGTTGACGACGTCCGCGCTGAAGATCGTGCGGGTGAACCCGATGATCTTGTCCTGGACGGCGGAGACCACCTCGTTGCCGAACCAGTCGCCGAGATAGCCCATCGCGCCCAGCACACCGAGCAGCAGTGGCGGGAACGACAGCGTCTGCCAGAACGCCGCCTCGGCGGCTTCTGAGAAGATGTTGCCCTGCCACGCCTTCGACAGCGTGCGCGCGAGTAGACGCAGCGGCCCCTTGCGGCCGGACCTGCGTGCGTCGTTGTCGGTAGGCGAACCCATCGCAGAGACAAGCATGGTGCATGCCGCCACGTTTCGCGGCATCGACGCCGTGAACAGGTAGAGTCACGGTGCCCTCGGCAACGGTCTGCCTGAGGGCACTGCCATGTCTGACCTGCACAAATGAGGAGAAACACGTCTGTGACAGCGACAGCAGCAATGCGACCGCTGCGGGCATGGCAGCGCCGCGCGCTGACCAAGTACCTCGCCGCCAAGCCGCAGGACTTCCTCGCCGTCGCTACACCTGGCGCGGGTAAGACGACCTTCGGACTGCGCGTCGCCGCCGAGCTGCTGGCCGACCGGACGATCGAGGCCGTCACGATCGTCACGCCCACCGAGCACCTCAAGCACCAGTGGGCGAAGGCCGCTGCCGAGCAGGGCATCCACATCGACTCGAACTTCCGCAACACCAACGCGATGACCTCCCGCGACTACCACGGCGTGGCCGTGACGTACGCGCAGGTGGCCGCCCATCCGACGTTGCACCGGGTGCGCACGGAGAACCGCAAGACCCTCGTGCTGCTCGACGAGGTCCACCACGGTGGTGACGCCAAGTCGTGGGGTGAGGCGATCCGCGAGGCGTTCACGCCCGCGGTCCGCCGGCTGTGCCTCACCGGTACACCGTTCCGCTCTGACGACTCGCCGATCCCGTTCGTCACCTACGAGGAGGGCGCCGGCGGCTTCAAGACGTCCAAGGCCGATCACACGTACGGGTACTCCGACGCGTTGCGCGACGGCGTCGTCCGGCCCGTGCTGTTCCTGGCGTACTCGGGCGAGGCGTCATGGCGGACCAGCGCGGGCGAGGAGTTCACCGCACGGCTCGGCGAGCCGCTGACGCAGGAGCAGACCGCACGGGCGTGGCGCACGGCGCTCGACCCGGCCGGCGACTGGATGGCGTCCGTCCTGCGCGCCGCCGACCAGCGACTCACCCAGAAGCGTGAGAACGGCCTGCCGGACGCCGGTGGCCTGGTGATCGCGACCGACCAGGAGACCGCCAAGGCCTACGCGCAGGTTCTGTACCGCGTGACAGGGCAGACCGCCACCGTCGTCCTCTCGGACGATCCGAAGGCGTCGGGCAAGATCGCCGAGTTCGCCGCGACGAACGAACGCTGGATGATCGCCGTCCGGATGGTGTCCGAGGGCGTCGACGTGCCGCGCCTCGCGGTCGGCGTGTACGCGACGTCGTCGTCGACCCCGCTGTTCTTCGCCCAGGCCATCGGCCGCTTCGTGCGTGCCCGCAAGCCCGGCGAGACCGCCTCTGTGTTCCTGCCGTCGGTGCCGGTGCTGTTGCAGCTCGCGTCCGAGCTGGAGGCCGAGCGCGACCACGTCCTGGGCAAGCCGCACCGCGAGAAGGACGGCTGGGACGACGAGCTGCTGGCCGCCGCGAACCAGACCAAGGACGAGCCGGGCGAGGACGAACGCGCCTTCACCGCGCTCGGCACCACGGCCGAGCTCGACCAGGTGATCTTCGACGGTGCCTCGTTCGGCACGCCGACCCTCGCGGGCTCCGAGGAGGAGCAGGACTACCTGGGTCTGCCGGGACTCCTGGAGCCCGACCAGGTGCGCACGCTGCTGCTGCAGCGTCAGGAGGAGCAGCTCGCTTCCGCCGCCAAGCGTCCCAAGGTCGAGGCGGTGGTGCGTGAGGCGAGGCCCGCCAGCGTGCAGGAACGCCTCGCCTCACTGCGCAAGGAGCTCAACACCCTCGTCGCGATGCACCACCACCGCACCAAGAAGCCGCACGGCAAGATTCACAACCAGCTGCGCGAGTACTGCGGTGGGCCGCCCACGGCGATGGCCAGCATCGAGCAGCTCGAGGAACGGATCGCGACGCTTCGTTCCTGGTAGGACGCGCGGGCTCCTTTGCAATGAGTCTTTTGACTTCGTCCGCAAACGTTTTTTGCATGCGGTGATATGCGATATATCAGTTGCGGGTGACGGCGACGGCCAGCGTTTCGTAGGTCGACGTGAAGTTGCCGCCGTAGGCGTCGATGGCGGCGCCGACGCCGTCCAGCAGCTTGGTGAGCTGCTCCTCGGTGAGCAGTGCCATCGGGCTCATGGTGAGGATCAGGTCGAGGTACTCGGCAGTCGTGTAGGTGCGGTCCCACTGGACGCTCCACTCGGTCGGGTCGCCGAACTCGCCGGTGGCGATGAATCCCTCGGCGGTGCGCTTGCACCCCGCCGAGTAGGACGCCACTGCCTTCTCGAGGGTGTGCGCGACGCGGAGCGGGGCTTCCGGTGCGACCTTCTCGTAGACGTCGGCGACGGCCTGGGAGATCGGGTCCGGGGCGGCGAACACGTGCCAGAGAGCCACGAAGATCCCGCCGGGCCGCAGCACTCTGGCGACCTGGCGTGCTCCCGCCTCGGCGTCGACCCAGTGCCACGACTGGCCGGCGACGACGGCGTCGAACTCGCGGCCCGCGGGGTCCCAGGTCTCGAACTTCGAGACCTCCACCGTCACGCCCGTCTCGCGGGCGAACCCGGCCATCAGGTCGTCGTGTTCCACGCCGAGCACCTCGCAGCCCGCCGCGCGCAGCTGGCGGGACAGCTTGCCGGTGCCGCAGCCGACGTCGACGACGCGAGGTCCTGGGCTCGTCGAGACGATTCGTTCGACCAGTTCCGCGGGATAGGGCGGGCGGGTGCGGTCGTAGCGGGCGGCTTCCGCGCCGAACGAGCCGGCTAGCTGTTCACCGAGCTTCTTGTAGGCCTCGTCGTCTAAGTTGGGCATGTGCCCACCATAGTGGGCAAGCGCCCACTCAGCTAGGAGATTTCCGCGTGCCCACCGGTGTGCACCTGCGCGACGTGCGAGAACAGCTGTTCGGTGCGGCGGAGCGGCTGCTGGCCGAAGGCGGGCCGAGTGCGTTGACCAGTCGCGCGGTGACGGCCGAGGCGGGTGTTGCCAAGGGGGTGCTGCACCGGCACTTCGACGACTTCGACGCCTTCCTCGCGGAGTTCGTCCTCGACCGCGTGAACAAGATGGACGCGCGGGCGGAGGCGCTGCTGAACGCCGCGGGCAGTGGATCCGTCGTCGACAACCTCGCCGAGGCGATCACCGCCGTCTTCGGCTCGGTGGCCGTCGCGATCGTCGCCCTCGTGACCTTCCGGGACGACCTGCGCCGGCGCCTGCGTGAGACCTGGCCGGCCGGGGTTCCCGTGCTGACCGACGCCGCGATCATGATCAGGAACTACCTGGAGCGTGAGCGCGAGCTGGGGCGCGTGGGTGGCGTCGACCCCGACGGCGCCGCACCGATGCTCATCGGCACCGGGCATCTCCTCTTCGCCGACCGTGAGGTGCCGCCGTCGGCGGACGCCGTGCGCCGGATGGTCGCGTCCGTCGTCGCCCCCGATTTGGACAAAAACGACTGATATCCAATATATCGCTGCTGGATGCAGTAGCGCCGTGGTTACGCTCTCACAACTCTGGGTGACTAAATTTCGCCGCGGTTACCGCATCGTTGCGACTTAATCGGTTCAGTGTGGTTCCGGTCACGCATATGTCGGGCATACGTTGTGCGCCACAACATTCTCTGTGACACAGCGCAGTGAAAGGGATGGCGGATGCGCAGCAAGAGCCTCGCTTCCATCGCCGTTGCCGCGGGCCTCGCCCTGGCGGTCTCGGCGTGTGGCGCCAACACGTCCTCCGGTGGAGGAAGCACGAACACGAATTCTGGCAGCGGCGGGGGCGCAAAGGTCGGCGTGATCCTTCCTGAGACCGCCTCCTCCGCTCGTTGGGAGGGCTTCGACAAGCCGCTGCTCAAGGCAGCGCTGGAGAAGGAAGGCCTCAGCCCGGACATCCAGAACGCGCAGGGCGACGTCCAGAAGTTCAGCACCCTGGCCGACGGCATGATCAACGCCGGTGTCAAGGTCCTGATCATCGCGACGCCCAACAGCGAGGTCGGCGCTTCCGTCGCCAAGAAGGCGCAGGCGCAGGGCATCCAGGTCATCGACTACGACCGCCTGAACACCGGCGGCTCCTCGTCCTACTACGTGTCGTTCGACAACGTGAAGGTCGGCGAGCTGCAGGGCCAGGGCATGGCCGACGCGATGAAGAACGCCCCGCAGGGCGCGAACATCATCGAGATCGAGGGCGCGCCGACGGACAACAACGCGACCCTGTTCCACCAGGGCCAGCAGAACATCCTCAAGCCGCTGTACGACTCGGGCAAGCTCAAGCTGGTCCAGTCCCAGCCGATCGACAACTGGGACAACCAGAAGGGCGGCCAGGTCTTCGAGCAGATCCTGACCAGCAACGGCGGCAAGGTCGACGGCGTTGTCGCCGCGAACGACGGCCTCGCCGGCGCTGTCATCACGATCCTCAAGAAGGTCGGCCTGAACGGCAAGGTTCCGGTCACGGGCCAGGACGCCACGCCGGACGGCCTGCAGGCCGTGCTCCGCGGTGACCAGTACATGACCGTCTTCAAGCCGATCAAGGACGAGGCCGAGGCCGCCGCCAAGCTGGCCGCCGCGCTCGCCAAGGGCGACACCGCCGCCGCTGACGCTCTCGCGACCGGCAAGGTGAAGGACGACAAGGGCAACCGCGACGTCAAGTCCGTCCTGCTGACGGCTCAGCTGATCACCAAGGACAAGGTCAAGTCCGTCGTGGACGCGGGCTTCGTCAAGGCCTCGGACATCTGCGTGGCCGACACCCAGGCCGCCTGCACCGAGCTCGGCATCAAGTAGGACCGCTTGCGTCAAGGCGGGGTGCGGCACCTGCGCACCCCGCCTCGGCGCGTGGTAACCACGGAGGAATCCCCAGTGAGCGAGCCGATTCTCGAGCTGCGCGGCATCAACAAGAGCTTCGGTCCCGTGCACGTCCTGCACGACATCGACCTCACCGTCAACCCCGGCGAGGTCACCGCACTCGTCGGCGACAACGGCGCGGGCAAGTCGACGCTGGTCAAGTGCATCGCGGGCATCCACCCGACCGACTCGGGTGAGGTCCTGTTCGAGGGACAGCCGGTGCACATCAAGGGCCCGCGCGACGCCGCGGCGCTCGGGATCGAGGTCGTCTACCAGGACCTCGCGCTGGCCGACAACCTCGACATCGTCCAGAACATGTTCCTCGGCCGCGAACGCACCAAGGCCGGCCTGCTCGACGAGACGGACATGGAGCAGGCGGCGCGCAAGACGCTGGCCTCGCTGTCGGTCCGCACGGTCAAGTCGGTGCGCACGCAGGTCTCGTCGCTGTCCGGCGGTCAGCGCCAGACCGTCGCGATCGCCAAGGCCGTGCTGTGGAACAGCAAGGTCGTGCTGCTCGACGAGCCCACCGCGGCACTCGGCGTCGCACAGACGCGCCAGGTGCTCGACCTGGTCCGCCGGCTTGCGGAGCAGGGCCTCGGGGTCGTCCTGATCAGCCACAACATGAACGACGTGTTCGAGGTCGCCGACCGCATCGCGTGCCTGTACCTGGGCCGGATGGCGGCAGTGGTCGGGTCGAAGGACGTCACGCACGGCCAGGTGGTCGAGCTGATCACCGCGGGCCGTTCCGGTGACCTGGGCATCGCCCGCCCCGAGGCGGCGACGATCTGATGAGTTCCGAAGAGGCGAGCATGACCAACACCACCGAGACGCCCGCGCAGGACACCCCGCAGGGCGCCATCTCCGACTTCGGCATCGACACGACGTCGCAGTCCACCGGCGAAGCGGTGCGCGACTACTGGGCCAGGGTCCGCGGCGGCGAGCTCGGGTCGCTGCCCGCGCTGCTCGGGCTCGTCGTGCTGCTCATCGTGTTCAGTTCGTTGTCCGACACGTTCTTCACCCTCGGCAACCTCGCCAACCTGCTCCAGCAGGGCGCCAGCATCACGATCATCGCGATGGGCCTGGTGTTCGTGCTGCTGCTCGGCGAGATCGACCTGTCGGCCGGTACCGCGTCCGGTGTGACCGCGTCGGTCATGGCACTGCACCTGATCCACAACGGCAACCTGCTCGGCGGCATGGGCGACACGGTGTTCTACGTGTTCTGCGGCCTGCTGGTGCTCGCGATCGTGCTCGCGGTGCTGATGAAGATCTGGGCGGGCGCCGCGCTGTCGGCCGTCGCGCTGGTCATCGCCGCGATCGGCATTCCCGCGAACGCCTGGCTGGAGATGCTGCTCGCGGTCTGCGTCGGCGCGGCCATCGGCTGCGTCACCGGCTTCCTGGTCGCGAAGGTCGGCATCCCGTCGTTCGTCGTGACCCTGGCGCTGTTCCTGGTCTGGGGCGGTGTCGTGCTGCAGCTCATCGGCCAGGGCGGCACGCTCGGCCTGCGTGACGACACGATCTTCAACGTCGCCAACGGCAACCTGGACTTCCTGGGTTCCTGGGCGTTGTTCGTCATCGCCATCGGTGGCTACGCGGCGGTCGTGCTCACCCGGCACTTCTCCCGGCTGCGCAAGGGACTCGTGGCCCAGCCCACCACGCTGGTGCTGGCCAAGATCGGTGCACTTGCGGTGCTGGCGGCGGTCATCACCTACGCGCTCTCGCTGAACCGGGCGCAGAGCAACCTCGTGGTGATCCAGGGCGTCCCGTACGTGGTGCCGCTGGTGCTGGTGCTGCTCGTGATCGGCACGTTCGTGCTCGACCGCACGAGCTACGGCCGGCACATCTACGCCGTCGGTGGCAACAAGGAAGCCGCGCGGCGCGCCGGTATCAACGTCGAGCGGATCCGGATGAGCGTCTTCGTGATCGCCTCCTCGGCGGCAGCGATCGGCGCGATCGTGTACTCGTCCAAGGTCGGCTCGGTCGACCCGAACGCCGGTGGCGGCAACACGCTGCTGCTGTCGGTCGGTGCGGCCGTCATCGGTGGCACGTCGCTGTTCGGCGGCAAGGGCCGGCTGCGTGACGCGGTCATCGGTGGCGCGGTCCTCGCGATCATCCAGAACGGCATGGGCCTGCTCAGGCAGCCAGCCGCGGTCGTGTTCATCGTGACCGGTCTGGTCCTCCTGCTCGCCGCGAGCGTCGACGCGTTGTCCCGCCGCCGGGCGGCCAACGCGGCTCGATGACGCGGTGACAGGACCTACGTCCGGCACCCGTCCAGACGAGATCCGCAGGCACAACAGGACGGCGCTGCTGCGTCGCCTGCACGTCGACGGACCGTCCACCAGGGCGTCGCTCGCGGCTGAGCTCGGGCTCAACCGCAGCACGATCAAGGCCCTGGTGGACGGCCTCGCCGAAGCCGGTGTGGTGGCCGAACGCGTGCCCGCTCAGCGCAGCGGTGCCGGCCGCCCCTCGTTGCTCGTCCTGCCCCAGCCGCACGCCGCGGTCGTGATCGCGATCGACGTGCGGGTGGAGCAGGTGGCGATGGGGTTCGTCGGCCTCGGCGGGGAGATCCTCGGACGGGACAGCTGGAACCTGCATCACCGGACGCGTGATCCGGGAGAGGTCATCACGCACATCGTCGAGTCGGCGCGCCTCATGGCCGACGACCTCGACGTCACCGCGGTCGGGGTCGGCGTGTCGGTGCCTGGTGTCGTCCGGCGCTCGGACGGCCAGGTGCACGAGGCGCCGAACCTGCACTGGTCCGGGGTCGCGCTCGGCAAACGCCTCGAGGCGGTGCTGAAGCTGCCGGTCCAGGTCGGCAACGACGCGGAGCTCGGAGCGCTGGCGGAGCACGTGCGCGGCGCGGCTCAGTCGTCCTCGGACATGGTCTACATCTCCGCGGACGTCGGCGTCGGCGGCGGAGTGATCCTGTCGGGGCAGCCGTTGCGCGGCGCCGGCGGTTACGTCGGTGAGCTGGGGCACATGGTCGTGCGTCCCGGCGGTCGTCGTTGCTACTGCGGCTGCGAGGGGTGCTGGGAGACCGAGGTCGGCGAACCGGCGCTGTGCCGGGCCCTGGGGCTGCCGGACGACGCGCCGCGCGGTGCCGTCGTCGCGGCGTTGCGGGCGTTGGACGACCCGTCGGTGCTCAGTGAGTTCGCGGACTGGCTGGCGCTGGGACTCGCGAACATCGTCAACGTGCTGGGGCCGGAGCTCGTCGTGCTGGGCGATCTCTACACCGCGCTGCCTGCGTCGCTCGTGGACTCGGTGGGCACCGTTGTGCAGCAACGGAGTCTGGTGTCCCGAGCGGTCGGCGGCACGCAGATCGTGACGTCGCCGCTGGGCCGCGACGCCAAGCTGATCGGTGCGGCCGAACTGGCCTTCGAACCCGTGCTGGACGCGCTGTAAAAGCGAAGGGGGCGGAGATCCAGTGAGGATCTCCGCCCCGAGCGGCTAGGTGGGGTGGAAGTCAGCCCTGCTGAATCTCAGCAGCGAGTTCGCGCAACTTTTCGCTGTGTGCGCGGGAGTGGTGCCCGCAGAACAGCAGCTCGCCCCCGGACGGGAGAATTGCGCGAACCTGGGCAGCAGCCCCGCAGCGGTCGCAGCGGTCGGCAGCGGTCAACTCGGGGCGGGTGAGTGCTGCAGTCATGATGGATCTCCCTCCGTCCCAGCACCGATACGAAGTGTTTCGGTGCCCTCTTACCAAGCTGCGACCACGGCGCCCCTGGCTGGTGCGCGGTGCTCGCTGGCTCCACTCTGACAGACGTTCTGGCGATAGTCAGTGTTCCCGTGTGCGTGGCGACTCGCGTCACTATGCGATTTACCCGTCTGCAGCAGGTTCACACTCGCATTTGCCACCGGTTCACCGTCTTGACACGCACGGAGAGCAACCGAAAACCCGCTGGTGGAGCAGTGGATTCGGGCTGTTCGGTCGGTTGCGTGCGACCGTGAGTGTGATATCGGTTGCCCTTGTCCGCCCGCAGCGAACAGGTCACGAACGTCCCACGATTCGGACGCGGGACCGTGATCAAACTCCCGGATCGCACCGTCCGATCAGCTCGCGAGGGCCGCGCTGATCGCCCGTGCGGCGTGCCCCACCGCCTCCTTCAGAGCGGTGGCGCTGCGGCCGCTGTCGAGCACCGCGGAGACGGTGCCGACGACGCTGCTGGTCGCCGTGCGCACCGGAGCGCTGACGAACTCCATGCCCGCCGGAACCGTGGCGCCGGGACGCAGCCGTGCCACGTCCTCCGCGCGCACGATGCTCGCCGCGGCGACGAGCACCCGGTCACGCCGGGGCACCGCGAGGATCGTCGACGTCCTGATGGTCGCGGACAACGCGCGCAGCGGCTGGCGTGCCACCCGCATGATCCCCGGAACCGGTTCCCACGACTGCCCGAGCCGGAACATCCGCGCACCGATGCGGTAGCGGCCGCGCACGTTCTCGACCGCGCCGAGGACCTCCATCTGGTCCGGAAGACGGTGCACCGTCTTCTTCGGCATCTCGCAGCGGTCGGCGAGTTGCGTGAGCCCCAGCTCACCCTCGTCCATCAGCTTGTCCAGCAGTGAGAAAGCCCCTTCGAGCACTGACCTGCCCATGTTTCCTGTACATGGGTACTCATCTTTCTGCATACGTCCGATCACGCCTGGTCACAGCGCGCGATCCGGTTCCGGGGGAACTCCCGGAAAAAGAAGATCCCCGCACCGAACCGGTGCGGGGATCTCTGCGTATGCCTCAGTGAGACCTAGTCGAGGTAGTCGCGCAGGACCTGCGAGCGCGACGGGTGACGCAGCTTCGACATCGTCTTGGACTCGATCTGGCGGATGCGCTCACGCGTGACGCCGTAGACCTGGCCGATCTCGTCCAGCGTGCGCGGCTGGCCGTCGGTGAGGCCGAACCGCAGGCGGACGACGCCCGCCTCGCGCTCGGACAGCGTCGCGAGCACGGACTGCAGCTGGTCCTGCAGCAGCGTGAACGAGACGGCGTCGACCGCGACGACGGCCTCGGAGTCCTCGATGAAGTCGCCGAGCTGGCTGTCGCCCTCGTCGCCGATCGTCTGGTCCAGCGAAATGGGCTCACGCGCGTACTGCTGGATCTCCAGCACCTTCTCGGGCGTGATGTCCATTTCCTTGGCGAGCTCTTCCGGCGTGGGCTCGCGGCCCAGGTCCTGCAGCAGCTCGCGCTGGATGCGACCCAGCTTGTTGATGACCTCGACCATGTGCACCGGGATGCGGATGGTGCGGGCCTGGTCGGCCATCGCGCGGGTGATCGCCTGCCGGATCCACCAGGTGGCGTACGTGGAGAACTTGTAGCCCTTGGTGTAGTCGAACTTCTCGACGGCGCGGATCAGGCCCAGGTTGCCCTCCTGGATCAGGTCCAGGAACGCCATGCCGCGGCCGGTGTAGCGCTTGGCCAGCGACACGACGAGACGCAGGTTCGCCTCGAGCAGATGGTTCTTGGCGCGCTCGCCGTCACGGACGATCCAGCGCAGGTCGCGGCGCAGCTGCGGGGTGAGCTTCTCCGCCTCCTCCTCAGCGCGGCGCACGCGCTCGGCGGCGTAGAGACCCGCCTCGATGCGCTTGGCGAGCTCGACCTCCTCCTCGGCGTTGAGGAGGGCGACCTTGCCGATCTGCTTGAGGTAGGCGCGGACGGAGTCGGCCGAGGCGGTGAGCTCCGCGTCCTTGCGCGCCTGGCGCAGGGCCTCGGACTCCTCCTCGTCCCAGACGAAGTCACCCTCGTTCTTGGGGTCCTCCGCCTCCTCCGGCTCGTCCACCAGGGGCTCGTCGACCAGTTCGACGTCCTCGGCCAGGTCTTCGGCGCCGGGAGCGCCTTCCATGTCCTCCGGCTCGTCGCCGTCGGCCTTCTTGGTCGCGCCCTTCGCGGCAGGATCGGCCTTGCCGGCCGTCTTGCGCGGGGTCTTCGCGCCGGCGGCCTTGGCGGCGGGCTTCTTCGCTGCCGCAGCGGTCGTCTTGCGCTTCGGCTTCTCCTCGGCCTCGCCGGCCGCGGTCGCCTTGGTCGTCTTGGCGGCGCTCGCGGCGGAGCTGGAGCGTCGGGTTGCGGTTTCTGCGGCTGCCACGTACGCCCTTTCGCGACGGTCGTTCAAGGCAAACCAGAGGGCGCGAAACCTCGGTCGCCAGAGTTCAGGGGATCTCCCCGCCGATCTTGCTTGGCGGGTGTGCGTTCCATTGTAACGACGTCGGTGACGCGGTGTTGCGCCCCGAGGTCGTTCGGGGCGCGCTCACCTGCGTTCTCGCAGCTAGATCGGGTCGGACACGTTTCGGTGTCGGCGGCTACGGCCTGACGCCGTGTGCGGCGGCCCATGCGGCACCGACGATGCCGGCGTCGTTCTTCAGCGCGGCCGCGACAACCTCGGTGCGCACCTCGAGCAGCGGCAACCACTTGTGCGCCTTCTTGCTGACGCCACCGCCGGCGATGATCAGATCGGGCCAGATGAGGTCCTCGAGGACGTTGATGTACCGCGTGACCCGCGGCGTCCACTCCTCCCAGGACAGGCCCTTGTCCTCCTTCACCGACGCGGCCGCGCGCTTCTCCGCGTCGTGCCCGTCGACCTGGAGGTGGCCGAACTCGGTGTTCGGGACGAGCTTGCCGTCGAGGAACACCGCGCTGCCGATGCCCGTGCCGAAGGTCAGCAGCACCACGGTGCCGTTCTTGCCGACGCCCGCGCCGAACGACATCTCGGCGATGCCGGCCGCGTCCGCGTCGTTCATCACGACGATGTCCTCGGGCTTGCGCTTGAGGCGCTCGGCGAAGAGCTGCTGGGCGTCACAGTTGATCCAGCCCTTGTCGACGTTCGCCGCGCTCAGAGCCACACCGTGCTTGACCACGCAGGGGAGCGTGACGCCGACGGGGCCGTCCCACTGGAACTTCTCGACGATCTCGGCGACGACGTCGGCCACCGCGTCCGGCGTCGAGGGCTGAGGCGTGGGGATCCGCATGCGTTCGCCGTCCAGTGTTCCTGCTTCGAGGTCGACCAGGCCGCCCTTGACTCCGGAGCCGCCGATGTCCACACCGAACCCGCGGGTGATGCCCATCCCCGTGGTCCTTCCTACTCGATCCTGCTGGCTTCGATTCAGTAACCGTGGTGCGCAGACATTAGCCTGACGTTGTCCGATAGTCCCGTGCTAGTGACGTAGGAGGGAACCGGTCGTGTTCGACCCCCGGCCACTCGTAGACATCGCGACGGACATCGGACGGGAAGCGGGTGCTCTTGTTCAGCGGATGCGCGCTTCCGCGGTGGTGTCGTTCGACACGAAAAGCACCTCGACGGACGTCGTGACCGCCGCGGACCGCGCCTCAGAACAACTCGTCCGGACGCGTCTGTCCGAGTTGCGTCCCGGCGAGCCTGTGCTCGGCGAAGAAGAGGGCGGCACGGTCGTGGAGGGGCTCACGTGGGTCGTCGACCCCATCGACGGCACCGTCAACTACCTCTACGGCATCCCCTGGTACTCGGTGTCGATCGCCGCGCAGCTCGACGGTGAGTCGGTCGCGGGCGCCGTCGTGGAGCCGGCGACCGGCCGGGTGTGGACGGCGGCCCGCGGGTACGGCGCTTTCCTGGACGGCTCTCCGTTGCGCGTGTCCACGGCTACCGATCTGTCGCTGTCGTTGCTCGGTTACGGGTTCGCGTACCGGCCGGAGCGGCGTCAGCGGCAAGCCGACACGTGGGCGGCCATGGCGACACGGGTGCGTGACCTGCGGCGGGCCGGTGCCGCGTCACTGGATCTCTGCTCGGTGGCCGCCGGTCGGCTCGACGCCTACGCGGAGCACGCGCTGGGGCGGTGGGACTGGGCCGCCGGTGGGCTGATCGCTGCCGAGGCCGGTGCCGTCGTGCGGCTGCCGGGGTCGTCGCCGGAGCTGGGGGAGGACGCGACGTTCGCGGCCGCGCCGGGTATCGCCGACGCCATGTACAACGCGCTCGTCGAGTCGGGCTTCGGCAAGGTCTGATTGGCCCTGCATCGAGGGGCTTATGCAAAACACGTTTGCGGACGTCCGCAAACGTCTTTTGCATAACCAATATATTAGTGCTCTGAACTGTGACTTTGTGGAGCGTCGCGGACCGGTGACACGCACGGCACCTTTACAGGTGCGCGCTCGGTACGGCGTCACGCGTTGGTTGGTGACGTGGTGCGTTGATTTGGTGGTGTCGTGCGGTGCAGCGTGCGACAGCCCCGGATGAACGGTTCGGGTGACGGGAACACGACCAGGTGCGAGGAACCTCGCCAGCATGATCGACCAGACGTTGTGCAGGTCCCAGCACTGTGCTCACTAGGGCGTCGAGATGACCACGTGATCACACCGGCAGGACGGCGTCGAACTTCAGGCTGAACCACACCCATCTCAGGTCCCAGCACAGAACGCCGAAGGATGCACGGGCGAGCCTCGCCACGAGACGTGTTCGCTGGCAGGGGATCAGACGTCCACGGTGAAGGGGAAAGTCAGCAGGTCACGTCGCGGGCGCCGGCGAGGTTGTCCGCGTTCAGCGTCGGCGGGGTGGCCGCCGCCACCTGGCCGCCCTGCTGCTCCGGCTGCTGCTCGGCCCACTCCTTGAGCTGGTCGAGCACCTTGCGGGCGTCGGCGTTCGGCTTGACCTCGTCGAACTTCTTGCCGATCGCCACGTCGACGGTGGCGTCCTGGCGGTCGTCGCGCACGAGCTCGAGGCACGGTTCCAGCAGTGACAACGTCCTGGCCGCCTGGGCGCCGGGGGCTCCGAAGCGGATCTGGCCGCGGCAGTTCATGTCGCCGGCCGGGTAGATCGGGTCGTTGCCCGGGTCGGCCGCCTGCTTCAGGCCGAGCTCGGTGAACATCGTCGCGACGGCCTTGGCGTGGTTGCGCTGCGTCGAGGCGTTGATGACCTTGAAGTTGACGTCGCCGACCGGCACCGGGTCGGTGCGGTCCAGCGCGTCGTGCTCCAGCACCGTGCCGAGCGCGGGGGGAGGCGGGGTCGACGGGTTGGCCGGGTCGGCTGAGGTGGTCGCGTGGCCGGGTGGGTTGCACTTGATGGCCGCGTCGACGTCGCTGGCGTTGCCGAGCACCTTCACCCACACGAACACGGAACTGACCAACAGCACCGCGAACAGGACGAGCGCGGGCAGGGGCCGACGCCGTTTGTATGGCGTCAAGCTTCCCGATGCGGGTCCCACGTCCGAAGCCCTCCCCGTGTTCCGTCCCCTGTGATCAGCCTAGGCCCTGCCCGGCTGTCGCGCGCCCTGGCGGGCGTGACCGACCGCACCTCCCTGATTGCTCACAGTCAGGACGGTACCGGCCCGGCGTCAGGTTGCACGCCGGGGTTCACGTGCTCCCGCACAGGGTATCGGTCCAGCGTAGAAAGGTTGTGTTACCCATCCGGTCGGTAAGGGGTAACCCGATGTCGAGTCACTCGGACAATGAGCTACCCTCTGCGCGCTCCGCCCACATGTGGATCAAGCCGACGGTCACGTCTAGGGGGTTGGCTTGCCACCGGGAGGGAGAGACCTACGTCACCTTGACGTGGGGCACAAAAGAGGGCGCTGGAGCGTTAACCAGCGACACGAACAGTCTCCGTAGACCGCAGGGGTGAAGAAGATGGCGACCGACTACGACGCGCCGCGTCGCAGCGAGGCGGACGAACTCGCTGAGGACTCCCTCGAGGAGTTGAAGGCCCGGCGGAACGAGACGCAGTCCGGCGTCGTCGACGTCGACGAGGACGCGAGCGCGGAGAACTTCGAGCTGCCCGGCGCGGATCTGTCCGGTGAGGAGCTCACGTTCAAGGTCCTGCCCAAGCAGGCCGACGAGTTCACGTGCTCGAAGTGCTTCCTGGTGCACCACCGCAGCAGGCTCGCCGAGGACAACAACGGCGTGTACATCTGCCGCGACTGTGCTTGATCTCCAAAGCCGAGAAAACTGGGCGCTCACCCGCACGGGTGGCGCCCAGTTGTGTTCTCAGGACTTGATCGCGGCGGCGAGCTCCTCCGGGCGCCGCGTGCTGATCACCCAGTACGGCGTCGAGTCGTCCGGGTCGTTCACGCGCACCCGCACGAGCGGCTTCACCCAGCCGCGGTGCACGACGTACGCCGCCGGGTCGAGGTGCGGGCCCATGGCCTTGCGCCGGTCCTCGGGGGCGATGATCTCGACGTCGCCGAGCAGGTCCAGCGGGATGTGCGCGTCACCGGCCCGCAGCTCGCCGTCGGACACCTCGACCTTCGTCGACCCCATGCGCACGATCAGCACGACCGTGAGCGGCAGCAGGATCACGTACGGCAGCCAGGAGCGGACACCGGGGAAGCCCATGTGCACCTCGGCGGCCAGCAGCGCGGCCGCCAGCAGCGGCAGCGGCCAGATCCACCACGTCACGTACAGGCGCTCGCGGAAGGTCGTAGTGGCGGTCACGGCAGTCTCACTCACGTCGTCAGGGTAATCTCGCCCGCCGTGTCCAGCGTCGAGGTGTTGCTGACCCGGCTCGATCCGGGGGTTCCCGTGCCCGCCTACGCCCGTCCCGGCGACGCGGGCGCCGATCTGGTCACCACGTCGGACGTGGTCATTCCACCAGGCGAGCGCGCGGTCGTCGGCACCGGTGTCGCCATCGCGCTCCCGGTGGGGTACGCAGGGTTCGTGCACCCCCGTTCCGGTCTGGCCGCGAGGGTCGGGTTGAGCGTGGTCAACACGCCCGGCACGATCGATTCCGGCTACCGCGGTGAGATCCGCGTTTGCCTCGTGAACCATGATCTCCGTGAGCCGATCGAGCTGTCGCGCGGCGACCGGATCGCCCAGCTCGTCGTGCAACGCGTCGAGCACGCGGTGTTCCGCGAGGTCGACGCGTTGCCGGAGACGGAACGCGGTGCGGGAGGCTACGGCTCGACCGGCGGGCACGTGGTGCTCGCCCGTACAGCGCTAACAGAGACCGAGGGGTAAGGGATGTTCGGAAGGCGCCGCAAGCGCGGTCGTCACTCCGCGGGGGCGGTCGACACCGGTCAGGAACACGACGAGGTCTTCGACGACGTCGAGGGCCCGTGGGACTCGACGATGGCTCCCCGTGACGATGTGCAGCGGCTCGACCTGGGATCGGTGCTCCTGCCGATGCCGGACGAGGCCCAGCTGCAGGTCGAGATGGACCAGCAGACCGGTGCCGTGCGCGCGGTGCACGTCCTCACACCCGTTGGGCAGCTGACGGTCAGCGCGTTCGCCGCGCCGAAGTCGGGTGGCCTCTGGAAGGAGGTCGGCGCCGAACTGATCGCCGGCCTGAAGGAGGACGGCGCCCGCATCAACCGCGAGAACGGCGAGTGGGGCGAGGAGATCACCGCGCGCAACCAGGGCGTGCAGATCCTCTTCGTCGGCGTCGACGGCCCGCGCTGGATGCTGCGCGGTGTCGCGGCCGGCCCGGAGGAGCACTTCGAGCAGAACTCCGCGGCGCTGCGGGAGATGCTGCGCGGCACCGTGGTCGTGCGCGGTGAGCAGCCGATGCCGCCCCGCACCCCGCTGCCGGTCGAGCTGCCGGAAGCGATCGCCCGGCACATCCAGCAGCAGGGCTAGCCCGCCTGTCGCCACGCCTGCACCGCGCGCCCCAGTGCGTGCGGGTAGGCGTCGAGCGTCGTCGTGGTGAGCACGGCGCGCGGGATGGCGTTCGCCCACTCCTCGGCGATCTCGATCGGGTGCACCGGGTCGTCGGTGCACCCGGCGATTCCCGTCGGCACGTCGAGGGTCTTCAGCTCGTCGAGCGTGGGCGCCGGCGACTCGGCGGCTTCTTCGAGGTGCGGGACCAGCAGGTCGCCGTAGCCGCGCCAGGCCCTGCTCAGCTCGTCGTGCAGCCAGCCGGTGGTGCCGGCGAGCGCCGTTTCGAGGCCCCGGCTCGCGACGATCGCCGCGCTGGCCTTGGCCGCGAGCGCGGCGGGTGCCCGATCGGGAGCTCCGGTCCAGGCCGGCAGCGCGAGGATCAGGCCCGCGCACCTGTCCGGGTTGGCCACGGCCCACTTCGCGGCCACGTGCGCGCCAAGTGAGACGCCGCCCACGACGATCGGGCGGCTTGCCGCGGCATTTTCGAGGGCCGTCAACCGTTCACTGAGTGTGCGGACGCGCGGAGCGTTGAGAACGGCACCGACCTGGGACAACGGCTCGGTGAAGACAGAACGGACAAACACCTCGTCCGAGGCGGTTCCGGGCAGAAGCACGACGGTGTGGACAGGCACGCCCGAGATTGTCGGTCCTCGTGCGTACCCTCACTCACAGACGGTCCACACCACGGGGCCACATGAGCAATGCAGGAGTCGGGGATGAGCGGCTATTGGCGCCGCTTGGTGCGTCGCTTGACCAGCGACGTCACCGAGCTCGACGCGGACGACCTCTCGCGAAAAGCGGAGGCCGTCGGCGCGGTGAAGGCCTGCGACTGCAAGTCCGGTGAGGAGGTCACCGTCCTCGGCAGGCTCCGCAGCGTGGAGCTCTGCCCCAGGGACGCGGCCGCCACGCTGGAAGCCGAGCTCTACGACGGCACCGAGGGCGTGACCCTCGTCTGGCTCGGCCGCCGTCGCATCGCGGGAATCGAGCCTGGTCGGACGATCAAGGCTCGTGGCCGCATCGCCGTGCGCGACGGGCGCAAGGTGCTCTACAACCCCTATTACGAGTTGCAGAACGCTTCATGACTTCAGCCAAGACCGAAGAACAGCAGCCCACCGTCCTCGAGCAGATGGGCGGCGTGAGCGGAATGCTCTACTCGTCGCTGCCCGTCGTCGTCTTCGTGATCGTCAACTTCGCCGCCAAGAACCTCATGGCCGCGATCATCAGCGCCCTCGCCGCCGCCGTCGTGATCGGCGTGATCCTGGCCGTCCGCAAGGGCACGGTCCAGCCGGCGATCTCCGCCGTCTTCGGCGTCGGCATCGCCGCGTTCATCGCCTACAAGACAGGCGAGGCCAAGGGATTCTTCCTCTTCGGCATCTGGCAGAGCATCGTCTACGGCAGCGCCTTCCTGCTGTCCATCATCGTGCGCTGGCCCCTGGCCGGTGTGATGTGGACGTTCCTCAACGGCCGCGACCGCTCCTGGCGCTCCGACAAGGCCTCGGTGCGCGACTACGACATCGCCACCTTCGTCTGGGCCCTCGTTTTCTTCGCCCGCTTCGTGGTGCAGCGCTGGCTCTACGACGAGGACCAGGTCGGCTGGCTGGCGGTCGCGCGCCTCGCCATGGGCTACCCGCTGATGGCCATCGCCCTGCTGGCGACGGTGTGGGCGGTCCGCCGGGCCGACAAGCGCCTGAAGGCGGCCGAGGAAGCTGCCGCGGTGACGGCCGCCGAGAAGGAGGTCCTCGACCGCACGGCCGACGACCTGCTCACTCCGGACATGGACGAGCTCAAGCGCGTCGACTCCGAGGCCCGCGACAAGTCCAGAGACTGACCCGTGCGTTCTCCGCGGCCGGCGCTTCCTCGTGGAGGCGTCGGCCGCGCCTTTTCCGGCTGACGCGGGTCACGCCGGGCCGAGCACGGTGCGCAGTTCGTCGCGCCCCGTCACTCCGAGCACGCCGTAGATCGCGTGCAGGTGGTTGTCGACCGTGCGCTTCGAGGTGTGGAGCCTCTCGGCGATCTGCTGGTTGGTCAGGCCGGACGTGGCCAGGCGGGCGACCTCCACCTGGCGGCGAGTCAGATGGGTGAGGTCCTCCACGCGCAGCGCCGGAGTGCTGACGCCGTCGAAGTCGCGCATCAGCAACGCCTGGCGGGCCGAGGCCTGGGAGGCGGCCCTGACGTTGCCCCGGGTCCGGTGCAGCCGTGCGGCGGAGGCGAGGGCTTCCTCGGCGTAGAGGGTAGCGCCCAGCCGCAGGAAATCCGTCGCCACCGCCTCCAGAACGGTCGGTGAGGCGTGCGCGAGTGCGGTCGCATGTGCCGCGTAGGCCGCGGTCATCGCGTCGTCCATGGTGGTCGTGAGGCCGCCAGACGCAGCGACGTGTCGACGCCGAAACGGGCGGCGTCGTGCAGAGCCATGGCTTCGCCGCAGTGCACGCCCAGCTCGGCGCACTCGTCGGCGGCCGCCATCGCCGCGTCGGCCGGGCCACGGACGTCGCCCGCGGCGGCGAGCACCCACGGACGGGCCCCGGCACCGTCGTCCCGATCACCCGCCAGGCCGGGCGATGTGTCTTCTCGGCACGGGCAAGGGCTTTCCAGGCGAGGTCGTCATCGCCACAGAGCGCCGCGGCGCACGCGAGGCTCGCGAGCGCGATCGTGTCGAAGACCAGATCCGGCCCAGACCGCTCGCCTCGACAGCGGCACGGCACAGGCGCTCCGCGAGCGTCACGTCCCGTCGGCGGGCGCCGCCGAGTCCGGTTTCCAGATCTCGTCGCGCCACAACAACAGGTGCCTCACGGTCTCGGACTACAACGCGGCCAACGGCGCGGGGGTGCTGATGGTCGACTGTCAGGGCGCGACCAGCCAGCTGTGGAACTGGGACCCGCAGCAGCCGCTGCACCTGCGCAACGTGCACAGCAACAAGTGCCTGACCGCCGCGTGGGGCAACGGCGAGAACGGTGCCGCTCTGCACATGTGGGACTGCAACAGGGACTGGGGCAGCCAGATGTTCTACCGCCCGGCGTCCACTCCGGAGGAGGTCGGCAGGCTGCGGACGATGATGAGCCCCAACCGGTGCGTGGAGATCTCCGGCGCGAACTGGTGGCAGGGCGCGAGCGTGCAGCTGTGGGACTGCGCGGGCGGTAACCACCAGCGTTGGAACGCACCCTCACGCGAGCTGTATCAGGGCGGGCGCGGCGAGCGTCAGGTCCGCATGAAACCTCTGATTCGCAGGATTGCGCTCCTGGCCTCGCTCGCGCTCGTCTCGGGCGGCCTGCTCGTCGGCACGTCCGCCTCGGCGGGCGCGCAGACGGGGGCCTACGTCCAGTCGAAGTTCAACGGCCGGTGCATGACCGCCTCCACCGGGCAGAACGGCGCCGGCGTCATCATGGTCGACTGCGTGAACGCCCCGACCCAGCGCTGGTACTGGGACGGGCTGCGGCTGCGCAACGCCGACGGCGGCAGATGCCTCACCGCCGCCTGGGGCAACGGTGACAACGGGGCCCACCTGCAGATGTACGACTGCGACCCGAACAGGCCCGGCCACCAGACCTTCTACCGGCCGGCCTCGAACTCCTCCGAGATCGGCAGGATCCGGGTGTGGATGCAGGGCTACCGGTGCGTCGAGATCGCGGGCGCGAACTGGTGGCAGGGCGCGTCAGTCCAGCTCTGGGACTGCCACGGAGGCGGCAACCAGTACTGGTGGGTGTAGTGCCGTGACCGCCGGTCGGTGCCGCGTCTTCCGGCGCTCAGCAGAGCACCTCGCGGCACCGGCCCCCGCCCCCCATATGCCCGATATGAGGGGCGGGGGCCGGCACCGCGATGCACCCGTCTGACCGTCGAAATACGGGGCACCGACCGGAGGTCAAGGCACTAATACCCGAGTGCGGTTTTGATGTCCTGCTCGACGGCGGCGGTGGTGACGAACAACAGCTCATCGCCGCCCTCGAGCGTGTCGTCCGGCTGCGGCACGATGACCCGTCCGCCGCGCAGGATCGTCACCAGCGCGGCGTCGCGGGGCAGCGTCAGCTCCGAGACGGCGCGGCCGGCGAAAGGCGTCGACTCGTCGAGGGTGATCTCCACGAGGTTCGCCTGCCCTTGCCGCAGCGTGAGCAGCCGCACGACGTCACCGATCGTCACGGACTCCTCGACCATCGCGGCCAGCAACCGCGGCGTCGACACGGCGACGTCGACACCCCACGACTCGGTGAAGAGCCACTCGTTCGTCGGGTCGTTCACGCGCGCGACGACACGACGGACCGCGAACTCGGTCTTCGCCAGCAGCGACACCACGAGGTTGACCTTGTCGTCACCGGTCGCGGCGATCACCACGTCGCACAGGTGCATGCCCGCGTCCTCCAAAGAGGACAGCTCGCACGCGTCGGCCTGCACCCACTCGGCCTGCTCGACGGAGTTCGGGTCGAAGTGCGCCCGGTCCCGCTCGATCAGCATCACCTGGTGCCCGTCCGAGACGAGCTCCTGCGCGATGGACCGGCCCACCGCGCCCGCACCCGCGATCGCGACCCGCATCAGCTCTCCTCCGGTGCCTGCAGCGCCGCCGCCGCGACGTCGGTGATCGTGCCGGACAGCGCCGCCACGTAGATGGTGTCGTCGGCCTGCACGACGGTCTTGGCGTCGGGCAGCACACCCGTGCCGAACCGCATCAGGAACGCCACCCGCGCGCCGATCGCGCCTTCCAGCTCGAACACGGGCCGCCCGACCCACATCTCGTCGACCTCGATCGGCAGCACCGCGACGGTGCCGGACGGGTCGCGCCAAGCGGTCGCCGCACCCTCGGGCAGCAGCATGCGCAGGAACCGGTCTGTGCTCCACGGCACGGTCGCCACGGTCGGGATGCCCAGCCGCTCGTACACGGCGGCGCGCTTGTGGTCGTAGATGCGGGCGACTACGTGCTCGACGCCGAAAGTCTCCCGCGCGACCCGCGCCGAGATGATGTTCGAGTTGTCGCCGCTCGAGACCGCCGCGAACGCGCCCGCGCGCTCCACGCCGGCCTCGATCAGGACGTTCCGGTCGAAACCGTTGCCGACGACCTGCTGGCCGTGGAAGTCGCTGCCGAGCCTGCGGAACGACTGCGGGTCCTTGTCGATCACGGCGACCTGGTGGTCGAGTCGCTCGAGGGCCCTGGCCAGGGAGGCTCCCACCCGGCCACATCCCATGATCACCACGTGCACGACATGCCTCCTCAGGCGAACTCTGGGCAGAACCTACCGAGCATTAGCCCGTCCCGGTGAGCGGACCCCTTACGCTCTGGCCGTGTCCAAGCTCGCCACCGCTGCCAAACGCCTCCTGGTAGGCAGGCCGTTCCGCAGCGACCGTCTCTCGCACACCCTCCTCCCCAAACGGATAGCCCTCCCCGTCTTCGCCTCGGACGCCATGTCCTCGGTCGCCTACGCGCCCGAGGAGATCTTCCTGATGCTGTCGGTGGCGGGCCTGAGCGCCTACGCGCTGGCGCCGTGGGTGGGCGTGGCGGTCGTCGTGGTCATGCTCACCGTTGTCGCCAGCTACCGCCAGAACGTGCACGCCTACCCGTCGGGCGGCGGCGACTACGAGGTCGCGACGGTCAACCTGGGACGCAGAGCAGGGCTCACAGTGGCGAGCGCCCTGCTCGTGGACTACATCCTCACGGTCGCGGTGTCCATCTCGGCGGCGGCGGCGAACATCGGGTCGGCGATCCCGTTCGTCGCGACCCACAAGGCGGAGTTCGCGGTCGCCGCGATCGTGCTGCTGACCGCGGTCAACCTCCGCGGCATCCGGGAGTCCGGCGCCGCGTTCGCCGTGCCGGTGTACGCGTTCATGATCGGTATTTTCTGCCTGATCGGCTACGGGCTCGTCCGCGGCCTCGTGATGGGCGAGGAGATGCGCGCGGAGAGCTCGGGGCTCGAGATCCACGCCGACCAGGACCACCTGATGGGCCTCGCGTTCGTGTTCCTGGTGATGCGTGCGTTCTCGTCGGGCTGTGCGGCGCTCACCGGTGTCGAGGCGATCAGCAACGGCGTGCCCGCGTTCCGCAAGCCGAAGTCCCGCAACGCCGCGACCACGTTGCTGCTGATGGGCGGCATCTCGGTGATCATGCTGATGGGCCTGATCATCCTCGCCCAGCTGACCGACGTGCGGATGGCCGAGTTCCCGAAGCAGCAGATCGCGAACGCTCCGGCGGACTACGAGCAGAAGACGATGGTCGCGCAGATCGCGCACGCGGTGTTCGACAACTTCCCGCCCGGCTTCTACTTCATCGCCGGTGTCACCGCGCTGATCCTGGTGCTCGCGGCGAACACCGCGTTCAACGGCTTCCCGGTGCTCGGCTCGATCCTCGCGCAGGACCGCTACCTGCCCCGGCAGCTGCACACCCGCGGCGACCGGCTGGCGTTCTCCAACGGCATCCTCTTCCTCGCCGGGTTCGCGGTCGTGCTGGTGATCGCGTTCGACGCCGAGGTCACGCGGCTGATCCAGCTCTACATCGTCGGCGTCTTCGTGTCGTTCACGATGAGCCAGCTCGGCATGATCAAGCACTGGCAGCGGCTGCTGAAGACCGAGAAGGACGTGGAGTCCCGCAAGCGGATGCGCCGCTCGCAGGCGATCAACACGTTCGGCCTCGCCATGACCGCGACCGTGCTGATCATCGTGCTCATCACCAAGTTCACCAAGGGCGCCTGGATCGCCATCGCCGCGATGGCCGCCATCTACGCGTTGATGACGGCGATCCGCAAGCACTACGACACCGTCGCCGAGGAGCTCCGCCAGCAGGAGCGGGTGCGCACGATGCCGGCCCGCAACCACGCGATGGTGCTGGTGTCCAAGCTGCACATGCCGACGCTGCGGGCGTTGTCCTACGCCAAGGCCACGCGGCCGGACGTGCTGGAGGCCGTCACGGTCAACGTCGACGACGGCGACACCCGCCGGCTCGTCGCGGAGTGGGAGAAGGAGAACTTCAAGATCCCGCTGAAGGTGATCGAGTCGCCGTACCGCGAGATCACCAAGCCCGTGCTCGACTACGTGAAGCGCGTGAAGACCGACAACCCGCGCGACGTCGTCACGGTGTTCATCCCCGAGTACGTGGTCGGTCACTGGTGGGAGCAGCTGCTGCACAACCAGAGCGCGTTGCGGCTCAAGGGAAGGCTGCTGTTCCAGCCGGGTGTGATGGTGACGAGCGTGCCGTGGCAGCTCGCGTCGTCCGTGAAGGTCAAGGACAAGGACGTCATCGCGCCCGGCGCTGTCCGAAGGGGACTGGACGACCGATGAGCTGGGTTGGCTCGAAGTTCGAGGTAGAGGTAGGACCCGTCGCACACGGCGGGCATTTCGTTGCACGGCACGAGGGACGCGTTCTGTTCGTGCGGCACGCACTGCCCGGTGAACGTGTCGTGGTGTCGGTGTACGAGGACAACGGCGGGTCGTTCTGCCGTGCGGACGCCGTGGAGATCCTGGAGCCGTCACCGGACCGCGTCGAGCCGCCGTGCCCGTTCAGCGGGCCGGGGATGTGCGGTGGCTGCGACTTCCAGCACGTGTCGTGGGACGCCCAGCGGGAGCTGAAGGCGCAGGTCGTCCGCGAGCAGCTGGCGCGCCTCGGCAAGATCGAACGGGACGTCGTCGTGGAGGCGTTGCCCGGCGGTCCGCTGGAGTGGCGGACCCGGATCCGGATGGCCGTCGACCGCGACGGCAGGCCGGGTTTCCGAGGCACCCGTTCCCACGATGTGATCCCGGTGGACCACTGTGTGATCTCGCGGCCGGGCATGGTCGAGTCGGTCGCTGACCGGAAGTGGCGCGCGCAGGAGATCACGATCACCCAGGACGGTGACGGCAACCGGCATGTGGGTGAGGTGCGCGGCCGACACACCGTGCGCCGCGCCGGAACCGGTACGGCCGTCGAGACCGCCGCCCAACGAAAGTGGCGAGTTTCGGCGGACGGGTTCTGGCAGGTCCACCCGGCGGCCGCGGACACGTTCGCGTCCGTCGTGGGGGAGTGGATCGCGGCCGAGCCCGGCCAGCGCGCGTGGGACCTCTACGGCGGCGCGGGCCTCTTCGCGTCGGTGCTGGCGCGGCAGGTCGGCGAGACCGGGTCCGTGCTGGTCGTGGAGTCTTTCGCGGGTGCCGTGGAGGACGGCCGGCGCAACCTCCGCCGCATGCCGCAGATCGAGTGGGTGGTGGGCAAGGTGGAGCGTCTCGTGACGCGCGCACTGCCCGTTGAGGACCCACACGTCGTGGTGCTCGACCCGCCTCGCAAGGGCGCCGGCAAGGTCGTTGTGGCTGAAGTCGCACGACGCCGCCCGGAGCGGGTCGTCTACGTGGCCTGCGACCCCGCCGCACTCGCCCGCGACCTGGCTGAATTCACAGTTCAGGGGTACCGGCTCGAAGACCTGCGGGCCTTCGACGCGTTCCCCATGACGCACCACGTGGAGTGCATCGCCCTGCTCGTACCTGAGACGAGGTGACAAAGCGTCTCAGTCGAGTCTCCGTAGACTGAGCCGAAGTCTTCAGGAGTGAGGTGGGCGTGGTGACCCTGCTGGAGTCCGTGCATGGACCGGCTGATCTGAAACGGATGGACGAGGCGCAGCTGAGGCAGCTGTGCGACGAGATCCGGCGTTTCCTGGTCGACAAGGTGTCCAAGACGGGCGGGCACCTGGGGCCCAACCTGGGCGTCGTCGAGCTGACCGTGGCGCTGCACCGCGTGTTCGACTCGCCGCAGGACCCGATCGTCTTCGACACCGGGCACCAGTCGTACGTGCACAAGATCGTCACGGGTCGCCGCGACGGCTTCGACCAGCTGCGTCAGCAGGGTGGCCTGTCCGGTTACCCGTCGCGTTCGGAGTCCGAGCACGACGTGCAGGAGAACTCGCACGCGTCGACGGCACTGTCCTACGCGGATGGCCTGGCGAAGGCGAAGCAGCTCACCGGCGACAACGGCCACGTCATCTCGGTCGTCGGCGACGGCGCGCTGACCGGCGGCATGTGCTGGGAGGCGTTGAACAACATCGCGGCGGACAAGACGCGTCCGGTCGTGATCGTGGTCAACGACAACGGCCGCTCGTACTCGCCGACGATCGGCGGTCTGGCCGACCACCTGTCCACGCTGCGGCTGCGTCCCGGCTACGAGCGTGTGCTGGAGAAGGGCAAGAGCGCGCTGCAGCAGACGCCGTTCTTCGGCAAGCCCCTGTACGCCGCGCTGCACGCCGCCAAGCGCGGCATCAAGGACGCGCTGGCCCCGCAGGCGATGTTCGAGGACCTCGGCCTGAAGTACATCGGCCCGGTCGACGGCCACGACATGGTGACGCTCGAGTCCGCTCTGCAGCGCGCCAAGTCGTTCGGCGGACCGGTGATCGTGCACGCGGTCACCCGCAAGGGCAACGGGTTCGCGCCGGCCGAGAACCACGAGGCCGACCAGATGCACGCCACGGGCGTCATCGACCCGATCACCGGCGAGAACGTGAAGCCGTCCAAGCGCACCTGGACGCACGTGTTCTCCGACTCGCTGGTGGAGATCGGCCGCGAGCGCTCCGACGTCGTGGCGATCACCGCCGCCATGCAGGGCCCGACCGGCCTGGACGCCTTCGCCAAGGCGTTCCCCGAGCGCTGTTTCGACGTCGGCATCGCCGAGCAGCACGCGCTGACCTCCGCCGCCGGTCTGGCGATCGGTGGCCTGCACCCGGTCGTGGCCGTCTACGCGACGTTCCTCAACCGGGCGTTCGACCAGCTGCTGATGGACGTCGCCATGCACAAGCAGGGCGTCACGGTGGTGCTGGACCGCGCGGGCGTCACCGGCCCGGACGGCGCATCGCACCACGGCATGTGGGACATGTCCATCCTCGGTGTCATCCCCGGCATCCACGTCGCCGCGCCGCGTGACGCCGCCACGCTGGCCGAGGAGCTGCGCGAGGCCGTGGCGATCTCGGACGCGCCGTCGGTGATCCGCTACCCGAAGGCTTCCGTGGGCGCGGACCTGCCCGCGTTGGAGCGTGTCGGTTCCGTCGACGTGCTGCGGCGGTCGGGCAACGACGTGCTGCTGGTGACCGTCGGCGCGCTGGGCGAGCTCGGTCTCGAGGCCGCGCAACGGCTCGAGGACCAGGGCATCGGCGTGACGGTCGTCGACCCGCGCTGGATCTACCCGCTGTCGGTGGACCTCGTGGAGATGGCCGCGTCGCACAAGCTCGTCGTGACTGTCGAGGACGGTGGCCGCCACGGTGGCTTCGGCTCGGCTCTCGCGGCTGCCCTGCGCGATGCCGACGTCGAGGTGCCGTTGCGCGACATCGCTCTGCCGCAACGGTTCCACGACCACGGTGAGCGTGCCGAGGTGCTGGCGCTGTGCGGCATCACCGCACAGGACGTCGCTCGTCGCGTCACCGAGTGGGCCGCCCGGCTGGAGTGCCTGCCCGTCGAAATTGACGAGCCCGCGGACAAGTAGGCCGCTACTCTCCACCCCCACGCCCGCTTTTTTGTGGCCCGGCAGGTCTCCCTCGCCGGGTTCCACGATCGAGGCGGGTGTTGGTTGCCTATGGAGCATCAGGTTCGACCCCTGAAAACCACGACCCCGGTCGCACACGGGGCTGTCCGGCTTTGCGAGTCTCTTGTGGACTCCCGCCGCGACGGTTCGCCGGCCGGGGTCGTGGTCTGCCTGGACGGTCTGCCTGGACGGAGGTGGAGACGATGAAGCACACGTTGTTCCCGTGGGAGCGGGGCGTCCGATTCGATCGTGGCGTGCTGGTGGGTGAGCTCGGGCCGGGACAGCACCGGCTGTCCTGGCGGCGTTCGCGGCTGCATCGCGTCGACATCCGTCCTCGCACGATGACCCCGGCGGCGCAGGACGTGCCGACCTCCGACGGTGTGCTGGTCCGCGTGACCGTCGTGGTGCGGTGGGCGGTGTCGTCGGCGACGAAGTTCGTGGTGGAGTCCGCGGCACCGGAGGACGAGCTCTACACGGCCGTGCAGCTGGCACTGCGCGGTGCGGTGCTCACGCGCGCGCACTCCGCCGTTCACGCTGAGCGTGACGCCATTGCGTCCGAGGTGCTGGCCGCGGTCGCTGCTCGCGCCGGGGAGCTCGGTGTCACGGTGTCCGACGTGGCCGTACGCGATGTCGTCATGCCCGGTGAGCTGCGGAGGGCCGCGCTGGCCGAGCTGGTGGCGGCGTCCGAGGGACGCGCGGCGCTGGAGCGGGCGCGCGGCGAGACGGCTGCTTTGCGGTCGTTGCTGAACGCGGCCCGGCTGGCGGAGGAGCACCCGGCGTTGCTGGAGCTCCGCGCGCTGCAGGCCGCCTCGACGGTCGTGGTGGACCGGCCGGCCCGCAGGTCGTAGCCGGAACCGGCCTGTGAAGGTGTCGTTAAGCGCCTTCTCAGGTCGGTATGGCACCTTTGACGCGTGCGGATTCTGGTAGTCGAGGACGAGGCGCCTCTGGCCGACGCGATCGCTCGCGGCCTGAGGCGTGAAGGCATGGCCGTGGACGTCGCCTACGACGGCGAGACCGGGCACGAGAAGTCGACCGTCACGCGGTACGACGTCGTGGTGCTCGACCGGGACCTGCCTGGGATGTCCGGCGACGAGCTGTGCAAGGAGATCCTCAGCTCCGGCGCGCTCACCAGGGTCATGATGCTGACGGCCAGCGGCACGATCGAAGACCGTGTCGCGGGACTGTCGCTGGGGGCGGACGACTACCTCGCGAAGCCGTTCGCGTTCCCCGAGCTGGTCGCGCGCGTACGGGCGTTGGCTCGGCGCGCGACGCCGGCGACGCCGCCCGTGCTGTCGGCGCAGGACGTCGAGCTCGACCCGGCGCGGCGCACCGTGTCGCGCGGCGGGCAGCCGATCGAGCTGACCCGCAAGGAGTTCGGTGTGCTCGAGGTGCTGCTCGCGGCCAAGGGATCGGTGGTGAGCAGCGAGGAGCTGCTGGAGCGGGTGTGGGACGAGAACGCCGACCCGTTCACCACGACCGTGCGCGTCACCGTCATGACGTTGCGCAAGAAGCTCGGGGAGCCGGGCATCATCGACACCGTCGTGGGCTCCGGTTACCGGGTGCCGAGCGCCTCGATCGGACCCGCTGAAGCCTGATCTCGGGGACTGCCATGCGACGGCGCGGGCCCGGACTGCGTCTCCGGATCACCCTCCTCACCACCGCGCTCGTCGCGGTGGTGAGCGCTGTGCTGCTCTTCCTCGGGTGGACGCTGGTCGGGCGCGTCTTCGACTCCTCGCCGTCGTTTCCCGCCGGCAGCCAGGTCACGGTCGACGGCGTCAACGTCGACGTGACGGTGCTGACGGACGCGCTGACCGACGCCGCGCGCCACGACCTGCTGCAGGCCGGGCTGATCGCGTTCGCGTGCATGGTGGTCGCCGCCGCGGTGCTGGCGTGGACGTTCACCGGTCGTGTCCTGAAGCCTCTGCACGACGTCACCGGTGCCGCGCGCCGGTTGTCGGCGGAGTCGCTCGGGTCGCGGTTGCGCCTGGAGGGCCCGCGGGACGAGGTCGCCGAGCTCGCGGACACGTTCGACGCGATGCTCGACCGGCTCGAAGCGGCCTTCGACTCGCAGCGTCGGTTCGTGGCGAACGCGTCGCACGAACTGCGTACCCCTCTCTCGGTGGTGCGCACTGAGCTGGACGTGACTCTCTCCGACCCCGACGCCGATGTGGAAGAACTGCGGCGCATGGCCGGAGTCGTGCGCGCGGCGGGGGAGCGTGCGGAGCAGTTGGTGTCCGCTCTGCTGCTGCTCGCACGCACGGACGGCATTGGGCTCGCGGTGCGTGAGCCGGTCGATCTCTCCGCTGTCGTCGAGTCCGCGTGGAAGGCCGTGCGCGCGGAGGCGGAGGCACGCGACCTGCGCACGGTGTTCCGGTGCGCGCCGGCGCTCGCGGTCGGGGACCCGGCGCTGCTGGAGCGCATCGCCGGCAACCTGCTGGAGAACGCCGTTCGCCACAACCACGTCGGCGGGTGGATCGAAACGGTGGTGGAGACCGGGCCGCAGTGGTCGGTGCTGCGGGTGTCGTCGTCGGGTCAGCTGATCGCGCCGGACCGCGTGGAGGAGCTGTTCGAGCCGTTCCGCCGCGGGGTCAAGGACCGCACCAGTCAGTCCGGCACGGGTCTCGGGCTTTCGATCGTGCGTGCCGCAGTGGCAGCGCACGGCGGGTTTGCGCAGGCAGTGGCCGTGCCGACGGGTGGCCTGTCGGTCACCGTGCACCTGCCGGCCGCACCTCGTTGATCAAGAGATACAACTTGTCGAAGTGGCGCCGGTCACACTGTGCGTCGATCTTGCCGGGTTTGGGCCGTCCGCGTGGCGCTTGACCTGCGGTTACGCCGTAAGTGACCCCCGATTTGGATCTCGGTGGGCGCCCGTGTAAATTTCTCTCTGCCAGCGCGGAACGGGCCGGGAAACACCGGAACGGAGCGCGGCGAAAGACTTCTAAGCCTGACACAGCCCCGGAAGTGACTCTCCTCGGAGATGAGCTGCGGTGTGCGCGTGTTCTTTGAGAACTCAACAGCGTGCCGATAACACAGTCAGTAATATGAATACTCCTCGTCAGGAGTATTCCTTTGAGTAGTTTTACCAGATTGCCAGACATATTCCGTCTGGAGCGATCAA
>NZ_BAABBE010000044.1:0-50051 GCF_039537795.1 Lentzea roselyniae
TCGAGTCGCTGCACCAGACCCTGGTGGAGCACGAGGTCGAGGTCGCGGAGATCGTGCCGGGCATGCTGCTGCGCGACCTGGCCGCGCACTGCCGTGAGGCCGGGCCGGTCAAGTCGCTGCGCCTGGTCATCTCCGGCACCGACATGTGGACGCACGACGCGCTCACCGGAGCGGTCGCCGAAGTCGCCCCCAACGCCGTGCCGGGCAACGTGTTCGGTGTGACCGAGGCGGCGATCGACTCGATCTTCCACCCGGTCGGCGAGGATCACCCGGCGGCGGTGGTGCCGATCGGCAAGCCGTTGGCCGGTGCCCAGGCGTTCGTGGTGGACGGGACGCTGCGGCCGGTGCCGGTGGGTGTTCCCGGTGAGTTGCTGGTCGGCGGTGGCGGTGTGGCGCGCGGGTATGCCGGCCGTCCGGATCTGACGGCGGCACGGTTCGTGCCCGATGTGTTCGGTGGATCCGGCGGGCGGTTGTACCGGACCGGTGACCGGGCCCGGTGGCGTGCCGACGGTGTGCTCGAGTTCCTGGGCCGGGTCGACGAGCAGGTGAAGATCCGCGGCTATCGGGTCGAGCCCGGTGAGGTCGAGGTCGTCATCGGTGACCACCCCGGCGTGCGTGATGTCGTTGTGGTGGCGCGGGATGGTGGCCCGCACGGCGGCAAGCGGCTCGTCGCTTACGTGGTGGCCGAGTCCGAGGACGTCAGTGGTTCGGTGCTGCGTGCGTGGTTGCGTGAGCGCGTTCCGGATTACCTGGTGCCGTCGGTGTTCGTGGCCTTGGACCGGTTGCCGCTGACACCGAACGGGAAGGTCGACCGTCGCGGGTTGCCCGAGCCTGAGCCGGAGGCAGTCGCGGAGACCTGTGTCGCGCCCCGGACCGCCGTCGAGGAAACGCTGGCGGCGGTGTGGAGTGGCGTGCTCGGTGTCGGGCGCGTCGGCGTGCACGACAACTTCTTCGAGCTGGGCGGCGACTCGATCCTGAGCCTGCAGATCGTCGCCCGTGTGCGGGCGGCCGGTCTGGGCGTCGATGTGGCGGACGTGTTCGCCCATCAGACCATCGCAGAGCTCGCCCTCGCCGTGCGCGACACCCCTGCGGTCTCCTCGGCGGAGCAGGGCGTGGTCACCGGGCCCGTGCCGTTCACGCCGATTCAGCGGTGGTTCCTGGCTCAGGACATCCCGGACCGGGATCACTGGAACTGGTCGGGTGTGTTCGAGCTGGCGCCGGGCACCGACCCTGATCGTCTCGTGTCGGCGCTCAACGCTGTGGTGGCGCATCACGACGCGTTGCGCATCTGGTTCACGCCGGAGGGCCAGTACAACGCCGGTATCGAAGCTGCCGACGTGCGTGTCGTTGCTGTGCACGACGACGAAGTGCCTGCGGAGATGACGGCGGCCCAGAAGTCGTTGCGTCTGGCCGATGGTCCGCTCATCGCCGCCGTGTTCTTCGACCGCGGTGACGAGCCCGCGTGGCTGGGTCTGACCGTCCATCACCTGGTGATGGATGGTGTGTCGTGGAACGTGTTGCTGGAGGATCTCGACACCGCGTACCGCTCAGAGGCGTTGGGGCCCAAGACGTCCTCGTTCCAGCAGTGGGCCGAGCACCTGCTGGAACTGGACGTCGATGGCGAACGGGAGCACTGGGTCGCGGCGACGTCGGACGTGGTCGCGCTGCCGGTCGACCACGACGGACCGAACACCGAGGCGTCCGGTGCCGTGGTGCGCACCTGGCTGGACGCCGGCACCACCGCCGCCCTGTTCGGCGAGGCCCACAAGGCTTATCGGACACAGGCCAACGACCTGTTGCTCGCCGCGCTGGCGAACGTCCTGGGGGAGTGGGCCGGCACCGACCACATCACGGTCGACCTGGAGAGCCACGGCCGTGAGGGCCTGGACCTGTCACGCACGGTCGGTTGGTTCACATCGATCTTCCCGGTCCGGTTGAGCCGACACGCCGATCCGGGCGCGACGGTGAAGACGGTCAAGGAACAGCTGCGGGCGGTGCCGCGCCGTGGTGTCGGCTATGGCGTGTTGCGCTGGCTGCGGGGTGAGTTGGCCGATGCGCCGGATCGTCCGGTGCTGTTCAACTACCTCGGCGCCTTCGACGCGGTCGACTCCGTCGGCCTGATCCGCCGGGAGCTTCCGGCCGAGCTGGCCGGTCCGATGCAGGGACCCGGCGGGACCAGGGCCTACCCGCTGCAGCTCGAAGTCGTCCGCGCGGACGACGGCCGGCTGCGGATCGACTGGCTGCACAGCACGAACGTTCATCTCCCCGGCACCGTCGAGCGGGTCGCTGCCCGTTATGTCGAGGCGTTGCGCGAACTGGTGACGCACTGCCAGTCGGGAGTCGCGGGCTTCACGCCGTCGGACTTCCCCTTGGCGTCGTTGACGCAGGGCGAGGTCGACGGGCTCGCGGAGCGTTATCCGCTGGTGGATGTGTACCGGTTGGCGCCGGTGCAGTCCGGCATGTTGTTCGGTGTTGTGGGTTCGCCCGTCGACGGTCTGTACTGGGGCCAGGGCGTCTACGACATCGCCGGTCCTGTCGACGCCGAGCGACTGGCACGGGCGTGGCGCGAGGTGATCGGCCGGCACGCCGCGCTGCGGAGCGGGTTCGTGTGGGAAGGCGTCAGCGAGCCGGTGCAGGTCGTCCTGGCGGACGTCGAGGTTCCGCTGCAGCTGCGCGACTGGTCCGATCTCGACGGGGACACCCAGCAGTCACGGCTGCGCGAGTTGCTGGCCGAGGACCGGGCGCTGGGCTTCGACCTGGCGGCGCCGCCGTTGACGCGGCTGTACCTGGTGGACCGCGGCAAAGGTCGCCTTTGGCTGGTGTGGGGGCTGTACCAGGGTTTGTGCGACGGGTGGAGCCTTCCCGTAGTGGTGGACGAGGTGTTCGCCGCCTACGACGGCGAGACCCTGGCTCCGGCGCGGCCGTACCGGGAGTTCATCGGCTGGCTGGACGGGCGTGATCCGGACGAGTCCGAGGGTTTCTGGCGCACCTACCTGGACGGGTTCGAGGCGCCCACTCCGTTGCCCGTGGATCGGCTGGCGGCGAGCCATTACGCACAGGATCGCCGCAAGACGATGCTGGACGAGGGCGTCACCACCAGGCTGGTGGAGCTGGCGCGGCGTGAGCGCGTGACGTTGTCGACGGTGGTGCAGGCGGCGTGGGCGAAGGTGTTGTCCGCGTCGTCGGGTGAGGACGACGTGGTGTTCGGGCTGACGGTGTCGGGTCGTCCGGCTGAGCTGGCCGGGGTGGAGTCGATGGTCGGCTTGTTCATCAACACGTTGCCCGTGCGGGCTGTGCCGGTCGACACGCCGTTTGCGTCGTGGTTGCACGAGCTGCAGGACAACCAGGTCGCGCTGCAACGGTTCGAGTACACGCCACTGGTGGATGTGCAGCGGTGGTCGGCTGTTCCGGGTGGCCGCGCCCTTTTCGACTCCATCGTCGTGTTCGGCAACTACCCGCACCAGGACCTGCCGGACGACCTGGCCGCCGGCTACGCCACCGTCGACTCGGTGGAGCAGGGCAACTACCCGCTCACCTTCGCGGTCGACCTGGAACGCCGCCTGCGCATCGAGGCTGAGTTCTCCACGGCCGCCTTCGAGGCGGTCACGGTCGAGCGGATCCTCGACCAGCTGGTGGTCGTGCTCACCGCGGTGGCGGAACGGCCGGAGCTCGCGGTCGTGGACGTGCCGTTGCAGCGCCCGGAGCAGGCGGCGCAGCTCGTGGCGTGGGGCGAGACCCCGGTTCCGGTCGCCGAGGCGTCCGTCCCCGAGCTGATCCACAGCTGGGCGGACAGTGCCGAGGTTGCCGTGGTGTGCGGCGACGAGCGCCTGACGTTCGCCGAGCTGGACGCCCGCTCCGCTGGTCTGGCGGCACGGCTGCGGCAGGCCGGGGTGACGGTGGAGTCGCCGGTCGCGGTGTTGGTGCCGCGTGGGATTGAGCTGGCGGTGGCGTTCCAGGGCGTGTTGCGCAGTAGTGGCGTGTATGTGCCGATCAATCCCGGTCTGCCCGCCGAACGCCTCGCGTTCCTCCTCGAGGACGTTGGTGCGGTCGCCGCGGTCACGACTTCGGCCCTGGCCGGTGAGCTGGCCGCGTTCAGCGGCGAAGTGCTGGTGATGGACGACACGGTCCTCGATGCGCTGTCGGTGCACATGAACCCTGATGCGTTGGCGTACATCGCTTACACGTCGGGTTCGACCGGCCGTCCCAAGGGTGTGGCGGTGACGCATCGCGCGTTGTCGTCCTATGTGGCTGGTTGGCGTGATGGCCTGCGCGCGTTGGGTGGGCCGGGCACGGTGTTGTCGATGTCGGGTCCGGGTTTCGACGTGTCGATCGGTGACATGACTCGTGCCCTGGCGTTTGGCCAGACGGTGGTGTTCCTGCCGCACGACGAGCATGTGTCGGTGGAGTCGCTGCACGCCACGTTGGTCGAGCACCAGATCGAAGTGGCCGAGATCGTTCCCGGCATGCTCCTGCGCGATCTGGCGGCGCACTGCCGGGTGGCGGGGCCGGTCGAGAGTCTGCGGTTGGTGATCTCGGGTACGGACATGTGGACGCACGACGCGCTCACGAGTGCGGTTGCCGAAGTCGCTCCCAACGCCGTGCCGGGCAACGTGTTCGGTGTGACCGAGGCGGCCATCGACTCGATCTTCCACGCCGTGATCGAGGACGACCCCGTGGCAGTGGTGCCCATCGGTACTCCGCTGGCCGGTGCCCGCGCTGTGGTGGTCGATTCGGCGATGCGGCCCGTTCCCATCGGTGTTCCGGGTGAGCTGTTGGTCGGTGGTGCCGGTGTGGCGCGTGGCTACCTGGGCCGTCCCGGCCTGACCGCCACGAGGTTCGTTCCCGACTTGTTCGGTGCGGCCGGTGGCCGGCTCTACCGGACCGGTGACCGGGCGCGGTGGCGTGCGGACGGCACGATCGAGTTCCTCGGCCGGGTCGATGAGCAGGTGAAGATCCGCGGCTACCGCGTCGAGCCCGGCGAGGTCGAGGTCGTCATCGGTGACCACCCCGGCGTGCGTGATGTCGTCGTGGTGGCGCGGGATGGCGGTCCGCACGGCGGCAAGCGGCTCGTGGCTTATGTCGTGGCCGAGTCCGAGGACGTCAGTGGTTCGGTGTTGCGGGCGTGGTTGCGAGAACGCGTTCCGGACTACCTTGTGCCGTCTGTGTTCGTGGCGCTGGAACGGTTGCCGCTGACGCCGAACGGCAAGGTTGATCGAAGAGGCCTTCCCCACCCTGAGCCCGAGACAGCCGGTGAGGCGTATGTCGCACCGCGGACCGCTGCCGAAGAGACCCTCGCGGCCGTGTGGAGTGGCGTGCTCGGTGTCGAGCGCGTCGGCGTGCACGACAACTTCTTCGAGCTGGGCGGGGATTCGATCCTGAGCCTGCAGATCGTCGCTCGCGTTCGTGCCGCTGGTCTGGGTGTCGATGTGGCGGACGTGTTCGCCCACCAGACGGTCGCCGAGCTGGCGGGCGTCGTGCGCGACACGCCCTCGGTGACCCTGGCTGACCAGGGGGTGGTGACCGGCCCTGTTCCGCTGACGCCGATCCAGCACTGGTTCCTGGCCGAGGACATCCCGAACCGGGACCACTGGAACTGGTCCGGCATGTTCGAACTGGCACCGGGCACCGATCCCGATCGTCTGAGCCGGGCGCTCGATGTCCTTGTCGCGCACCACGATGCGTTGCGGATCCGGCTCGACGCCAATGGGCAGTACAACGCACCGGTCGACGGCGGCAGCGTGTTGCGCGTCGTCGAGGTTGCCGACGACGAGGCTGTGGTGGCGCACATGACCGCCGCGCAGACGTCCTTGCGTCTGGTCGATGGTCCGCTCATCGCCGCCGTGTTCTTCGATCGTGGTTCGCAGCCTGCGTGGCTCGGTCTGACCGTTCACCACCTGGTGATGGACGGGGTGTCGTGGAACGTGTTGCTGGAGGACCTCGACACGGCTTGTGCAGGCCGGGCGCTCGGGCCGAAGACGACGTCGTTCCAGCAATGGGCCGAGGTCCTGCGGGAGCTGGACGCGCAGGCGGAGCGGGAGACCTGGCTGGCCCAGACCGCGGACGTGGTGGCACTGCCGCAGGACCGCCAAGGGCTCAACACCGAGACTTCGGCCGGTGTCGTGCGGTCGTGGCTCGACCCCGAGACCACCGCCGCGCTGCTGGGCGACGCTCACCGCGCCTACCGCACCCAGGGCAACGACCTGCTGCTCGCCGCTCTCGCCCAGGCGCTGGGGGAGTGGGCGGGTACCGGCCACGTGACGGTGGACCTGGAAAGCCACGGCCGTGAGGCGGTGGCGGACGGCGTCGACCTGTCGCGCACCGTCGGGTACTTCACGTCGATCTTCCCGGTGCGCCTCACCCACGAGGACGATCCAGCGGCGGCGATCAAGGCGGTCAAGGAGGAGCTGCGATCAGTGCCGCGCCGTGGTGTCGGCTATGGCGTGTTGCGCTGGCTGCAGAACGACCTGGCCGATGCTCCCGATCGGCCGGTGTTGTTCAACTACCTGGGTGCTTTCGACGCCGTCGACTCGCTCGGCCTGATCCGCCGGGAGCTCCCCGCCGAGCTGGCCGGCCCGAGCGAGGGCCCCGGCGGGACCCGTTCGCACGTCCTGCAGATCGAAGCCCAGCAGGACACCGACGGACGGCTGCGGGTCGACTGGCACTTCAGCCACAACCTGCACGACACCGTCACCGTCGAACGGGTTGCGGCGCGGTATGTCGAGGCGTTGCGTGGGTTGGTCGGGCATTGCCGGTCGGCTGGTGGGTTCACGCCGTCGGACTTCCCGTTGGCGTCGTTGACGCAGGTTGAGGTGGACGGGCTGGCGGAGCGTTATCCGCTGGTGGACGTGTACCGGTTGGCGCCGGTGCAGTCGGGCATGTTGTTCGGTGTCGCGGGTTCCCCGGTCGACGGGCTCTACTGGGGACAGGGCGTCTACGACCTCGCCGGGCCGATCGACGCGGAGCGGCTTGCCGCTGCCTGGCGGTCGGTGATCGCCCGGCACGCCGCGTTGCGCAGCGGGTTCGTGTGGGAGGGCGTCGGCGAGCCGGTGCAGATCGTGCTGGCTGACGTTGATGTCCCGCTTGAGCAGCGGGACTGGTCCGGCCTCGACGACGCGGCTCAGCAGGAGCAACTGCAGGCGCTCCTGGCGTCCGATCGCGCGCTGGGCTTCGATCTCGCCGTGCCGCCGTTGATGCGGCTGTACCTGGTCGATCGCGGCGAGGACCGGCTGTGGCTGGTGTGGGGCTTGTACCAAGGCCTGTGCGACGGGTGGAGCCTGCCCGTCGTGATGGACGAGGTGTCCGCCACCTACCAGGGCCAGTCGCTTGAGCCCGTCCGGTCCTACCGGGACTTCATCGCGTGGCTGGGCCGGCGTGACCCGTCCGAGTCCGAGGGCTTCTGGCGCACCTACCTGGACGGCTTCGAGGCCCCCACGCCACTTCCGGTCGATCGGCTGGCGAGCAGCCACTACGACCAGGACCGCCGCCGGATGCGCCTGGACGAGACCGTCACGGCCAAGCTGGTCGAGCTGGCCCGCCGCGAGCGCGTGACGCTGTCGACGGTCGTGCAGGCGGCGTGGGCACTGCTGCTGTCGACGTATTCGGGTGACGACGACGTGGTGTTCGGCCTGACAGTCTCGGGCCGTCCTGCTGAGCTGGCCGGGGTCGAGTCGATGGTCGGCCTGTTCATCAACACGCTGCCCGTGCGGGCAGCGGTGCCGGGCGACACGTCGTTCGCCGAGTGGTTGCCTTCGCTGCAGGACAACCAGGTTGCGCTGCAACGGTTCGAGTACACGCCGTTGGTGGACGTGCAGCGGTGGTCGGCCGTTCCGCACGGTCGTGCGTTGTTCGATTCCATCGTGGTGTTCGGCAACTATCCGCAGGAAGAGTTGCCGGAAGACCTGAGTGGCTTGCAGGCCGCCGACTCGGTCGAGCAGGGCAACTACCCGCTCACCTTCGCCGTCGACCTCGAACGCACGCTGCGTGTGGAGGCGGAGTTCTCGACGGCGGCGTTCGACGCGGTCACGGTCGAGCGGATCCTCGACCAGCTCGCTGTTGTGCTCACCGCGGTCGCGGAACGGCCTGAGCTGGCGGTGCGGGACGTGCCGTTGCAGCGTCCCGAGCAGGCTGCCGAATTGGTGGCGTGGGGTGCCACCCCGGTGCCTGTTGCCGAGCGGCCGGTGCCGGATCTGATCGACGACTGGGCGCGGACCTCGGCCGAGGTTGCCGTGATCTGCGGGGACGAGCGGCTCACGTTCGCCGAGCTGGGCACGCGGGCCGATGCGCTGGCTGCTCGGCTTCAGCAGGCCGGGGTGACCGTGGCGTCGCCGGTGGCGGTGTTGGTGCCGCGTGGGATCGAGCTGGCGGTGGCGTTCCAGGGTGTGCTGCGTTCTGGTGGCGTGTACGTGCCGATCAACCCCGGTCTGCCTGCTGAGCGTTTGGCGTTTTTGCTGGCTGATGCCGGTGTGGTTGCTGCTGTGACGACGTCGGTTCTGGCGGGGGAGTTGTCCGGGTTCGCGGGCGAAGTCCTGCTGCTGGACGAGATGTCCGGGGTCTCGGACGAGCCGCTCGCGCCGGTCGACCCCAACGCGTTGGCGTACATCGCCTACACGTCGGGCTCGACGGGGCGGCCCAAGGGCGTGGCGGTGACGCATCGCGCGTTGTCGTCGTACGTGGCCGGTTGGCGTGACGGTCTCGCCGCGTTGGGTGGTCCGGGCACCGTGCTGTCCATGTCCGGCCCTGGCTTTGACGTGTCCATCGGGGACATGACTCGCGCGTTGGCGTTCGGCCGGACGGTGGTGTTCCTGCCGCACGACGAGCACGTGACGGTCGAGTCGCTGCACCAGACCCTGGTGGAGCACGAGGTCGAGGTCGCGGAGATCGTGCCGGGCATGCTGCTGCGCGACCTGGCCGCGCACTGCCGTGAGGCCGGGCCGGTCAAGTCGCTGCGCCTGGTGATCTCGGGTACGGACATGTGGACGCACGACGCGCTCACCACCGCAGTTGCCGAAGTCGCCCCCAACGCCGTGCCGGGCAACGTGTTCGGCGTGACCGAGGCGGCGATCGACTCGATCTTCCACGCCGTGACGGATGATCACCCCGCGGCCGTGGTGCCGATCGGTACGCCGTTGGCCGGTGCACAGGCGTTCGTGGTGGACGGCTCGTTCTGGCCGGCACCGGTGGGTGTGCCGGGCGAGCTGCTGGTCGGCGGTCCCGGTCTGGCTCAGAGCTATGTGGGCCGCCCGGACCTGACAGCCGAGCGATTCGTGCCCGATGTGTTCGGTGGATCCGGCGGGCGGTTGTACCGGACCGGTGACCGGGCTCGGTGGCGTGCGGACGGGACCATCGAGTTCCTGGGCCGGGTCGATGAGCAGGTGAAGATCCGTGGTTACCGGGTTGAGCCGGGCGAGGTCGAGGTCGTCATCGGTGATCACTCGGACGTGCGTGATGTCGTTGTGGTGGCTCGTGATGGCGGCCCGCACGGTGGCAAGCGACTCGTGGCTTACGTGGTCGCTGAGGGTGGAGACGTCAGTGGGTCGGTGTTGCGGGCGTGGTTGCGAGAACGCGTTCCGGACTATCTCGTGCCGTCGGTGTTCGTGGCGCTGGAGCGGCTGCCGCTGACGCCGAACGGGAAGGTTGATCGGCGAGGGCTGCCCGATCCCGAGCCCGAGACGGCCGGTGAGGCGCATGTCGCGCCCCGGAGCGTTGCCGAGGAGACCCTCGCGGCGGTGTGGTCGCAGGTGCTCGGTGTCGAGCGTGTTGGCGTGCACGACAACTTCTTCGAGCTCGGTGGCGATTCGATCCTGAGCCTGCAGATCGTGGCTCGGGCTCGCGCGGCCGGTCTGGGTGTCGATGTGGCGGACGTGTTCGCCCATCAGACCATCGCCGAGCTGGCTCTGGCCGTCCGGAAGGCTCCGGAGGCGACGCTTGCTGAGCAGGGTGTGGTCACCGGTCCGGTGCCGTTCACGCCGATCCAGCGCTGGTTCCTGGCTCAGGACATCCCGGACCGCGATCACTGGAACTGGTCGGGTGTGTTCGAGCTGGCGCCCGGCACCGATCCGGACCGGCTCGGGCGGGCACTCGATGCCGTTGTGGCCCACCACGATGCGCTGCGGATCAGGTTCGACGCCGATGGTCAGTACAACGCGCCGGTCGACGGTGGCGGGTTCTTGCGCGTTGCCGATGACCAGGACGTGGTCGCGCACATGACGGCAGCGCAGAAGTCGTTGCGTCTCGCCGATGGTCCGCTTCTGGCTGCCGTCTTCTTCGATCGCGGTGACGAGCCTGCGTGGCTTGGCCTGACCGTGCACCACCTGGTGATGGACGGCGTGTCGTGGAATCTCCTGCTGGAGGACCTCGACACCGCCTACCGCGGTGGGACGCTCGCGCCGAAGACGACCTCGTTCAAGGCGTGGTCCGAACAGCTCCAGACCCTCGACGCCGGCGGCGAACGTGCGCATTGGGTTGCGGCGACCACGGACGTCACGGCCGTCCCGGTGGACGGGCGCGGTCCGAACACGGAGGCGTCCAGTGCGGTCGTGCAGTCGTGGCTGGATGCCGAGACGACTACGGCGCTTCTGGGCGAGGCGCACAAGGCGTACCGCACGCAGGGCCACGACCTGCTGCTGACCGCTCTTGCCCAGACCCTGGGCGAGTGGGCTGGTGGTGACCACGTCACCGTGGACTTGGAGAGCCACGGCCGTGAGGGTGCGGATCTGTCGCGCACGGTCGGCTGGTTCACGTCGATCTTCCCGGTGCGCCTCACGAGCCGGCGTGATCCGTCGGCGGCGATCAAGACGGTGAAGGAAGAGCTGCGATCAGTGCCGCGCCGCGGTGTCGGCTATGGCGTGTTGCGCTGGCTGCAGGGCGAACTGGCCAGTGCGCCGGATCGGCCGGTGTTGTTCAACTACCTGGGTGCCTTCGACGCCGTCGACACGGCCGGGCTGATTCGCCGGGAACTTCCCGCCGAGCTGGCCGGACCGAGTGAAGGCGAGGGCGGGACGCGATCGCACCTGCTGCAGCTCGAAGTGCAGCAGGGTGCGGATGGGCGGTTGTCCATCGAGTGGTTCCACTCCACCAACCTGCACGACACCGCCACCGTCGAACGGGTTGCGGGGCGGTATGTCGAGGCGTTGCGTGGGTTGGTCGGGCATTGCCGGTCGGCTGGTGGGTTCACGCCGTCGGACTTCCCGTTGGCGTCGTTGACGCAGGGTGAGGTGGATGGGCTGGCGGAGCGTTATCCGCTGGTGGACGTGTACCGGTTGGCGCCGGTGCAGTCGGGCATGTTGTTCGGTGTTGTGGGTGCTCCTGTCGACGGGCTCTACTGGGGACAGGGCGTTTACGACCTCGCCGGTCAGATCGACGCGGCGAGGCTGGCGGCGGCCTGGCGTGAAGTCGTTGCCCGGCACGCACCTCTGCGCAGCGGTTTCGTGTGGGAAGGCGTCAGCGAACCGGTGCAGGTCGTGCTGGCCGAGGTCGACGTGCCGTTGACGACTCACGACTGGTCAGGACTCGATGAGGCTGCACAACAGATGCGGTTGCAGGAATTGCTGGCGGAGGACCGCGCGCTCGGGTTCGATCTCGCTCGCCCGCCGCTCACCCGCCTCTACCTCGTCGACCGCGGCGACGGGCGGAACTGGCTCGTTTGGGGGCTGTACCAGGGCTTGTGCGACGGGTGGAGTCTGCCCGTCGTCATGGACGAGGTGTCCGCCGCCTATCAACGGCAGTCTCTGCCACCGGCGCGGCCGTACCGCGACTACATCGCCTGGCTCGGCCAGCGCGATCCCGCTGACACCGAAGGGTTCTGGCGCACGAACCTCGACGGCTTCGAGGCTCCGACTCCGCTGCCCGCCGATCGGTTGGCGGCGAGCCACTACGACCAGGATCGGCGGCGTACGCACCTGAGCGAGGGTGTGACGGCCGGGCTGGTGGAGCTGGCGCGGCGTGAGCATGTGACGTTGTCGACGGTGGTGCAGGCGGCGTGGGCGAAGGTGTTGTCCGCGTCGTCGGGTGAGGACGACGTGGTGTTCGGGCTGACGGTGTCGGGTCGTCCGGCTGAGCTGGCCGGGGTGGAGTCGATGGTCGGCTTGTTCATCAACACGTTGCCCGTGCGGGCTGTGGTGCCGGTCGACACGCCGTTTGCGTCGTGGTTGCACGAGCTGCAGGACAACCAGGTCGCGCTGCAACGGTTCGAGTACACGCCACTCGTTGACGTGCAGCGCTGGTCTGCGGTGCCGCACGGTCGCGCGTTGTTCGACAGCATCGTGGTGTTCGGCAATTTCCCGCAGGAGGAGCAGCCGGAAGACCTCGGCGGGGTGCAGGCCGTCGAGTCGGTGGAGCAGGGCAACTACCCGCTCACCTTCGCGGTCGACCTGGAGACGACGCTCAAGATCGAAGCCGAGTTCTCGACGGCCGCGTTCGACGCGGTGACAGTCGAGCGGATCCTCGACCAACTGGTGGTCGTGCTCACGGCGGTGGCGGAACGGCCGGGGCTCGCCATCGGCGACGTGCCGTTGCAGCGTCCCGAGCAGGCGGCGGAGTTGGTCGCGTGGGGGAGAACACCGGAACCTGCCGCCGAACCGCCGGTGCCCGACCTGATCGACAGCTGGGCTCACACCACCCCTGACGCCGTGGCAGTGGTGTGCGGCGAGGACAGCCTCACGTTCGCCCAGTTGCGGGCGCGGGCCGACGCACTGGCGGGACGGCTGCAGCGGGCGGGGGTGACGGTGGAGTCGCCGGTGGCGGTGCTGGTGCCGCGCGGGATCGACCTGGCCGTGGCCTTCCACGGCGTGTTGCGCAGCGGTGGCGCGTATGTGCCGATCAACCCCGGTCTGCCCGCCGAGCGCCTCACGTTCCTCCTCGAGGACGTTGGTGCGGTCGCCGCGGTCACGACGGAGGATCTCGTCGGTGAGCTGGCAGGGTTCGCCGGCGAGGTGCTGGAGCTGGATGACGACGTCACCTCGGCGGGGACTCGCCTCGTCAAGCGCGATGCGTTGGCGTACATCGCTTACACGTCAGGTTCGACTGGTCGGCCCAAGGGCGTGGCGGTGACGCACGCCGCCTTGTCGTCCTATGTGGCCGGTTGGCGTGATGGTCTGGCCGTGTTGGGCGGCCCCGGCACGGTGTTGTCGATGTCCGGTCCGGGCTTCGACGTGTCGATCGGTGACATGACGCGTGCCCTGGCGTTTGGTCAGACGGTGGTGTTCTTGCCGCACGACGAGCACGTGACGGTGGAGTCGTTGCACCAGACCCTGGTCGCCCATGAGGTCGAGGTCGCGGAGATCGTGCCGGGCATGCTCCTGCGCGACTTGGCGGCGCACTGCCGGATCGCTGGTCCTGTCGAGAGCCTGCGTTTGGTGATCTCGGGTACGGACATGTGGACGCACGACGCGCTCACGAGTGCGGTGGCTGAAGTGGCGCCGAATGCGGTGCCGGGCAACGTGTTCGGCGTGACCGAGGCGGCGATCGACTCGATCTTCCACGCCGTGACGGATGATCACCCTGCGGCCGTGGTGCCGATCGGTACGCCGTTGGCCGGTGCACAGGCCTTCGTGGTGGACGGGTCGTTCCGGCCGGCACCGGTGGGTGTGCCGGGTGAGCTGCTGGTCGGCGGTCCTGGTGTGGCGCGTGGGTACGTGGGCCGCCCGGACCTGACCGCGGAGCGGTTCGTGCCTGACGTGTTCACGGGCTCTGGCCAGCGTCTGTACCGCACTGGTGACCGGGCGCGGTGGTGTGCGGACGGCACGATCGAGTTCCTGGGCCGGGTCGACGAGCAGGTGAAGATCCGTGGTTATCGGGTCGAACCCGGTGAGGTCGAGGTGGTCATCGGTGATTACCCCGACGTGCGTGATGTTGTTGTGGTGGCGCGGAATGGCGGTCCGCACGGTGGCAAGCGCCTGGTCGCCTACGTTGTGGCGGAAGGGGAGTTCAGCGCGAAGGTCCTGCGGGACTGGTTGCGTGAGCGGGTGCCGGACTACCTGGTGCCGTCGGTGTTCGTGCCGCTGGATCGGCTGCCGCTGACGCCGAACGGGAAGGTCGACCGCCGGGGTCTGCCCGACCCCGAACCCGAGACGACCGGCGAGGCGTATGTCGCGCCCCGCAACGCTGCTGAGGAAACGCTGGCGGCGGTGTGGAGTGGCGTGCTGGGTGTCGAGCGCGTCGGCGTGCACGACAACTTCTTCGAGCTGGGCGGCGACTCGATCCTGAGCTTGCAGGTCGTCGCCCGTGTTCGCGCGGCCGGTCTGGGTGTGGATGTGGCGGACGTGTTCGCCCACCAGACGGTTGCCGAACTCGCCCTGGCGGTGCGGGACACCCCCGCGGTGTCCTCGGCGGAGCAGGGTGTGATCACCGGGCCCATCCCGTTCACACCGATTCAGCACTGGTTCCTGACGCAGGACATCCCGAACCGGGACCACTGGAACTGGTCGGGTGTGTTCGAACTGGCTGCCGGCACCGATCCCGATCGCCTTGCGTCGGCGCTCAATGCCGTGGTGGCGCACCACGACGCGTTGCGCATCCGGTTCACACCGGATGAGCAGCACAACGCCGGCATCGAGCCTGTTGACCTGCGGGTTGTTGCTGTGCATGACGATGAAGTGTCCGCGGAGATGACGACGGCGCAGAAGTCGTTGCGTCTGGCCGATGGTCCGCTTCTGGCTGCGGTCTTCTTCGACCGTGGTGACGAGCCCGCGTGGCTTGGTCTGACCGTTCATCACCTGGTGATGGACGGGGTGTCGTGGAACGTGTTGCTGGAGGACCTCGACACCGCCTACGACGGCGGATCGCTCGGGCCGAAGACGACGTCGTTCCAGCAGTGGGCACAGCAGTTGCAGGACGACGACGCCAGCGCCGAGCGCGACCACTGGATCGCCGCGACCGCGGACGTGCCTGCGCTTCCCGCTGATGGCGACGGCCCGAACACCGATGCGTCCGAGGCGATCGTGCAGTCGTGGCTGGACGCGGACACGACTGCGACGCTGCTCGGCGATGCGCACAAGGCGTACCGGACGCAGGGCCACGAGCTGCTGCTGACCGCTCTCGCTCAGACGCTCGGTGAGTGGGCCGGCACCGATCACGTCACCGTGGACTTGGAGAGCCACGGCCGTGAAGGTGCGGACCTGTCCCGGACGGTCGGCTGGTTCACGTCGATCTTCCCCGCCCGCCTCACCAACCAGCGTGATCCGGCGATGGCGATCAAGGCCGTCAAGGAAGACTTGCGGGCGGTACCGCGTCGTGGCGTGGGTTATGGCGTTCTGCGCTGGCTGCAGGGTGAACTGGCCGGTGCGCCGGATCGACCGGTGTTGTTCAACTACCTCGGCGCGCATGACGCCACCGGTGACGACGAGGCAGGGTTGATCCGCCGCGAGCTGGACAGCGATCTCGCCGGCCCGACCGAGGGCGAAGGCGGGACGCGATCGCACCTGTTGCAGCTCGAAGTGCAGCAGGCCGCTGACGGACGGTTGTCCATCGAGTGGTTCCACTCCACCAACCGCCACGACACCGCCACCATCGAGCGGGTTGCCGCAAGGTACGTCGAGGCGTTGCGCGAACTGGTCGAGCACTGCAGGTCGACGGCTGGTGGGTTCACGCCGTCGGACTTCCCCTTGGCATCGCTGGCCCAGCCGGAGATCGACCGGCTCGCGGAGCGTTATCCGCTGGTGGACGTGTACCGGTTGGCGCCGGTGCAGTCGGGCATGCTGTTCGGTGTCGTGGGTTCTCCCGTCGACGGCCTCTACTGGGGCCAGAGCGTCTACGACCTCGCGGGCCCGATCGACGTGGAGCGGTTCGCGGCGGCGTGGCGTGAGGTGATCGCCCGGCACGCGTCCCTGCGCAGTGGCTTCGTGTGGGAGGGCGTCGGCGAGCCGGTGCAGGTCGTGCTCGCGGACGTTGACGTTCCGCTTGAGCAGCGCGACTGGTCGGGCCTTGACGAGGCCGCACAACAGGTTCGGCTGCAGGAGTTGCTGGCGGACGATCGTGCGCTCGGGTTCGACCTGGCCCGGCCGCCGTTGATGCGGCTGTACCTGGTGGACTGCGGCAACGGGCAGAACTGGCTGATCTGGGGCCTCTACCAGGGCTTGTGCGACGGGTGGAGCCTGCCCGTCGTGATGGACGAGGTGTCCGCCGCCTACCAGGGCAGCGCGCTGGAGCCCACCCGGCCGTACCGGGACTTCATCGCGTGGCTGGACGGCCGTGACCCGGCCGAGCCGGAAGCGTTCTGGCGCACGTATCTGGGTGGCTTCGAGGCGCCGACTCCGTTGCCCGCCGATCGGTTGGCGGTGAGCCACTACGACCAGGACCGCCGGCGCACGCACCTGGACGGCAGCGTGACGGCGAGCCTGGTGGAACTGGCCCGGCGCGAGCGCGTGACGCTGTCGACGGTCGTGCAGGCCGCGTGGGCGAAGGTCCTCTCCGCGAGTTCGGGCGAGGACGACGTGGTGTTCGGCCTGACCGTCTCGGGCCGACCGGCCGAGCTGGCCGGGGTCGAGTCGATGGTCGGCCTGTTCATCAACACCCTGCCGATCCGGGCAGTCGTGCCCGCGGACGTGCCGTTCACGTCGTGGCTGCACGACCTGCGGGACAACCAGGTTGCGGTGCAACGGTTCGAGTACACGCCGCTGGTGGATGTGCAGCGCTGGTCTGCGGTGCCGCACGGTCGTGCGTTGTTCGACAGCATCGTGGTGTTCGGCAACTACCCCCAGGAGGAGCAGCCGGAGGATCTGGGCGGGGTGGACGCCGTCGAGTCGGTGGAGCAGGGCAACTACCCGCTCACCTTCGCGGTCGACCTGGAAGCCACGCTCAAGATCGAAGCAGAGTTCTCCACGGCCGCGTTCGACGCGACCACGGTCGAACGGATCCTCGACCAGCTCATGGTCGTGCTGACGGCGGTGGCCGAGCGGCCGGACCTGCCGGTTCAGGACATCCCGCTGCACCGCCCGGCCCAGGCCGCCCAGCTCGTGGAGTGGGGCAGCACGACTCCTCCTGCCGCCGAGCGGCCGGTGCCGGACCTGATCGACGACTGGGCGCGGACCTCGGCCGAGATCGCCGTGATCTGCGGGGACGAGCGGCTCACGTTCGCCGAGCTGGGTGCTCGGGCCGATGCCCTGGCCGCCCGTTTGCGCCGGGTTGGTGTGACGGTGGAGTCACCGGTGGCGGTCTTGGCGCCGCGTGGGATCGAGCTGGCGGTGGCGTTCCAGGGTGTGCTGCGTTCTGGTGGCGTGTACGTGCCGATCAACCCCGGTCTGCCTGCTGAGCGTTTGGCGTTTTTGCTGGCTGATGCCGGGGTGGTCGCTGTGGTGACGACCTCGGTTCTGGCGGGTGAGCTGGCCGGGTTCGCGGGTGAAGTCCTGTTGCTGGAGGACATGCTCGACGGCTCCGACATGCCCGGCGCCTCCGACGACCCACGCGCACCCGAGGAAGCGCCCGCCTTCTACGAGCCGCTCGACCCCAACGGCTTGGCGTACATCGCCTACACGTCGGGCTCGACGGGGCGGCCCAAGGGCGTGGCGGTGACGCATCGCGCGTTGTCGTCGTACGTGGCCGGTTGGCGTGATGGTCTGGCCGTGTTGGGCGGCCCCGGCACGGTGTTGTCGATGTCCGGTCCGGGCTTCGACGTGTCGATCGGTGACATGACGCGTGCCCTGGCCTTCGGGCAGACCGTGGTGTTCTTGCCGCACGACGAGCACGTGACGGTGGAGTCGTTGCACCAGACCCTGTTGAATCACGAGGTCGAGGTCGCGGAGATCGTGCCGGGCATGCTCCTGCGCGATCTGGCGGCGCACTGCCGCACCGCCGGGCCGGTGGAGAGCTTGCGCCTGGTCATCTCCGGCACCGATATGTGGACGCACGACGCGCTCACCACCGCAGTTGCCGAAGTCGCCCCCAACGCCGTGCCGGGCAACGTGTTCGGCGTGACCGAGGCGGCGATCGACTCGATCTTCCACCCGGTCGGCGAGGATCACCCCGCGGCCGTGGTGCCGATCGGTACGCCGTTGGCCGGTGCACAGGCGTTCGTGGTGGACGGCTCGTTGCGACCGGCACCGGTGGGTGTGCCGGGCGAGCTGCTGGTCGGCGGTCCCGGTCTGGCTCAGGGCTATGTGGGCCGCCCCGATCTGACAGCCGAGCGGTTCGTGCCCGATGTGTTCGGTGGTGCCGGCGGTCGGTTGTACCGGACCGGTGACCGGGCTCGGTGGTGTGCGGACGGCACGATCGAGTTCCTGGGCCGTGTCGACGAGCAGGTGAAGATCCGTGGTTACCGGGTCGAACCCGGCGAGGTCGAGGTCGTCATCGGTGACCACCCCGGCGTGCGTGATGTCGTCGTGGTCGCACGTGATGGCGGCCCGCACGGTGGCAAGCGACTCGTGGCTTACGTGGTCGCTGAGGGTGGAGACGTCAGTGGGTCGGTGTTGCGGGCGTGGCTACGGGAACGCGTTCCGGACTATCTCGTGCCGCCGGTGTTCGTGGCGCTGGAGCGGCTGCCGCTGACACCGAACGGGAAGGTTGATCGGCGAGGGCTGCCTGACCCCGAGCCCGAGTCGACCGGTGAGGCGTATGTCGCACCGCGGACTGCCGTCGAGGAAACGCTGGCGGCGGTGTGGAGTGGCGTGCTCGGTGTCGGGCGCGTCGGCGTGCACGACAACTTCTTCGAGCTCGGTGGCGATTCGATCCTGAGCCTGCAGATCGTCGCTCGTGCTCGCGCTGCCGGACTCGGCATCGACGTGGCCGACGTGTTCGCCCACCAGTCGGTGGCCGAGCTGGCGCCAGTGGTGCGGGACGCTCCGGCGGCGACGCTGGCGGAGCAAGGTGTGGTCACCGGTCCGGTGCCGTTCACGCCGATCCAGCGCTGGTTCCTGGCTCAGGACATCCCGGACCGCGACCACTGGAACTGGTCCGGCATGTTCGAACTGGCCCCCGGCACCGATCCGGACCGGCTCGGCCACGCACTGGACGCCGTTGTGGCCCACCACGATGCGCTGCGGATCCGCTTCAGCGCCGACAGCCAGTACAACGCGCCGGTCGACGGCGGCGGGTTCCTGCGCGTGACCGCCGACCACGATGTCGTCGCGCACATGACCGAGGCGCAGAAATCATTGCGTCTGGCCGACGGTCCACTCATCGCCGCCGTGTTCTTCGACCGCGGTGACGAGCCTGCGTGGCTCGGTCTGACCGTGCACCACCTGGTGATGGACGGCGTGTCGTGGAACATCCTGTTGGAAGACCTCGACACCGCCTACCACGGCGGGACGCTCGCGCCGAAGACGACCTCGTTCCAGCAGTGGGCACAGCAGTTGCAGGACGACGACGCCAGCGGCGAACGGGAGCACTGGGTCGCGGCAACCGCGGACGTCGTCACGCTTCCGGCCGACGGCAACGGCCCGAACACCGATGCGTCCGAGTCGATCGTGCAGTCATGGCTGGACGCGGACACGACCGCGACCCTGCTCGGCGACGCGCACAAGGCGTACCGCACGCAGGGCCACGACCTGTTGCTGGCCGCTCTCGCCCAGGCTCTGGGGGAGTGGGCCGGCTCCGACCACGTCACGGTCGACTTGGAGAGCCACGGCCGTGGGGTCGCGGACCTGTCCCGCACGGTCGGCTGGTTCACGTCGATCTTCCCCGTCCGCCTCACCGGCGAACGTGATCCGGCAGCGGCGATCAAGGCGGTGAAGGAACAACTCCGTGAGGTGCCGCGTCGTGGCGTGGGCTACGGAGTACTGCGGTGGCTGCACGGTGAACTGACCGGCGCACCAGACCGGCCGGTGTTGTTCAACTACCTCGGCGCGCATGACGCCACCGGTGACGACGAGGCAGGGTTGATCCGCCGCGAGCTGAACGGCGACCTGGCCGGCCCGAGCGAAGCCGAAGGCGGAACGCGATCGCACCTGTTGCAGCTCGAAGTGCAACAGGCCGCTGACGGACGGTTGTCCATCGAGTGGTTCCACTCCACCAACCGCCACGACACCGCCACCGTAGAACGGGTTGCGGCGCGGTACGTCGAGGCGTTGCGTGAGCTAGCCGAGCACTGCAGGTCGACGGCTGGTGGGTTCACGCCGTCGGACTTCCCGCTGGCGACCCTCACGCAGGACGAGATCGACGGGCTCGTGGCGAGCTGTCCGTCGCTTGTGGACGCTTACCAGCTGGCGCCGGTGCAGTCGGGCATGTTGTTCGGTGTCGTCGGCGCCCCGGACGAAGGGGACGGCCTCTACTGGGGACAGGGCGTCTACGACCTCGCCGGTCAGATCGACGCGGCGAGGCTGGCGGCGGCCTGGCGTCAGGTGATCGCCCGGCACGCTGCACTGCGGAGCGGGTTCGTGTGGGAGGGCGTCAGCGAGCCGGTGCAGATCGTGCTCACCGACGTTGATGTCCCGCTCGAGCAGCGCGACTGGTCGGGTCTCGACGAGGCCGCACAACAGGTTCGGCTGCAGGAGCTGCTGGCGGACGATCGTGCGCTTGGTTTCGACCTGGCCCGCCCACCGCTCACACGCCTCTACCTCGTCGACCGCGGCAACGGGCAGAACTGGCTCATCTGGGGCCTCTACCAGGGCTTGTGCGACGGGTGGAGCCTGCCCGTCGTCATGGACGAGGTGTCCGCCGCCTACCAACGGCAGTCTCTGCCACCGGCGCGGCCCTACCGCGACTACATCGCCTGGCTCGGCCAGCGCGATCCCGCTGACACCGAAGGGTTCTGGCGCACCTACCTCGGCGGCTTCGAGGCGCCCACGGCACTGCCGGTGGACCGCCTGGCCGCGAGCCACTACGCCCAGGACCGGCGGCGCACGCACCTCGACGAGGACGCCACCACCAGGCTCGTGGAGCTGGCACGGCGTGAGCGCGTCACGTTGTCGACGGTCGTGCAGGCGGCGTGGGCGAAGGTGCTCTCCGCGAGCTCGGGTGAGGACGACGTGGTGTTCGGCCTGACCGTCTCGGGCCGCCCCGCAGACCTGGCCGGGGTCGAGTCGATGGTCGGACTGTTCATCAACACGCTGCCCGTGCGTGCCGTCGTGCCCATGGACACGCCGTTCACGTCGTGGCTGCATGAACTGCGGGACAACCAGATCGCGCTGCAACGGTACGAGTTCACGCCGCTGGTCGACGTGCAACGGTGGTCCGCTGTGCCGCACGGCCGCGGGTTGTTCGACAGCATCGTCGTGTTCGGCAACTACCCGCAGGAGGAAGCACCCGCCGACGTCGGCGAGGACTGGGCAGACGCCGTCGAGTCCGTCGAGCAGGGCAACTACCCGCTCACCTTCGCGGTCGACCTGGAAGCCACGCTCAAGATCGAAGCAGAGTTCTCCACGGCCGCGTTCGACGCCACCACCGTCGAACGCGTTCTCGACCAGCTCGTCGTCGTCCTCACCGCCGTCGCGCACGACCCGGAGCTGGCCGTCGCCGACCTGCCGCTGCAGCGCCCGGAGCAGGCGGCACAGCTCGTGGCGTGGGGCGAGACTTCCACGCCGGCCGCCGAACTGCCGGTACCCGACCTGATCCGGAGCTGGGCGCACACCGGCGCCGTGGCCGCGAAGTGCGGCGGCGAGCGCCTGACGTTCGCCGAGCTGGACGCCCGGTCTGCCAGCCTGGCTGCACGCCTGCAGCAGGCCGGGGTGACGGTGGAGTCGCCGGTCGCCGTGCTGGTCCCACGCGGGGTCGAGCTCGCGGTGGCTTTCCAGGGTGTGTTGCGCAGCGGTGGTGTGTACGTGCCGATCAACCCTGGTCTGCCCGCCGAACGACTCGCGTTCCTGCTGGCCGATGCGGGTGCGGTTGCCGCGGTCACGACCACTGTTCTCGCCGGTGAGCTGGCCGCGTTCAGCGGCCCGGTGCTCGTGCCGGACGACACGGTCCTCGACCCGTCGCCGGTGCGGATCGACCCCGATGCGTTGGCGTACATCGCTTACACGTCCGGATCGACCGGCCGGCCCAAGGGTGTCGCGGTGACGCACGGCGCATTGTCGTCGTACGTCGCGGGATGGCGCGCCGGGCTCGCCGATGTGGGTGGTCCGGGGGTGGTGTTGTCGATGTCCGGTCCGGGCTTCGACGTGTCCATCGGCGACATGACCCGCGCGTTGGCGTTCGGGCAGACGGTGGTGTTCCTGCCGCACGACGAACACGTGTCCGTGGAATCGTTGCACGGCACGCTGAGCGGTGACGGCGTGGCGATCGCCGAGATCGTGCCGGGCATGCTGTTGCGCGACCTGGCGGCGCACTGCCGCACCGCAGGTCCCGTGGAAAGCCTGCGGTTGGTGATCTCGGGTACGGACATGTGGACGCACGACGCACTCACCACGGCAGTGGCCGAGGTGGCGCCGAACGCGGTGCCGGGCAACGTGTTCGGCGTGACCGAGGCGGCCATCGACTCGATCTTCCACCCGGTCGGGGACGACCACCCGCACGCCGTCGTGCCCATCGGCACACCGCTCGCCGGCGCCCGCGCCGTCATCGTCGACGACGCGCTGCGCCCGGCTCCCGTCGGCGTCCCGGGTGAGCTGCTCGTCGGTGGTCCCGGTGTGGCACGCGGCTACGTGAACCGGCCCGACCTGACCGCGGAACGGTTCGTGCCGGACATCTTCGGTGTGGCTGGCGGCCGGTTGTACCGGACCGGTGACCGGGCGCGGTGGCGTGCGGACGGCACGATCGAGTTCCTGGGCCGCGTGGACGAGCAGGTCAAGATCCGCGGCTACCGGGTCGAACCCGGCGAGGTCGAGGTGGTCATCGGTGATCACCCGGACGTGCGTGATGTTGTTGTGGTGGCGCGGAATGGCGGTCCGCACGGTGGCAAGCGCCTGGTCGCCTACGTTGTGGCGGAAGGGGAGTTCAGCGCGAAGGTCCTGCGGGACTGGTTGCGTGAGCGGGTGCCGGACTACCTGGTGCCGTCGGTGTTCGTGCCGCTGGACAGGTTGCCCCTCACCCCGAACGGGAAGGTCGACCGCAAGGGCCTGCCCGACCCCGAACCCGAGAGCGCGGCAGAGGTCTTCGAAGCGCCCCGAACGTCCGTTGAGGACACTCTCGCGGCGGTGTGGTCGCAGGTGCTGGGCCTCGAACGGGTGGGAGTGCACGACAACTTCTTCGAGCTGGGCGGCGACTCGATCCTGAGCCTGCAGATCGTCGCCAGGACCAGGGCCGCCGGGCTGGGCGTGGACGTGGCGGACGTGTTCGCCCACCAGACCATCGCCGAGCTCGCCCCCGTCGTGAGCGACACCCCCGCGCTGACGCTGGCCGAACAGGGCGTCGTCACCGGTCCGGTCCCGCTCACGCCGATCCAGCACTGGTTCGTCGAGCAGAACATCCCAGACCGCGACCACTGGAACTGGTCGGGCGTGTTCGAGCTGGCGACCGGCACCGACCCGGACCGGCTCGCGCGGGCACTGGACGCCGTCGTGGGCCACCACGATGCCCTGCGCATCAGGTTCCGCCAGGACGGGGACACCCGGGTCCAGGACAATGACGGCGAGCTGAGCCAGGTTCTCCGCGTCGTCACGGTCAAGGACGACGACGAGGTCATCGCGCACATGACCGAGGCGCAGACGTCGTTGCGCCTGGCGGACGGCCCGCTGGTGGCCGCGGTCTACTTCGACCGCGGCGCCGCCCCGGCCTGGCTGGGGCTCACCGCGCACCACTTCGTCATGGACGGCGTGGCGTGGAACATCCTGCTGGAGGACCTCGACACGGCCTACCAGGCAGGGCCGGAAGCGTTGGGGCCCAAGACGACCTCGTTCCAGCAGTGGGCCGAGGTGCTGCACGACGACAACCCCGAAGCCGAACGCGACCACTGGGCCGCGCAGACCGAGCGGGTCACCGCGGTGCCAGTCGACGGCCACGGGGCCAACACCGAGGAGTCGGCCGACACCGTCCGCACCTGGCTCGACGCGAAGTCGACCGAGGTGCTGCTGGGTGAGGCCCACAAGGCCTATCGCACCCAGATCAACGACCTGCTGCTGGCCGCCCTGCTGAAAACGCTGGGCGAGTGGGCAGGCACCGGCGATGTCACGATCGACCTGGAGAGCCACGGCCGCGAGGCGATCGCCGACGGCGTCGACCTGTCCCGCACCGTCGGGTGGTTCACGTCGATCTTCCCGGTTCGCCTGCGCCACCGGCGTCTCGGCGACAGCGGCGAGCTGATCAAAGCGGTCAAGGAGCAGTTGCGGGCCGTACCGCGCCGCGGTGTCGGCTACGGGATTCTCCGTTACCTGCGACGCGACGACCGCCTGGTCGACGCGCCCGCGCGGCCGGTTCTGTTCAACTACCTCGGCGCGTTCGACGCCGCGGGCGACGACGCGGTGGGGCTGATCCGCAGGGAGCTGCCCGCCGACCTGTGCGGCCCGACGGAGAACGAGCAGGGGAACCGGTCGCACCTGCTGCAGATCGAAGCCGAGCAGACCTCGGACGGTCGCCTGCTGGTCGAGTGGTACTTCAGCACCAACGTGCACAGGCCGGCGACTGTCGAACGGCTCGCGACGCGGTACGTGAACGCGTTGCGCGAGCTGGTCGAGCACTGCCAGTCCGGAGCCGGCGGAGTGACCCCGTCCGACTTCCCACTGGCCAACATCGATCAGGCGAGCCTCGCCGCCGTGCTCAAGCAGATGGGCGGGTGATCGCGCCAGAACGAGGCACCCAAGAAAGAGGGAGCATCTAGCGCACCGGCTTTTCGCAAGTGGACCAATGAATTGCACTGTGTCACCAGACTCTATTTGGCATGCGCTTTTAAAGGTGTCATGACCTGCGCAAATGGTCTCCATAAGATTGGTCTATGACGTTACCTGTGGAATAGCTTGACCCCTTAAATGACGGGTGTGTAAAAACGTTGTTAGGGGAGTGGGAGCGAGGCGGGGGAATCCGTTGATTGAAGACATGTATCCGTTGGCGCCTGTGCAGCAGGGCATGCTTTTCCACGTCCTGGAGGCGCAATCGGACAAAGGTGTCTACTGGGCGCAAGGGCTCTACGAATTCGACGGAGCGCTCGACCTCGGCGCCATGAGGCGCGCCTGGGAGCTGGTGGTCGCCCGCCACGCCGTGCTGCGCACCGGCTTCGTGTGGGAGGGCGTGCCCGAACCGCTCCAGGTCGTCATGGCCGACGTCCAGGTGCCCTTCGAGGTGCACGACTGGTCCGCCGTCACCGACCGGAAGGGCGCACTCGACGAGCTGCTCGGCCGCGACCGCGCCCAGGGCTTCGACCTCACCCGGCCGCCGCTCATGCGGGTGCACGTCATCAACGACGGGACCGATCACCACCGGATGGTGTGGTCCCTCTACTCCGGACTGTGCGACGGCTGGAGCGTGCCCGTCGTCCTGGAGGAGGTCGGCGCCACCTACGACGCCCTGTGCCGCGGCACGACGCCCGATCTCGAACCCGTGCGGCCGTACCGGGACTTCATCGCCTGGCTGGGCAAGCGCGACCGGGCGGAGGCCGAGTCGTTCTGGCGCAACTACCTCGCCGGGTTCGACGCACCGACGGCGTTGCCCGTCGACCGCTCTGTGCGCGACCACTGGGCTCAAGGGCGCCGCCGCGTCGAGCTGCCCCAGGACCTGACCACCGGGATCATGAACCTCGCGCGGCGCAGGCGCGTCACGCCGTCGACCGTGATCCAGGCCGCGTGGGCGCTGCTGCTGGCCGCCTACTCGGGTGACGACGAGGTCGTCTACGGCCTCACCGTGTCCGGCCGTCCCGCAGACCTGCCCGGCGTCGAGTCGATGGTGGGTGTGTTCATCAACACGCTGCCGGTGCGCGTGCGGGTGGCGTGGGAGCGCAGTTTCGCCGACTGGCTGGGGGAGCTGCAGGAGAACCAGGTCGCGGTGCAGCGCTACGAGTTCACCGCGCTCTCGGACATCAAGCGGTGGTCGGACCTGCCGCGGGGCAGCGGTGTCTTCGACAGCATCGTGGTGTTCGGCAACTACCCGCAGGCGCTTCTGTCCGAAGAGGACGAAGACAACGACGACGAGGACCGCTTCGGCGCCCTCGACTCCGTCGAACAGGTCAACTACCCGATCGCGTTCGCGATCGACCTGGAGGACACGCTCAAGATCGAGGCCGAGTTCTCCACCGGCGCGTTCGACGAAACCACCGTCGACCGGCTGCTCGACCAGCTGCAGGCCGTGCTGGCCAGTGCGGTGGCCAGGCCAGAGCAGCTCGTGCGCGAGGTGACGCCGGCGCCTGTGACCGGCTGGGGTGCGGGCGCCGCGTTCGACGAGCCCTTCGTCGGCCTGGCCGAGCGGTTCCGGTTGGCGGTCGACGACTTCGCCGACCAGGTGGCTGTCCGCGGTGGTGGTCAGGAGCTGACCTACGCCGAGCTGGGTGAGCGGGTGGCGCGGGTGGCGTCGGGCCTGCGTGCCGCCGGTGTCGGTGTGGAGACGCGGGTCGGGTTGTGGTTCGAGCGGTCGGTGGATCTGGTCGTCGCGATCCTGGGTGTGGTGCAGGCGGGCGGAACCTATGTGCCGCTCGACCCTGCGTTGCCGCACGGCCGGCTGCGTGATGTGCAGGCGGCTGCCGGCGTTGAGCTGGTGGTGTCGCGTGGTGACTACGCGCTGGAAGGTCCGCGCGTGGTCGACTTGGCGGATCTTGTTGCCGCGCCGCTGGATCTGGCCGGGGTCGATGCCGCGCCTGGCGATGCGGCTGCCGCGCCCGCAGCGTGGCCGGAATCGGTTGCCACGCCCCAACGTCTGGTCTACACGATGTTCACCTCGGGCTCGACCGGCGTGCCCAAGGGCGTGGAGGTCACTGAAGAAGGCGTCGTGCGCGTCGCGCTCGACCCGGCGGTGGCCGCCCGGCCCGGCGATGTCGTGGCACACATGGCCGCCGTGTCGTTCGACGCCTCCACCTGGGAGATCTGGACGGCCCTGCTCACCGGCGCCACCCTCGCCGTGGCACCCTCGAACCTGGCCGAGCGGCTGGACGTCGCCAAGCTCTACCGCGAGCACGGCGTCACGTTGTCGTTCATGACCACCGGTCTGTTCCACCAGCTGGCGGACACCGATCCCGCCGTTTTCGCCGGGCACCGCCTGGTGCTGGCCGGTGGCGAGGCGATGTCCCCCGTCCAGGCCAGGAAAGTGCTCGACGCCAACCCTTCCGTGGCGATCCACAACATGTACGGCCCGACTGAGACCACGGTGTACGCGTCGTCCCACGACATGCACACCGGCCGGCTCGGTCCGTCGTCGGTGCCGATCGGCACCGCGTTGCGGGGCTTGCGTTTCCACGTGCTGGACCGCTGGCTGCAGCCGACGCCGGTCGGTGTGCCGGGTGAGCTGTACATCGGCGGTACCGGCCTGGCGCGCGGTTACGCGGACCGTCCGGATCTTGCCGCGGAACGGTTCGTGCCCGACCCGTCCGTGCCCGGTGCCCGGATGTACCGCACCGGCGACCTGGTGCGGTGGGGTGCGGACGGCGCGGTCGACTTCGTCGGCCGGACCGACGACCAGGTCAAGATCCGCGGGTTCAGGGTCGAGCCCGGCGAGGTCGAGCACGTGCTCGTCGACCATCCGGAGGTCGCCAACGCCGCCGTGATCGTGCAGGACAAGCGCCTGATCGCCTACGTGGTGAGCACCGCTGAGCCGGCCGGCCTGCGCCGCTTCCTCGCCGAGCGACTGCCGGAGTTCCTGGTGCCGTCGGCGATCGTGCCGCTGCCCGAGTTGCCGTTGAACGCCAACGGAAAGCTCGACAAGCGCGCGCTGCCCGACCCCGGCGCCCCCGAGACCACGACCGCGTACGAGGCGCCGAGCACGGATGCCGAGCGCACGCTCGCCGCGGTGTGGTCGGAGGTGCTCGGCGTCGAACGGGTCGGCGTCCACGACAACTTCTTCGAGCTGGGCGGCGATTCGATCGTCAGTCTCCAGATCGTCGCGCGGGCCCGTGCCGCCGGACTGCAGCTGGGGATTCCGGAACTCTTCACGCACCAGACCGTCCGCGAGCTCGCCGCCCGCGTCACCACGGCCGCACCCGGCGAGATCGACCAGGGCACCGTCAGCGGCCCCGTGGCGTTCACGCCCATCCAGCGCTGGTTCCTCCGGGAGAACCTGCCGGAACGCGACCACTTCAACTGGTCCGGCATGTTCGAGCTGGCACCGGGAACCGACGCCGCCACCATGTGGGCCGCGCTCGGCACCGTCGTCGCTCACCACGACGCCCTGCGGCTGCGCCTGCACGGCGACACCCAGGAGAACGCACCCGCCGAGACCGCCGAGCTGGTGACCGTGCTCGACGCGGCCACCCTCGACGGTCACGCCCTGGACGAGGCCGTCACCGCGGCCATGACCACCGCGCAGACGTCGTTGAGCCTCGTGGACGGGCCGCTGCTGCGCGCCGTGTACGTCGACCGCGGTGATCGGCCCGCGTGGTTCGGCCTCACCGTGCACCACTACGTCGTGGACGCGGTCTCCTGGAACGTCCTGCTGGAGGACCTCGACACCGCGTACACCGCCGGTGCCCTCGGCCAGAAGACCACCTCGTACCAGGAGTGGGCCGCCGCGCTGGAGGCGTTCGACCCTCAGGACGAACTGCCATGGTGGCAGGAGGTCGTGCGGACGACCACGGCCGTGCCCACCGACCTCGACGGCCCCAACACCGAGGACTCGACCGAGTCCGTTCGCGTCGCCCTCGACGCGGAGCGCACCTCGGCGCTGCTCACCGTGGCGCACCGCGCCTACCGCACCCAGGGCCACGAGCTGCTCCTCGCCGCACTGCTGCAGGTCCTCGGGCGGTGGACCGGCACCAGCGCCGCCGCCATCGACCTGGAGAGCCACGGCCGCGAGCCGATCGCCGACGGCATCGACCTCAGCCGCACCGTCGGCTGGTTCACCGCCATCCACCCCGTCGGCCTCCACCACGCCGACCTCGGCGACATCGCCGGTGTCGTCAAGGCGGTCAAGGAACAGCTGCGGGCAGTGCCGCGCCGCGGTGTCGGCTACACGGTGCTGCGCGAGCGGGACGAGCAGCTCCGGTCCGCCCCGGCTCGCCCGGTCGTCTTCAACTACCTCGGTGGTGTCGACGCCGCCGAGGACGACGCCGTCGGCCTGTTCACCCGCGAGCTCTCCGAGGAACTGTGCGGCCCGGCCGAGGGCGACGGCGGGTTGCGCTCGCACGTGCTCGGCGTCGAGGTGGCCCAGGCCGCCGACGGAACTCTTTCCGTGGAGTGGCAGTACAGCACCAACCTCCACCGGCGGGAGACGATCTCACGGCTCGCCGAGGCTTACGTGCAGGCATTGGCCGACCTGGTCGACCACTGCCGGTCGGGCGCGCACGGCATCACGCCGTCCGACGTTCCGCTGGCGTCACTCGACCAGTCCTCTTTGGACGCTCTGGTCGCCCGCACGCCCGGACTGGCCGACGTCTACCCGTTGTCACCGCTGCAGCAAGGAATGCTCTTCCACGCCGTCGAGTCACCGGACAGCGGCGTCTACTGGACGCAGGACGTGCGCGAGCTGACCGGTGAGCTCGACGTCGACGCCATGCGTGCGGCCTGGCAGCTCGTGGTCGACCGGCACCCCGCGTTGCGCACCGCGTTCGTGTGGGAGGGCGTGCGCGAGCCGTTCCAGGTCGTCGTGGCCGATGTTGAAGTCCCGTTCGAGGTGCACGACTGGTCTGCCGTCGCCGATCCCGATGCCGCCGTCGAGGAACTGCTCGCCGAGGACCGCGCCCGCGGCTGCGACCTCGCCACCGCGCCGCTGCTGCGGGTCCACGTCGCTCGCGGACGCGACCGGCACTGGATCCTGCTGGCGTTCCACCACCTCTACGCCGACGGCTGGAGCATCCCGCTGCTGTGGGACGAGGTCACCGCCGCCTACCGGGGTGAGCCGCTACCGCCGGTGCGGCCCTACCGGGACTTCATCGCGTGGCTCTGTCAGCGTGACCGCGCCGAGGCCGAGGCGTTCTGGCGGGAGTACCTCGCCGGCTTCGACTCGCCGACGCCGCTGCCGGTGGACCGCGTGGTGCGTGAGCACTGGGCGCAGGACCGGCGCGAGCTGGCGCTGCCCCGCGACGTGACGGCGGCACTCGTCTCACTGGCCCGTGACCAGCGCGTCACCCTGTCGACGGTCGTGCAGGCGGCGTGGGCCGTGCTGTTGTCGGCCTACTCGGGCGAGGACGACGTCGTGTTCGGCCTGACCGTGTCCGGGCGCCCGGCTGAGCTGCCCGGCGTGGAGTCGATCGTCGGCCTGTTCATCAACACGCTGCCGGTGCGGGTCCGGGTGGCGTGGGAGCGGCCGTTCGCCGACTGGCTGGGTGAGCTGCAGGAGAACCAGGTCGCGGTGCAGCGGCACGAGCACACGCCGCTCGCCGACATCCAGCGCGTCGCCACGGGTGGCCTGTTCGACAGCATGCTCGTGTTCGGCAACTACCCGCAGGGCGCGATGCCGGAGGAGGGCGAGGAGGACCCCGAGGAGCTGTTCGCCTCGATCGACTCGGTCGAGCAGATGCACTACCCGATGATCCTCGCCGTCGACCTCGAGGCGACGCTGAAGGTCGAGGCCAACTTCTCCACCGGGGCCTTCGATCCGGCGACCGTCGAGCGGCTTCTCGGCCAGCTCGCCGACGTGCTCACCGCCGCGGCGCGCCGGCCCTTGGCGGTCGTGCGCGAGGTGACGCCCGCGCCGGTGACCGGGTGGGGCGTGGGTCCCGCGTTCGACGAGCCGTTCGTCGGCTTGGCGGAGCGGTTCCGCTCGGCCGTCGCCGAGTTCGCCGATGACGTGGCCGTTCGCGGCGGCGAGGTCGAGCTGACCTATGCCGAGCTGGGTGAGCGGGTGGCGCGCGTGGCGTCGGGTCTGCGTGCCGCTGGTGTGCGGGATGAGACGCGGGTCGGGCTGTGGTTCGAGCGGTCGGTCGACCTGGTGGTCGCGATCTTGGGTGTGGTGCAGGCGGGTGGCACGTATGTGCCGCTGGATCCCGCGTTGCCGCACGGTCGGTTGCGTGATGTGCAGGCGGCTGCCGGGGTTGAGCTGGTGGTTTCGCGCGGCGACTACGCGTTGGAGGGTCCGCGGGTCGTTGATCTCGGGGAGCTGTCGACCGCGTCCGCCGAATGGCCGGAACTCGTTGCTGTGCCTGAACGTCTGGTCTACACGATGTTCACGTCGGGCTCGACGGGTGTGCCGAAGGGTGTGGAGGTCACCGAGGAAGGTGTCCTGCGGGTCGTGCTCGACCCGGCGGTGACCGCCCGCCCCGGCGATGTCGTGGCACACATGGCCGCGGTGTCGTTCGACGCCTCCACCTGGGAGATCTGGACGGCGTTGCTGAGCGGGGCGACACTCGCCGTGGCGTCCGCGAACCTGGCCGAGCGGCTGGACGTCGCCACGTTCTACGCGTCGCACGGCGTCACGTTGTCGTTCATGACCACCGGTCTGTTGCACCAGCTGGCGGACACCGATCCGGAGGTCTTTTCGGGACACCGCAAGGTGCTCGCAGGCGGTGAGGGCATGTCGCCCGCCCAGGCGCGCAAGGTGCTCGACGCCAACCCGGCCGTGGCCATCTACAACATGTACGGGCCGACCGAGTCCACTGTGTACGCGTCGTTCCACGACATGCACACGGGGCGGCTCGGCCCGGCCACCGTGCCGATCGGTGGTGCACTGCGCGGTCTGCGGTTCTCCGTGCTGGACCGGTGGTTGCGACCCACTCCTGCCGGCGTGCCGGGTGAGCTGTACATCGGTGGCGCCGGCTTGGCGCGTGGCTATGCGGGTCGTGCGGACCTGGCCGCTGAGCGGTTTGTTCCTGACCCGTCCGTGCCTGGTGCCCGGATGTACCGCACTGGCGACCTGGTGCGGTGGGGTGCGGATGGCGCGGTGGATTTCGTCGGCCGGACCGATGACCAGGTGAAGATCCGCGGGTTCCGGGTGGAGCCCGGCGAGGTCGAGCACGTGCTCGTCGGTCACCCCGATGTCGCCAACGCTGCCGTGGTCGTTCGTGAGCTGCAGCAAGGAAAGCGGCTCGTCGCCTACGTCGTGGGCACCGCTGAACCCGCCGATCTCCGCGGCTTCCTCGCCGAGCGGCTGCCCGAGTTCCTGGTGCCGTCGGCGATCGTGCCGCTCGACGAGCTGCCGTTGAACTCCAACGGAAAACTCGACAAGCGCGCGCTGCCGCTGCCCGACGCGCCGGACTCCACGAGCCACGAGCCACCGTCCACCGACGTCGAACGCACCCTCGCCGCGGTGTGGTCGGAGGTGCTGGGCGTCGAACGCGTCGGCGTGCACGACAACTACTTCGAGCTGGGCGGCGATTCGATCGTGAGCCTCCAGATCGTCGCCAGGGCACGGGAAGCGGGCCTGGAGCTGAAGATCGCCGACCTCTTCACGCACCAGACGATCCAGCAGCTCGCCGTCCACACGGGCGTCGCTTCCGGTTCGGTGGTCAGCGCGGAGCCGTTGGCCGACCTGGAACCTCTCCGTGCACGCGTGCCGGGCCTGGTCGACGCGTACCCGTTGTCGCCCATGCAGCAGGGCATGCTGTTCCACGTCCTGGAGGCGCCCGCCGACACCGCGGTGTACTGGGCGCAGGACGTGCGCGAGCTGCGCGGCCCGCTGGACGTGGCCGCCCTGCGGGAAGCCTGGCGCGTCGTCGTGAGCCGCCATCCCGCGTTGCGCAGCGCCTTCGTGTGGGAGGGCGTCGACTCGCCCGTGCAGGTCGTCCTCGGCGAGGTCGACGTGCCGTTCGAGGTGCTCGACTGGACTTCCGCCGCGGACCCCGACGCCGCGCTGGACGAGCTGCTCGACGCCGACCAGCGACGCGGTTTCGACGTCACCACCGCGCCGTTGCTGCGGGTGTACGTGGCCGACCGGGGCGACCGCCAGTGGGTCGTGTTCACGTTCCACCACCTCTACCTCGACGGCTGGAGCATCCCGCTCGTCTGGGACGAGGTGATCGCGGCCTACCGGGGTCAGTCCCTGCCGGCGGTGCGCCCCTACCGCGACTACATCGCCTGGCTCCAGCAACAGCCCGCCGCCGACGACTTCTGGCGCGAGTACCTCGACGGCTTCACCTCGCCGACGGCACTGCCCGTCGACCGCACCGCCCGGCTGCACTGGGAACAGGGCAGGCGGCACCGCGAGCTGCCGGAGAACGTCGCCCTCGCCCTGGAAGACCTGGCCCGGCGTGAACGCGTCACGATCAGCGCCGTCGTGCAGGCCGCGTGGGCGCTGCTGCTGGCGTCGCACAGCGGTGAGGACGACGTCGTCTTCGGCCTCACCGTGTCGGGACGTCCCGCTTCCCTCGCCGGCGTGGAGTCCATCGTCGGCCTGTTCATCAACACGCTGCCGGTGCGGATCAGGGTGCCCGGCGACCTCACCCCGTTCGACCGGTGGCTGCGGACCGTCCAGGACGGCCAGGTCGCCGTGCAGCGGTTCGAGCACTCGCCGCTCGTCGACATCCAGCGGGTGGCCGGCGTGCCGAGGCTGTTCGAGAGCATCGTCGCGGTCCAGAACCTGCCCGGCGGCTTCGACGACGGCGACGACGCCGACGAGTTCGACTCGCCCGCGTTGCTGGAACAGGGCCGCTACCCGCTGAAGCTCGTCGTGGACGTCGACGGCCAGCTGGCCCTGCTGTGCGAGTACTCGACCGGCGCGTTCGACGACGCCACCGTCGAGGCGCTGCTGGACCAGCTCGAGCGCATCCTCACCACGGCCGCCGGCACACCCGGCACACCCGTCCGGGAGATCGCCCTGCTCGACGTCGACCGGCGCGCCGAGGTGCTCGGATGGGGCTCGTCCACGCCTCGGTCGCTACCGGCGACGCACTTGGCCGCGTTGTTCGGACGTCAGGTTGTGGCGCACCCGGACCGTGTCGCGCTGCGTGGCGGTGTTGAGCTCACCTATGCGCAGCTCGACCGCCGGGCGTCAGGGGTGGCGCGGTGGCTGCGTGACGAGGGTGTCGGTGAGGGCACGCGGGTTGGGCTTTACCTGGACCGCAGCGCCGAGCTGATCATCGCGATGCTCGGGGTGATCGGGGCGGGCGGCTCGTACGTCCCCCTGGACCCGGCCCAGGGCACCGCGCGGATCACCCAGATGATCGAGACGGCGGATGTCGGGCTCGTGGTCACCGCGGGCGAGCGGACCCTCGACGGCCTCGGCGCGCGCGTCCTCGAACTGCCCAGCACCGAGGCAGAAGGCCCCCTCCCGGTGACCGGCGAGCCGGGCAGCGAGCTGTACGTGCTCTTCACGTCAGGCTCGACCGGCGAGCCCAAGGGCGTGTCGCTCACCCACGAAGGCGTCGCCAGGGTGTGCACCGACCCCGCCTTCAGCGTCGAACCGGGCGACGTCGTGTCGCACCTCGCGGGCATCGGCTTCGACACCGGCGCCTTCGAGATCTGGCTGGCGCTGCTCAACGGCGCCACCCTCGTGGTCGGCCCCGCGGACGTGGCCGAGCGGATGGACGTCGGCAAGTTCCTGCGCCAGAACGACATCACCGCCTCGCTGCTCACCACCGGCCTGTTCCACCAGCTGGTCGAGACCTCGCCCGACGTGCTCGACGGCCTGCGCCTGCTCGTCGTGGGTGGTGACGCGCTGCAGGCCCAGCACGCCCGCACCGCCCGCGAGCGCCGGCCGGATCTGCGCATCGTGAACGCTTACGGGCCCACCGAAACCACGATGACGTGCACCGTTCACACCCTCGAAGGAACCGTCGACGCGCAGGTGCCGATCGGCAGGCCGTTCGCGGGCATGAGGGCCTACGTGCTCGACACGTGGCTGCAGGTGCTGCCTCCTGGTGTGGCGGGCGAGCTGTTCGTCGGCGGACCCGGGGTGGCTCGCGGCTACGTCGGCCGTGCGGACCTCACCGCGGAACGGTTCGTCCCCGACCGGACCAGGTCCGGCGAACGCCTGTACCGCACCGGCGACCGTGCCCGCTGGCGCGCGGACGGCACGCTGGAGTTCCTCGGCAGGGCCGACGACCAGGTCAAGATCCGGGGCTTCCGGGTCGAACCCGGCGAGGTCGAGGCACTGCTGACCGCTCACGAGGACGTGCGAGCAGCCGCGGTCGTGGCCACGACCGCGGTGACCGGAAAGCGCCTCGTGGCGTACGTGGTCACCGACAGGGACACCGGCGAGCTGCGTGCGTTCCTGCGGGAGCGGTTGCCCGACTACCTGGTGCCCTCGGCGTTCGTGGTCCTCGACGCCCTGCCCCTGACGGCCAACGGCAAACTCGACCGCCGCGCCCTGCCCGAACCAGCCGCACCGGAGACGGACGCGTACGTCGCTCCGCGCACCGACGCGGAACGGGCACTGGCCGCGATCTGGGCGACGTTGCTGGGCGCCGAACGCGTTGGCGTGCACGACAACTTCTTCGACCTCGGCGGCGACTCCATCGCGAGCCTGCAGGTCGTGGCCCGTGCCCGTGCCGCGGGTCTCGGCCTCGCGGTGGCCGACCTGTTCACCCACCAGACGGTCGCGGAGCTGGCCGCCGTGACCACCACGCCGATGCTGCTGGAAGAGGGACCGGTCACCGGACCGGTGCCGCTGACCCCCATCCAGCGGTGGTTCACCAAAGCCTCCATCGACGACCGGAACCACTGGAACTGGTCGGGACTCTTCGAACTGGCACCGGACGTCGACGCCGGAAAGCTCGCCGCCGCGCTCAACACCCTGGTGACCCACCACGACGCGCTGCGCACCCGCCTGCACCACGGGCCAGACGGCTGGCACCAGCACGTCGTCGCCCCTGGCGAGGCGGTCGCGTTCACGGTCGTCCAGGGCGACGTCCAGCAGCACATGTCCGCGCTGCAACGCTCGCTGGACCTCGCCGGCGGCCCGCTCGTGGCGGCCGTCCTGTTCGACCGCGGCGAAGAACCAGCGTGGCTCGGCCTGGTCGTGCACCACCTGGTCGTCGACGGCGTGTCGTGGAACATCCTGCTGGAGGACCTCGACGCGGCGTACCACGGCGAACCCCTCCCGCCGAAGACGACGTCGTTCCGGCAGTGGGCCGAGTCCGTCGTGGCCTTCGCGGGCAGCGACGAGGTCCGCGCCGAGCTGCCGTACTGGACAACGCGTGCGGAGACCGCCTTCACGCTCCCGGTCGACGCCACCGGCGCCAACACCGAGGACTCCGCCGCCGTCGTCGAGGTCGCCGTCGACGCCGCAGGGCTGCCGAACACCCGGGTTCTCGACGTGATCCTGGCCGCGCTGCTGCAGACGCTGGGGGAGTGGGCGGGCACCGACACCGTCGTCATCGACCTCGAACACCACGGCCGGGAAATCCTGGCGCCCGGCACCGACCTGTCCCGCACGGTCGGCTGGTTCACCTCGGTCTACCCCGTGGTCCTCCAGCACGACGACTTGGCAGACCACGCCGGAGTCGTCGAGGCCGTCGGGGAAAGCCGGCAATCCGTGCCACGCCACGGAGTCGGTTACGGCGCACTGCGTCACCTGACCGCCGACGACCCGGACGTGCGCCGCCTGCGCGCCGCACCCGATCGCCAGATCAACGTCAACTTCACGGGCGGGCTCGACTCCGCGAACGACGACGAGCCAGGCCTCATCGTCGACGAGCTACCAGGTGACCTGTGCGGTGCGAGCACCAGCGGGGGACAGCGGCCGTACGCGCTGCACCTGGAGATCGAACGCACCGGCGAGGGCGAGCTCCTCGTCGAGTGGCACCACAGCACCAACCTCCACCGGACCGAGACCGTGCGGCGGATCGCCACCCGCTTCCGGCAGGCCGCAGAGGGCTTGATCGAACACCTGAACAGGAATTGAGGGAGGCATTCTTGTCCACGCACAAGCGCATCTACGACCTGTCGCCTGCAGAGGCGGCCGAGGTCGAGAACCTGACACTGCGCATCGCCAAGGAGTACTCGAGCCCGGAGGACGAGCAGCTGCTGCGCGACCTGCCGCTGCTCGCCACCGAGTTACCCCTGGGCCAGCGTCGTTTCCTGCGCGACTTCGCGCTGGAGGACGAGCTCGGCTACTGCGTGGTCCGCGGTCACACCATCGACCACGAGCGCATCGGCCCCACGCCGCAGCACTGGCGTGGCCGGCCGATACCGACCCCGGAGTTCCCCGAGGAGATCCTCCTGCTGCTGCACGGATCTCTGCTCGGCGAGCCGTTCGGCTGGAAGACCCAGCAGGACGCCCGGCTGGTGCACGACATCTTCCCCATCAAGGGTTTCGAGACCGAGCAGATGGGGATCGGCAGCACCGACACGCTCACGCTGCACACCGAGGACGCGTTCCACCCGTGGCGTGCCGACTACCTGCTGCTGGAGTGCCTGCGCAACCCCGACGAGGTCGCGACGATCGTCTCCGAACCCGATCTGCGGTCGCTCGACCCCGAGCACCTCGAGATCCTGCACGAGGCGAACTTCCTGATCCGGCCGGACGACTCGCACCTGGCGAAGCACAACGTCACCAAGGGCGTCGACGCCGAGTTCTCCGAGATCGCCGAGATGAAGGCGGACGACAACCGCGTGGCCGTGCTCTACGGGTCACGCGAGCACCCGTACATCCGGATCGACCCGTATTTCATGGAGACGCCCAAGGACCCGGCCGCGCGCAGGGCCCTGGAGGCGGTCAGCGACCTCCTCGAATCGTCCTGTTTGGACGTCGCCCTGGAACCGGGCGACATCCTCGTCATCAACAACCACCGCCTCGCGCACGGCCGGCAGGCGTTCCAGGCGCGCTACGACGGCACCGACCGCTGGCTCAAGCGCGTCAGCATCACGACCGACCTGCGCAAGTCCCACGAGCGGCGCGCCTCGGCGACCGCACGCCTCATCTGACGGATACGGAACCCATGCCGAACCCGCTCCACAGCCTCCCGCTCACCGCCAAGGGCATCCTCGCCGTCCTCCGAGTCCTGCCACGGGTCAGCCGGCCGCGCACGGCGCTCTTGGCGGGCGGGGTGGTGGTGGGCGCTGTTCTGCCCATCGGGATCGCGGTCCTCACCGGCCTGCTCATCGGTGCCATTCCCGGCGCGGCGCGCGACGGTGCGGACTCGCCCGCCGCCGACCGGGTGGGCACCCTGCTGGTCGCCGTCGCGATCGCGATCTTCGTCGAGCGCCTGACGTCCCCGCTGCTGCGGGCGGCGGTGTCCACGCTCGGCCGCGACGTCGACCGGTACCTGCAGGAGGTCGTGCTGGGCGCGCTGGCCCGGCCGAGGGGCATCGCCCATCTCGAAGACCCGGACGTGATCGACGAGGTCCGCATCGTGCGCGGCCTCGGTATGAGCGCCTATCGGCCCGGCCAGACCGTGGAGGCGCTGCCAGAGGTGCTCACGTCGTGGCTGCGGGCCGTCGGCTCGGCGGCCGTGCTCACCTGGTTCCACTGGTGGCTCGGCCTGCTGTGGCTGGTGGTCTGGCCGATCATCGTCTACCGGATGCAGCGCGACTACCTGCGGGTCGGCGAGGAGGGCTTCGGGCAGAGCGCCCAGCTCCGCCAGGCCGAGTACGTCCGGGACCTGGCGCTGGATCCACCGCCGGCCAAGGAGATCCGGCTCTGGGGCGTCCTCGACTGGCTCATCACCCGCTTCGACACGTTGTGGCAGGCCGGAATCGGACCGATCCGCCGGGCCCGCCGCCCGCGGCCCGGCATGGTGCTCGGCTCGGCGTCCGCGATCCTGGCCATCAACGTCCTGTCGTACGCACTGCTGGCTTATGCCGCGGTGCAGGGCGACCTGACGCTCGCCGCTCTCGCCGTGTTCGTCGAGGCACTGGCCAACGCCAACGACTACGCCGTCGGCGACGAGCACCTGTACCTGTCGCACGCCGCCGTCACGGTGCCGAAGGTGCTCTCCCTGGAGAAGCGCCTGGCCGACAGCTCGCCGCCGGAGTCCGGCCTCCCTGTCGACGAGGGTGTTCCCGCGCAGGAGATCCGCTACGAAGGCGTGTCGTTCCGCTATCCCGGTACCGAGCGGGACGTCCTCACGGGCCTGGATCTCGTCATCCCCGCCGGGCAGTCGCTGGCGATCGTCGGTGACAACGGCGCGGGAAAGACCTCGCTGGTGAAGCTGCTCGCCGGTTTCTACGAACCCACCGCGGGCAAGATCACCGTCGGCGGCGCCGACCTCGCCGCGCTCGATCCCGAGGCGTGGCGAAGGCGGGTGGCGGTGCTGTTCCAGGACTTCACCCGCTACCACCTGCCGGTGCGCGACAACATCGGCCTCGGCGCGCCCGAGCACGCCGGCGACGAGGACATGCTGCGCCGCGCAGCCGAACGGGCCGGCATCGGTGACCTGATCGAGTCGTTGCCGAACGGCTGGGACACCGTGCTGTCGCAGGCCTACACCGATGGCGTCGACCTCTCCGGCGGGCAGTGGCAGCGGGTCGCACTGGCCCGCGCGATGTTCGCCGTCGAGGCGGGCGCCAAGGTCCTCGTGCTCGACGAGCCCGCGGCGGCACTCGACGTGCGGGCGGAAGCCGAGTTGTACGAACGGTTCCTGGAGCTCACCGAAGGGCTCACCACGATCCTCATCTCGCACCGCTTCTCCACGGTGCGGCGCGCCGACCGGATCGTGGTCGTGTCGGACGGCCGCGTGATCGAGGCCGGTGACCACGACGAGCTGATCGCCCGCGACGGCCGCTACGCCCACCTGTTCCGCCTGCAGGCGGAACGCTTCCAGCCCGCGGGGGGACTCGATGCGTGACACCTGGCGGGCCTTCGTCACCACCATCAGCTTCGGGTTCCGCGCGGCGCGCTGGTACGCGTTCTTCCAGATCGCCACCGAGATCGCGCTCGCGCTCACCGGACCCCTGATCGCCTACGGCGCCGGCGTTCTCGTCGACGCCGCCGGTGCGGGCGATCTGCGCACCGCGCTCACGGCCGGGCTCGGCATCGCCGCCGCCACCGGGCTGCTCATCGTCGCCCTGTACTACAACGCCCACTGCGTGTTCGCGGTGCTCGAACGCACCCAGGCGTTGTCGGACCGGACGCTGATGAAACTGCTCGGCGGGATCGACAGCCTCGCCCCGCACGAGAACCCCGAGTACCTCGACCAGATCCAACTGCTGCGCGAGGAACGCGAGAGCCTCGCCGAGATGACCAACGCCACGGCCGGTCTGGTCAGCGCGCTCGTCGGCTTCGGCACCACCGCGGTGCTGCTCGCCGGCGTCCATCCCGCGCTGATCTCACTGGCACTGCTGGCGTTCATCTCGCTGTGGATCACCAGCAGGGCCAACGACCTCGCCGTCGACGCCCAGGAGGACACCGGCGAGACCGAACGGCTGCGCCGCCACCTGTTCGACATCGGCACGACCGCCGGTGCGGGCAAGGAGCTGCGCGTCTTCGGGCTCACCCGCGAGCTGATCCGCCGTCACCACAAGGTTTCCGACGAGGTGCTGGACACCCGCAACCGCGCGGCATGGCGTGGCGCGGGGCTCAAGGGCATCGACGGGGCGATCAACGCGGCCGGCTTCTTCGGCGCCATCGCACTGGTCGTGTGGCTCGCCGTCCAGGGCAGGGCCACGCCCGGCGACGTCGTCATGGTCGTCGGCCTGACCATCGAGATGGCCGCGGTCGTCGCCACGTCGGTCGGCTACAGCGGCGACTTCCTGTGGTGCCTCAAGCAAGCCCGCCGCTTCGTCTGGCTCGAGCGCTTCGCCGCCAACGCCGGCAAGCGCCCGGACGAACCTGCCACCCCGCCCGCGTCGCTGAGCCGCGGCATCGACCTCGTCGACGTCACCTACCGCTATCCGGGCAGTGAGCGCACTGTCCTCGACGGGGTCTCCATGCACCTGCCCGCCGGGTCCGTGGTGGCGCTCGTGGGGGAGAACGGCGCAGGCAAGTCCACCCTCGTGAAGCTGCTGTGCGACTTCTACGAGCCGGACGGCGGCGAGATCCTGGTCGACGGCGTGGGCCTGCGCCGCATCCCCACCCGCGACTGGCGGACCCGGCTCACCGGTGCGTTCCAGGACTTCGTGGAGCTGCAGCTGGCGGCCCGCGAGGCCGTCGGCGTGGCCGACACCACCAAGATCGACGACGACGCCGCCCTGCACGGGGCGCTGGAGCGGGCCGGCGCCACCACCGTCGTCACCGGCCTGCCCCGCGGCCTCGACACCGGGCTGGGCCGCGCGTGGGACGGCGGCGTCGAGCTCTCCGGTGGCCAGTGGCAGAAGCTGGCACTCGCCCGCGGCCTGCTGCGCACCGACCCGCTGCTCGCGGTGTTCGACGAGCCCACGGCCGCGCTCGACCCGCAGACCGAGCACGCGTTGTTCGAGCGTTTCGCCAACGCCGCCAAGGCAGGGCGGTCCAGGGGAACGGTGACTCTTCTCGTGTCGCACCGGTTCTCCACCGTGCGCATGGCCGACCTGATCGTCGTCCTCGACGGCGGACGCATCCGCGAGATGGGCAGCCACGAGCACCTCATGGCCCACCCCGACCTCTACGCCGAGCTGTACGAGCTGCAGTCCTCGTCCTACCGATGAAAGGTGCCTTCCCCATGAAGTTCGAACCAGCGCCCCTCGAGGACTGGATGCGTCTGTACTACTTCGCTGTCGACGACGACATAGGCAGCAGCGGCGTCGAGGACTACTCGCTCGCCGAACTGCGGGCCATGCTCGGCATCGGCACCGACGAGCTGGACGCCGTGGTGTTCCGCGACAGCACGTCGTTCGGCGGAGAGGAGGTGCGCACCGCCATCGCCGAACAGTGGGGGACCGGCGACCCGGACCGGGTCATGGTCACGCACGGCGGCAGCGAGGCGATCTACCTCGTGCTCAGCACGCTGCTCGACCCCACCGACGCCGTCGTCGTCACCGAGCCGACCTACCACACGCACACGTCGATCGCCCGCACCATGGGCTGCGAGCTGCGCGTGTGGCCGTTGCGGCCGGAGAACGGCTTCCGTCCCGACCTCGCCGACCTGCGCGCGGTCATCGACGGCGTCAAGGCCGTCGTCGTGAACTTCCCGCACAACCCGACCGGCGCGTCGCTCACCCCGGCCCAGCGCGACGAACTGGTCGCGATGTGCGCGGAAGCCGGCGCGTATCTGGTGTGGGACCAGGCTTTCCGGGAGATGGTCGTCGAGGACGAGCCGCTGGCCGATCCCGTGCACGACTACGAGAAGGCCATCTCCATCGGCACCCTGTCCAAGGGCTACGGCCTGCCGGGGCTGCGGGTCGGCTGGGCCATCGCGCCGCACGACGTCCTGCGCGGCACCCTCGACCTGCGCGACCGCATGACGCTGCACCTCTCGCCCCTGGTCGAGCTGCTCGCCACCCGCGTCGCCAGAAACGCCGACCTCCTGGTCGGCCCGCGCATGGACCAGGCCCGCCGCAACCTGGGCCTGCTGCGCCAGTGGGCCGCCGACCACCCGGATCTGGTGCACCTGCCGGAGCCGATGGGCGGCGTCACCACGTTCCCGCAACTGCTCGGCCACACCGACACCACCGGCTTCTGCCACGACCTGGCGCGCGAGCACCGCACGCTCCTCGTCCCGGGGTCGTGCTTCGGTGACCCGACGCGCGTCCGGCTGGGCTACGGCGGTCCCACCTCCTCGTTCACCCGAGGCCTCGAAACGCTCGCACTCATGGGGGAGAAAGCCCATGTTCAGAATTGAACTGTCCACATCAGACATCGCAGAGGCAGGGGCACTGGTCGCCTCGCTGGCCGAGCGGTACCGCTCGGTCGAGGACCCGGCCTTCGTGCGCGAGGCCACCGTCATCGCCCACGAGCTGCCCCGCGCCCTGCGCACGGGTCTGACCGAGTTCCGCCTCACCGAGCCGCACCCGCTGTGCGTCGTCGGCGGCTACCCGATCGACGACGACCGCATCGGACCCACCCCGGCGCACTGGAAGGACTGCGGCGGCGAGGGCAGGCCCACGCTGCCGGAAGACCTGTTCTTCTACCTGTGCGCGTCGCTGCTGGGCGATCCCATCGCCTGGTCCACCCAGCAGGACGGCCGGCTGCTGCACGACGTGTTCCCCATCAAGGAACACCAGTACGAGCAGCTCGGCTCCGGCAGCGAGGAACTGCTCACCTGGCACATCGAGGACGCCTTCCACCCGATGCGCACCGACTACGTCGGCCTGATGTGCCTGCGCAACCCCGACGGCGTCAACACCACCTACGGCTCGCTCGAAGGCATCGACCTCCCGGCCGACACGGTCGAGGTGCTGCGCCAGGAGCGCTTCCCGATCAGGCCGGACCGCTCCCACCTCGCGACCAACCGCCAGAACGACGACGGCGACGAGCAACTGCGCCGCCTGCGCGACCGCAGCTACGAGTGGATCTCCCGGCTGGACGTCGACCCCGATCCCATCGCCGTCCTCTTCGGCCCGCAGGAGGACCCGTACCTGCGCCTGGACCCGTACTTCATGGAGGTCCCCGCGTCGGACCCGGAAGCCGCCGCCGCGCTGGACACGATCGTCAAGGCGATCGACGCCAACATCGCGGGCTACGCCCTGAAGCCCGGTGAGGTCCTGTTCCTGGACAACTACCGCGGCACGCACGGCCGCGAGCCCTTCACCGCCCGCTTCGACGGCACCGACCGCTGGCTCACCCGCCTGAACATCGCCCGCGACCTCCGCAAGTCCCGCGCCCACCGCCGCAGTGCGGACGCCCGCACCATCTACTGACAGGAGTCTCCGATGCGCACCAGCCCGTTCGACGACGAGGACGGCCGCTTCTACGTGGTGGTCAACGACGAGGGCCAGCACGCCCTGTGGCCGGCGACGCTGGCCACCGTGCCCGACGGCTGGACCGTGGTCCACGGCGAAGACACCCGCCAGGCTTGCCTCGACTACGTGAACCAGCACTGGACCGACATGCGGCCGCGCAGCGTCCGCGAGCAGCTCGACCGCCAGGCGGCGGGGCGCTGACGACGCGGCATCCCGTGTTGTCCCGACGATCGCGAGGCCACTGTCGTCCACAGTGGCTTCGTCCTCTGCCGGGCCAAGACCGGACACAAAGGACATGAATTCCGAAGCATCACGGATGTCCCTGGTAAAAGAACTCAAGCGCTTCTGATGCGCACCTGACTATCTAAATTGGACCGCATGTCCAACACCAAGGACGAATTTTCCCGGCAGGGCGCGACATCCCGGCGCACCCTGCTGCAGGGACTTGCACTGGGCGGTCTGTCCGTGGCCGCCGTCTCCTGCGGCGTCGCCGCGGGTGGGCAGACGAGCGCGCCGGCCGTGCCCGTACCGGTGCCGGGGCCGTCGACTCGGACGGGGCGTTGCAGCGGCTTCCGGCGGGCAACGACAGGCTGCTCGCCAACAAGACGCTGCACGCCCAGAGCCTCGAGAGCATCCGTCAGCACGCGGAAAGCCAGGCGCCCTACGCCCAGGTGTTCGGGTGCGCGGACTCGCGGGTGCCGGTCGAGGCCATCTTCGACGTGGACTTCGGCGACGTCTTCGTCACGCGCACGGCCGGAAACGTCCTGTCGGAGCCCACGATCGGCACGATCGAATACGGGGTCGCGGCACTCAAGACGCCGCTGATCGTGGTGCTCGGCCACCAGAACTGCGGTGCGGTGAAAGCGGCCGTGGACGCCATGAAGGACCCGAGCAAGACCCCGGCGGGCGCACTCGGGGCCCTCGTGTCCGCACTCGTGCCGGCGGCGCGGGAGGCGGAGGACCGTGGTGCCGACATCTACTCGGCGGCCCTGGAAGCGCACATCCGCAAGACCGTCGAGACGTTGCAGACCAGCCCGGTCGTCAGTTCCGCCGTCGCCGCCGGCACTCTGCGCGTCGTCGGTGCCTCCTACGACCTGGCCACCGCCAAGGTCACGCTCTATCGGTGAGAACTCTCGTCAGCGTTGCCGGACCCAGCCGCCGTCGTTCTCGTCGTCGGTGCCGAGCAGCACGTCGCCGTCGCGCAGGAGCGCCACCGCCTCGATCTTGCGGCCGTCGAACGTGCCGAGCAGGTGCGGCCGGCGGGCCAGGTCGACACCGACGGTGTCCTTGCGCGGTGCCAGCCTGCCGATCTCGCGCAGTGACGACGAGAACGGGCCGTTGTCGCCGGGGTCGACCGCGGAGGACACGAGCAGGGAGCCGTCCGGTGCGATCGCGATGTCCGAGGCGTGCCGGACGGTCTCCTCGTGTGCGCCGGTGTCGTACTCGACGGTGGTGACCGGCCCGAACCTGTGGTCCTGCAACGAGAAGTACGCCGAGTAGAGGGTGGTCGGCCGGAGGCCCGCACCGCGGTCGGCCCACACCGCGGCGAGCCGGGAACCGACGGCCTTCAGCGCGAAGCTCTCCATGTTGTCCTGCGGGTCGTGCGGAGGCAGGTCGAACGCGGCGACGACGGTGACGACGTCGGCCCGCACCCGCACGTGGAAGGCACGGCCGCCGCTGGTCACCGCGACGTACTCGCCGGGACGGTTCGGCACGCGGGTGACCGCTTCGAGGTCCACCGGGGTCTCGCCCTGCCAGGTCATCGGCCGGACCGCGGTGACGCGCCCGTCGTCGAGGACGATCCTGCGGACGCGTTCCTGTCCCGGCTTCTTGTTGTCGATGACCGAGAGCGCCTCGACGTGGTCGCCGCGGCTGGTGAGCACGGCGAGGCCGCTCACGCCCTCGGTGATGCCGGTGCCGACCCGTTGCCACTGGTCGGTGTGTGCGTAGGCGGGCGACGGTGCGAGAGCCGCTGCGACGGCGAGCAGGGTCGAGGCCAGCAGAGATCGAGACGACATGTGCTCAACGTGGCACAGGACCCCAGGCGGGCCAACGCGATGAGCAGTGGTTTGCCTGAACGGTCAGACCTGCGGCTAGGAGCAGGAAACACCGACCGGGGGCGCGGCAACCGGTTCCGGCCGCTGCCGTTCAGCGCGCACCGAGGCGATGCCGGCGAGGATCAGCAGGCCGCCGACGAGCTGCCACGGGCTGAGTCGCTGACCCAGCAGGAGCCAGGCGAACAGGGAGGCGGAGACGACCTCCAGCAAGGCGATGAACGACGCGAGACGCGACCCGAGGATCCCGGACGCGGTGATGCCGGACGCGTAGGCCAGCGCAGTGCCGATGACCGCGACGACGAGCAGCGGCACCCACCAGGCCGTGGTGGTGCCGAGCAGCGGGAGGTCGTCGAACGTGGCGGTGAACGGGAGCAGGCCCGTCGCGCCGACGAGCGCGAGGACGGGTGCGGCCAGCAGCAGGCCCGTGCCGGCGAGCGCGACCGGAGGAAGGCCCTCGTTGGGGCGCGCGGCGAGCACGAAGTACACGGAGCACCCGATGGCGGCGCCGAAAGCGAAGGCCAGGCCGATCGGGTCGACGGCCTGGATCGCGCCGGGCCCGATCACGAGCACGAGGCCTCCGACCGCGAGCGCGGAGCCGAACAGGACGACGGGCGCGGGCGTGCGTCGGGTGACCGCCCAGGTGAACCCGACCAGGATGATGGGCGCGAGGAACTCGACGAGCAGCGCGGTCGCCACCGGGATGCGCTGGATGGCGGCGAAATAGAAGACCTGGGTGATCGCCACGCCGACCAGCCCCATGCCGAGCACCGGCCATCTGGCCCGCAGCAGCAGATCCCACTTGCCGCGCAGGGACACCACGACGAACGGGAGGAGCACGAGCCCGGCCGTCAGCGCACGGGCCGTGACGGCGGCGGTCGGCGACCAGCCGGCGTCGAGGAGCGGTTTGACGAACGCCCCGGAGGTGCCGAAGGAGATGAACGAGATCGCTGCCGCGATCAGGCCGGTGGACTTCGACCCAATCCCCATCCTTGCCTCCCGGTCCGGAGCCATGTCATGGCCTAACCTGATTGACACCCCTGACGGTAGGCCGGTCCAGGTAAGGAGTCAATTTGCGTTTTGCCCCTGACACGGAGGAGTCGCTCGCCTTCGTCGTGGTCCTGTGCAACACCGATCCGTCGGCGTCGCGCAGCGGCGAGGACGAGCTGGCCACGGTCGATCAGCTGAAAGCTCTGTTGGACCACTACCCGTTCACGGGCCGCATCGACCACGACGAGGCCGAACTGCGTGACGTCCACCGCACGCGCGCGCTGCTCAGGCATGTGTGGACCCTCGATCGCGACGATGCCGTCGAAGCCGTCAACAAGATGCTCCGCGACGCGAAAGCACTCCCGTACCTCGTGCGGCACGACGACCTCGACTGGCACATGCACGCCACCGAACCCGACTCCCCGCTCGCCGAACGGATCCGGGTGGAGGCCGCGCTCGCCCTCATCGACGTGATCCGGATGAACGAGATGGACCGCCTGCGGATCTGCGCGGCCGACGACTGCGAGGGCCTCCTGCTGGACCTGTCCCGCAACGGTCTCAAGCGGTTCTGCAGCGTGCGGTGCGGCAACCGGATGAACATGATCGCGTTCCGGGAACGGCGCGCGGAAACGTAATCTCCGGTAACGCACCTGAACCTGGCTGCGACACAGGGCATGACCGTCACCACGGCTGGACCTGGAGTGCTTGCATGACTGCTGACACCGGTCGCCGAGCGTGGCTCGCGGCCGGCGTCGTGTTCTTCTCCGGCTTCGGAGCGCTCCAGATCGCGTCACTGGCGGGGCTGGGCGACGACTCGCTGCCCGGCTTGCACACGTTTCGCTCCGCCACCGTCGGCGACGGGATCCTGCTGCCGTTGCTCGCCTTCTGCCTGGTCCGGTCGTCACCGCAGATCCGGACGTGGCGGCGCGCTGAGCGATGGGCCGTGGCGACTGCCGGTGTGCTTGGTCTGCTGGGCGGCGCGGCCACGCAGATCTCCTGGCTCGCGAACCCGGATCCACGGCTCAACTGGACACTCCCCGCTCCCGGTACCTTCAACGCGGCCGGCTGGTACCACGCCGCGTTTCTGACGGGCGCCTGCGGCTTTTTCGCCGCTGCCACAACGGCTGCGATCGTGACGCTCCGGCGCCGCGCCCATCTCGTTCGATCACCTCGCGTCGTCGCGGTGCTGGGCCTGACGTTCACCTTCGTGGCGTTGCTCGCCGAGGACAACGCCGGCCGTGGCTCGGCACTGGCCGCCGTCACCGTCGCCGTGGGCACGCTCGCGGTCACGGCGGTGGCGGTACTGGTGTGGGCGACCGGCGTGGGTTCGTGGCGCTGGTGTGTCGCCGCGACCGTGGTGGCCGCTGTTCCGGCTGTGTCGTTGTCGTTGCTGTTTCTGCCTGGCAGCTCGAACAGCGGGGTAGCGGTGATGTGCGCGGTGTGCGCCGCACTGGGTGGGGCTTTCGTGGCCAGCGTCCACGACGTGAGGACCGCCGAAGCGAGGACCGTCGTCGTGGCGTGTGCCGCGGTGACCGCGGCCGGTCCTGTCGCGGCGGTCTCGGCATCGCCCTCGGTGACGATTCCGGCGCTGGCCTCGGGTTGTCTGCTGGCGCTGGCGGTCGTCACGGTGGAAGTGAGACTGCTCGGCGCGATGTGGAGGCGGCGGGAGGTGCCGCTGTGGAGGGTGCTCTGGGCCTCTGTGGCCGCGGCACCGATCACGCTGCTCGGCCTCGCCTCGAGGTACTTCGCGCAGGAACCCAGGCTGGTGAACCCTTACGCCGCTGTTGCGGGCGTCGTCGCCGCTCTGTTGTTCCTGGCCGTGTCCGCGCTCGCGGTGCGGATGACCTTCGACGAGGTTGTTGCGGCAGAGGAGAAGAACGTGCCGCAGGGCGAGCTGGGGGCGCTCAAGTGGAGGGCTTACCTGGCGATCATCGCTATGTACACCGGTGCGTTGATCAGCTGTGCGGCCTCTTTGGTCGGAACCTCCACCCCGGACAAGTGGATCGCCGGATCGCACGCCGGCCTCACCTCGCTCGCGGTACCAGCCCTCCTGCTGGCGGCGGGTCTCGTCGTGATGCTGCTGGTGCCGGCCGCTCGAGTGGTGGCTCCGGTGAGCTGCCTCGCCTGGACCGTTGTCATGGCTCTCGCTCTTGCCGATGGTTATGGAGACACGAAGCAGCTCGTGCTGTCGGCCGTCATCGCGGTCGTGGCAGCACTGTTCGTGTGGGAAGGCCTGGTCAGCAACGTCGGCTACCTGCACAACACCCCGGTTGACCTCCGCCTGGTCGCGGTGGCCGCCTGTGCCGCGCTGGCGGTCGGGTCGACGGTCGCCTGGATGACCGGTCCGGCGCTGTGGTCGGCGTCGGAGGTCGTGTCACTGCCTGTTTCGTTCGCGGGACTCGCACTTGGTGTCGCAGCCTGCATCAGCCTGCCGTGGTGCGCGGCTCGGACGTTGCCGGGCGCGAGACCCGCGCGTAGCTACACGCTCGCAGGTCCGCTCGGGGGAACGCTGCAGGACTGCTTCATCGCGATCCTGCTGTGCATCAGCGTCGCCTGGGCGCCGAACATGTACATGGCGCACCTGGCCGACGCAGCGTCGTGGTGGAGCACGGTCCTGCCGTTTCTCGCGCTCCTGTCGGCGGCCTACGTGTACGTCATGAAGAACAACATCGGGCACGTCCAACGGGAACGGCGCCGAGTCGCCGGCCTTGCGGGAGACGCGCCCGTGCCCGCGGACCAGCAACGGGCCCTGAAGGGGCTCGCCACACATGTCCGCAGGCAGAACGTGCTCGCTCTCGTGGCGTTGGTCCCGCTCGGCTTCTTCCTGCTGTTCAACGAGATCACAGGGTTCGACCGGAACGGGTTGAAGCAGATCCTCGCGGTCGGGGCCGATCAGCCTCACTCGTAGTTCGCCCAGGCCCAGAGCGGCGTGTGGTCGGACCGGAGGGCGTAGGTCGCATCGCCGTAATAGCCGGTGAAGTCGTAGCGAGAAAGAAAGATGTAGTCGATTTTACCGGTGGGCTTCCAGTCGTTGGCACGGTAGCCGCACGGCCAGTGGATGCATCCGCCGGTGTACTCGTTGTAGCCGGAACCAACGCCGCCGCCGGTGCGAGAAAATCCGTTGGTGTCCGCCTCGTTGAAGATTCCGCTGCCACCGGAGTGCTCTGGACTGTACATCGGGTTCAGCTTGCTGTCCGTGGGTTCGACGTTGAAGTCGCCTCCGATCAGCACGTGATTGCCCGACCACATCTCCCGGCCGCGAGCGGCGACAAAAGCGATCTGCTGAGCCTGTACGTCACTGACGTGATCTCAACGAGTTTCAGGTGAGTCGGCCGTGTTCGAAATGGGTGAGTACGAGTGCGGCTTTGACGATGTGGCCGATCTTGCGTGGGCTGGTGGTGAAGTGCCGCAGGGCGCGCCAACGCCCGGTCAGCAGGGCGAAGCCGCGTTCGCCGAGGCAGCGCAGGCCGCGGAGCAGGGCGTTGTAGGTGCGGGTGTCCGGATC
>NZ_BAABBE010000045.1:0-46594 GCF_039537795.1 Lentzea roselyniae
ATCCAGTCCTACCAGGACTCCCCGTCCTTCTTCTTCCAGGCCCTGCAACCCGTCGCGACGCACGGCCACGCGCTCCCGCGCACGTCAGGCGTTCAGCGCGAGAATCTCCGTTGGTGAGATCACCTCAATGGATGTTCACTCAATTCGAATAATCTCGTCCGAATCGTACCAGTATTCCTCGCCCTCCTTTGGGCCGAACGCCTCGGTGGAGGCATAGAAGTACTTTGAAAAAAGGACTATGTGACCCCCGGCGGAGCAACCGTTCTGCCACTCGCGACCCCATCTTCCCCCGTCCCGTTCCAGGTTGCACGCCCTCCCTTGTCCCCAGTCTGCCGGGGAGACGCCTGCCTTGCTGTCTATACACGACCCGTACGGCCAGACTTCGCCGGTGCGGAGGAAGACTTGATCCTTCCTGGGGTGCTGATACTTTTGCGCCCCGATCTTCAGCTTCGGTGTGACTTGACCGCTTTTGCATTCTGCTTGCGGAGCGTGCTGAGACGGCTCGGCAGCGCTGACCTGTGCTGAGACAAGCAACCCCATCAACACTGTTCCTGCGGCGGCAGCAGTGGCGACACGCTTTCGTTTCATAGAATTCACTACTCCTCGTTGGCCGGGCATCTGCATGCTGACTGGCATTCAAACCGGTTCCGTCAGGCGCGTCCAGGCACGTCGATCAAACGGGTGACGGTGATGGTTGTCACCCCGGTGTACCGTCGATGGTGACGTTTGTTAAGCCGAACCTCGTGTGTATCGGACTTTTGCCGATGATGCATCGCCGAGCGGCCAACCGTGTACGGCGCCAGAATCGATGCGGGTCCCATGAGCTGCTGTTTCGCTTGCGCACGGTGGTCCTGTCATGCTAGGCAATCGTGCTGTTTCGACTGAGCGGGCGCACTTGACCGGCGTCGAGTCGACCACCCAGATCGTATCGGTCCACAGATCGGGGTCGCTGGCGAGCAGCCGGATCACCTTCTTGAGTAGCGGGATTGCTGTGCGCAGCCGCTTGTTGCAGTCGGATTGCTGTGGCAGATAAGCGAAAGCGCCGGGCAGATGTCGGGGCGAGAACCGCAGCCGGCGGGCCTCGGAGCGGATACCGGCAACGCTGGGGCCACGGCGAGGGTGAGCAGCTCGGCGTCGGTCAACCGTGGTGGGCGCCCGGCTCGGGACCATTCTTGATCATTACGGGACAACCTTCAGGGTACCCAGCCGGACCTGATGGTCGCGAGAAAATAGCGGAAAGAAAACAAGATCGCCAGCTGAGAGGTCGAAATTCGAGCTGTTGAGCAGCGTTCGGAACCGGCTGGGCGACTCGCGTTGACGATTCGTCGGGTGCTGGTGAAGATTGCGAAACTGGTCGAGGCTGGAATCTGTGGCAGGGGTTGTGATGCGGGTTGACGCGGGGATGCGGGGTGAATTTTTCTTGCGTTCGTTACCTGGGACGGCGTGTGCGGGTTGAGTCTTTCTCCGGTTCTGGCTCCGGTGTCTTCATGCGTTCGGGTCCCTCCTTCGGTTCGTGATGGGCCGTCCATCGCGCGTGGTGAAGCGAAGTCAATGGGAGGAACAGATGGAAGCAAGACGGGGTTTCGAGCTTCGTTCGGGCAAGGGAGTGCTGTACGTGGCCGCCCTGGGGTTGCTGGTGTTTGCCGTCGGTGGCGTCGTGCAGGCGGTGATACCGCAGGGAGCGACGCCGGCGGCAAGCGCGCGGCCATCAGCCGACTCGGGCACGTGCACGTTCAACATCGCGTCCACGCAGGCGCAGGACCCCCAGGAACCCGGCAAGCCGATCAAGTACAAGGTGACTGGCGATACCACCTCGTGCAAGTCGACGGTCAACGGGTTCACCGGTGGAAGTTTCAGCGGCACGGGAACGCTTTCCTCGACTGAATGCGCCAAGATCGTCGGCAAGTACACGGCCACTTTCAAGAGCTCGTTCGGGAACAGCGCGATCTCCGGCGACTACAACGTCGTGCGGACGGGCGACGGCGGAGTGCTCGTAGGTGCCGGCACCGGCAAGGTGACCAGCGGGCCGGGCACCGGCATCTTCGGCAGCGGAGACGCCACCTCCGTCACGGGCATAGGCACGGCGTGCATCACGGCCGGCCCCGTCGGATCGACCAGCAACGGCAACGGTTCGGCCACGGCGAGCGACGGTAGCTGATCACGACAACGCCGGGGTGGGGCACAGATGTGCCCCACCCCTCCTGTGGAGGTGGCATGTTCGGACGGCTCGGTCTCGCCATCACCAGGCTTCGCCACGCTGTGCTGGCCGTCGCGCTGGGACTCGCGGTGCTCGGCGCACCGGGCGCGCTGAGCCTGCCCGAACGGCTCGCCCACGGTGGGTACCTGGCTGCGGATTCCGAGTCGGCCCAGGCGATCCAAGCGATCCGGGACCGAGTGGGAACCGGCGCCGTCGACGTGGTCGTGATCTACCGCCATTCGCGGCTCCACACCATCGACGACCCTGCATTCCGCGCTGGTGTGGAACGTTCGCTCGCCACCGCGCCTGCCGGGGTGATCACCTCGGCGATGTCCTACTGGACCACACAGAACCCAGGCCTGATCAGCGAGGACTTCCACGCCGCGGCCGTGGTCGTAATGCTCGCCGGCGCCGATGAAGACGCGCGGGCGGCGAGCTACCAACAACTGAGGGACGGCCTGGTCGCCGACGGCTTCGAGCTGTCCTACACCGGTCCGGTCGCAGTGCTGGAAGAAGTGGCTGAGCGCACCACCGCCGATGTCCACCGAGCGGGCCTGATCACCTTGCCGCTCATCATGCTGGTGCTCGTCGTGGTGTTCCGCGGTGTGGTGGCCGCGTTGCTACCGGTCCTTCTCGGCGGCCTCACCACAGTGGTCACCTTGGCGGTGCTGCGCTTGGTCACCGAGGTGACGGCAATCAACTTCGCGGTGCTGAACGCGATCGTGGCGATCGCACTGGCGGTGGGGACGGACGCCGCGCTGTTCGTGGTCAGCCGTTTCCGGGAGGAACTCCTTCGCCGGCCGAGCCCAGCGGCTGCGATCATGCCGACCATGACGACGGCCGGGCGAACGGTGTTCTGCTCGGGCATCGCGATCAGCGCGATCGTGTCGGCCAACCTGTTCTTCCCGTTGGGGTTTGTGCGCAGCCTGGGGATCGGCGCGGCTATCGCCGCCGCGGTGGGTGCCGTGCTCGCGGTCACCGTGCTGCCCGCGATGCTCGTGGTGCTCGGGCCGCGGGTCAACGCACTCGCTTTCGGCCGCAAGCGTGATGCCTTGTCGCTGGCGGAAGGAGGCCCGCGGTGGGCTCGGCTGGCGCGGGCGGTGATGCGCGATCCGCTGCCTTGCGCGGCCGTGGCGATCGCGGTACTGCTGCTGTTGGCGGTGCCGTTCTTCCACACCCGGTTCGCGACCGCGGACGAGACCGTGCTGCCGGAGAAGGCATCCGCCAGGATCGCGGCGACGCAGCTGCGAAGCGAGTTCGGTGTCGCCTCGATGAGTGCGATCCAGCTGACGACGACGTTCGCGAACCCTCTGGACGGTCCGGCGGGTGAACGCGATCTGGACCAGTGGCGGGGCCGGCTGCTGACGGTGCCGGGGGTCGAGACGGGCATGGTCGTGGCCACTCGCGACCGGACGGCGGTGATCTACCTCGCCGCTCCCGCCGGAGGCGACACGCGTGAGGTGATCCGCCGGTTGCGGGCGCTGCCCGCGCCGCCGGGTGGGGAGAACCTGGTGGGCGGCGAAGCCGCCATGTCCGTGGACACCATCGACCGGGCTTTCCAGCGCTTGGGCTGGGCGCTGCTGTACATCGCCGTGATGTCGTTCTTGCTGCTGGCGGTGGCGCTGCGGTCCATCGTGCTGCCGGTGAAAGCGCTCGTGGTGAACGCGCTGTCGCTGGGTGCGGCCTTCGGTGCCGTCACGTGGGTCTTCCAGGACGGCCATCTCGCCTGGCTGGTGGGCGCGACACCAGTCCCGCACATCGACCTGTTCCTCCCGGTGGTCCTGCTGACCATCGTCATCGCGCTGGCGACGGACTACGAGTTGTTCCTACTGTGCCGGGTGCGGGAGGAGTACGACGAATCCGGCGACAACGAGACCGCGGTGGCCGAGGGTGTGCGCCGGTCCGGACCGATCATCACCGCCGCGGCACTCGTCGTGTGCACCGTCGGCGTGGGTTTCCTGAGCAGCGATGTGCTGCTGCTGAAGGAGCTCTGTGTCGGAATGATCGTGGCGATCGTCCTGGACGCCACCGTGGTCAGGCTGATTCTGGTCCCTGCGGTGATGCGCCTCCTCGGTCGCGCGAACTGGTGGCTGCCCTCGTTCGCCGGGCGAGGGGTACCTCGTCGTACACACCGTGAGCCAGGTCGAACGAGTGACGGGCGCGAACAATGTGATCGACAGCGCCGGGAAACAGTCGTCCCAACCGGACAGCGGCGCCGCTGAACGCGGCGGTGCCGACGTCACGGGGCGGTCGCTTCGCGGTCAGCACCCTGAGCAGGGTCCTGACGACGTCCTCCACGCGTTCAGCGGGAACCTTGCCTTCCAACGTCACTCCGGCGCGACGGCTGGCCTCGTGGATGGGGGTGCGGACGTAGCCGGGGCACACCGTGGTGACCTTCAGCCGGTGTCCGTACTCGATGCGCAGGCAGTCCGCGTAGGCGCACATGCCTCGTTTGGCGACTGTGTAGGCGGAGGCGAAGGGCACGCTCACAAAGGCCAGGAACGAGGAAACGAAGACGACGCGGGGGGCGGGACACTTCAGCAGCTCGGGCAGAGCAGCGGCGGTGACCCGCCAGGCGCCGAGCAGGTTGACCTCGATCGTGCGCCGGACGGTGTCGTCGACCGGGCCACCGGCGTCACACGGCAGGCCGACGCCGGCGTTGTTGATCAGGACGTCCACGCCGCCGAGCCGGTCGATCGCCGTGGCCACGCCAGTGCGGACGGACTTGTCGTCGCTGACGTCGCAGGCGATGATGTCGCCGTTCGCGACTCGGCCCAGTTCGGCGACGTGTGCGCCTGCTTCGCGCAGTGCCGCCGTGGTGGCGGCGCCGAAGGCTCCGGCCGCGCCTGTGATGATCACCCGGCTGCCGTGCAGCGCCCGCTTGGTCATCCCGCCACCTCCAGGTTCGCCGACAACCGCTTCAGCACCAGTGCGGTCAGATCGGAGATGGTGGCGACCCCGATCATGTCGGGCGCCGCGAGCCGCACGTCGAGCCGGCGGCTGATGGCCGTGGCCAGTTCCACGGCCATCAGGGAGTCCATGCCGAGCTGATCGAGGCGGCGCGCCGGGTCCAGCCGGTTGCGCTTGGTCTGCAACACTCCGGCGATCAGGTCGATCATGACGGTGGTCACCGCCCCGGCAGCCTCGTCCTGGCCCATCGCCGTCAGGGTTGTGCGCAGGTCTTCGTACTGCGCGTCCTCGGTGTCGGTGCCGACGTGCGCGAGGGTGTCGAAACGCGGAGCGTCGAAGCCGGGGATCAGCTTGCGTGGCCGGCTGCGATCGTGGCGCCACACCATGGCGACGTCGACGCCGTCGACGAGTACGTCCTCCAGGTTGGCGAAGGCGTCGGACGGCGGCAGCGGATGGATGCCGAGACCTTCTAGCACTCTGGCGACCTCGGTGTCGCGGGCCAGCTGACCGACTTCTCCGATGGCGCCCCAGATCATCGCGGTGCCCGGATGTCCTGCCGCGCGTCGTTGCCGCACCAGCGCCTCGAGGAACAGGTTGCCCGCGGTGTAGCTGGTCTGGTTCAGGTGCCCGGTGTGCGCGTGGCCCGAGGAGTACACGACGAAGAAGTCGAGCGGGTGGCCGAGGGTCAGCACGTCGAGCACGCGCCCGCCCGCCATCTTGGGTGCCAGGCCGGTGCGGAATCGCTGCTCGGTCAGTTCGGCCAGGGGAGCGTCGTCCAGGACCATCGCGGAGTGGATCACACCGCGCAGCGGCCTTGTGCCCGTGTCGATGGCGTCGAACACGGCGCGCATGGCCGTGAGGTCGGCGATGTCCGCGGCGTGCACGGCCACCGTCACACCGGAGTCCGTCAACTCCGCGAGCAACCTGGACGCTTCCGGGGACGCCGCGCCCCGTCTTCCGACGAGGGTCAGGTGGCGGGCGCCGCGCTGAGCCAACCAGCGGGCCGTCGCCGCACCGAACCCGCCGAGACCACCGGCGACCAGGTAGGTGGCGTCGGCGTCGAGCGTGAACGGCCGGACCCGTTGTTCGACCGGGACGGGCTCGTCGAAGGTGACGATCACCTTGCCGATGTGCCGCGAGTGCTGGAGCAGCCGGAACGCCTCGCCGACCCGTGTGGCCGGATATGTGCGGTGCGGCAACGGCCGGTAGTCGCCTGCCCACACCCGCCGGACGACGTCCGAGAAGACCAGGCGGGCCAGCCGGGGTGTGCTGGTCGCCATGACGTCCAGGTTGACGGCGAACAGACTGATGTCGTTGCACAGGGCGCGAAGGAGCAGTCGCCGGTTCTCGTAAAGGTCGCGTTTGCCGAGCTCCACGAAGCGGCCACCCGGGCGCAGCAGTTCGAGTCCTCGGGAGATCGCCTCTCCGCTCAACGAGTTGAGCACGACGTCCACCCCTCGGCCGTCGGTGATCGCGGCGACCTCGTCCGCCCACCTCAGGGAGCGCGAGTCGAGAACGTGCCGGACACCCAGCAGCCGCAACAAATCCCGCTTCTCCGGGGTGCCCGCGGTCGCGATGACCTCGGCGCCGGCCAGCCGGGCGTGCTGCACCGCGGCGAGTCCCACGCCGCCCGCGGCGCCGTGGACGAGCACCACATCTCCCGCACCCAGCCGAGCCAGGTGCCCCAGTCCGTAGTGGACGGTCACGAACGCGACCGGGAGGGACGCCGCGGCGGAGAAGGACATCCCGTCTGGCATCCGTCCGGTCGAGGCGGCCTTGGTGACGGCGTGGGAACCGAATGCGGACGGCGCCAACGCGAAGACCCGGTCTCCAGCAGCGAAGCCCGTCACGTTTGAGCCCATCGCGGTGACCACACCCGCGCATTCCAGCCCCAAGGGTCCGGCCACGGTGCCGGCCATGGCTTCTGCCGGAAGGAGACCGGTGGACCACATGACGTCGCGATAGTTCAACGCGGCAGCGCGGACGGCGATCACGACCTCGTCCGGCGCCGGCACCGGCACGTCGGCTTCAGTCCAGTCGAGCCGATAGGACGGCCCCTGGTCCCGCAGGCGCAGCGAGTACGCCGCAGGGTTGACGCAGGTGGTCCGCTCCAGGTCCACCATGCGCGGGACGAACCGCCCCGACCTGGTGAGCACGATCTCGTCATCGGTCGCCGGGTCCAGCAACTCCGTGGCCAGACGCAGGACGTCGGACACCGGGTCTTCGCCACGCTCCAGGGAGATGCGGCGCACCACCAGCCGGGGCTGTTCGTTCGCGAGCGTGCGGGTCATTCCCCACACCGCCGCGTCCACGGGCGACGCCGGGGACTCCGGGCCCGGTTGCGCCCCTGAAGGCCTGGTCACCACCCACATCGTGACCTTGACGTCCTCCGGCACACGTGCGCAGGCGGCGGCGACCGAACGCAGCATCATGGCTCGCCGGGTCGTGAGGTCTGTCTCGGTGAGCCCGGAGACCTCGTCGAAGAGCACCGCAATTCCGAACGAGCGAGTACCGGCTGGCAGGTCCCACTCGTCGGGGATCGCCTCCGCCACGTTCGCGCCCAGCACATCGGCGAGGCGGTGTCCCTGAGCGGAGTCGGAGCCTGGCTCGGCCAGCACGATCCAGTGATCACCTCCGCGGCGCGCGGGCACCGGGAGCCGGACGGGTTCGGCCCGTGCCGGGCGCCGGGCGAGCATGACCCCGAAGTCTTCCGTGCCCGCCTCGGCGTCGACGACGTCAGCATATCCGCGCGCGGTGAGCAGGTCCGTCCAGCCGGTGCGGTTCAGCAGCGGTGAGGACGGTCGGAGGGCGGTGTCGGTGAACGCCCAGAAGTCGTCCAGGAGCCCGAACAACGGGGCGATCATCCGCGTGTCGTAGGCCTCGACCGCCAGCAGCAGACCGTCGTCGCCCAGCAACCTGCCGATGTTGTCCAGCGTTGCACTGAGGTCACCGGCGGTGTGCAGTGCGAGCGAGGCGATGACGATGTCGAAGCCCGCCTCCGGCAGTCCCTGCGCCTCCGGATCCTGGTTGAGGTCGAATGGCTGGTGCTCGAGGAAGTCGTAGTCGGCGAACCTCGCCGCCGCACGCGGAAAACCGGCGGTGGACCGGTCGGTGAACAGGTACCGGGCCCGGTCACGCGGCAGCACCGGGAGCACGCAGGCGGTCAACCCTCCGGTGCCCGCTCCGACCTCGAGGATCCGCAACGGCCTGTCGTGCGACCATCGCTCGGCCGCGGTCCGGCACAGCTCGCGGGCGACCAGGTTGGACAGGCGGATCTCCGGCTGGGTGTCGTAAACGCCCTCGAGGGTGTCCGGCGCGTACTCGGGGAAGATCAGGTCCACTGGGTCGAGCTCACCGCACAGGATGGCGCTCATGTTCCGCGCGCACCGGCCCATAATGGTCAACGTCGGGACACGTTCCGGGAAATCCCGCACCATGTCGGTGAACCGTGCCAAGGCGTCGCCCTCACACGTCGGGCGCCACCGCCCGTCCTTCAGACGCAGCAGACCGAGTTCCTGTGCCGTCGCCGCGCCGTTCTCCAGCAGCCGGCGATACCGCGGTAGCACACCCACGTCGACGAGGTCGTCCACGGACACCGAGTCCCGGTGGGGGAGCAGGTTTCGCATCGTGTCGACGACCACACGTGCGGTGAAGTCGAGCCATCGCGGTTTCCACTCGTCGTACCGGATCACCGATCGCCAGGCCTCGGACACAGCGGCCACGGCGTTCCTGGACGCGGCGGCGATCTCCTGTGGCGTGGGCATCGGACACGCGGGGACGGGCTCGGCCAGGCGAGGCGCCGCCCGCATCACGCCGACGTGCCGCTCGACCCGCACGGAGGTCGCTGCGGGCATCCGCCGCAGCCGGCAGCCGCGCAGCTCCACGGTCGTCTCACCGGACTCCGTGCAGACGATGATGTCGACGGTGACATCTCTGCTCGTGACCGCCCCGCCGCGAACCCGGATCAGGCCGGACGCCGCGGGCTCACGCCACACTCGGACCCGGTCCACCGCGACCGGAAGGCATGCCTGACCGCCGGTCGCGGCGGCCACCAGGGGAGCGGCCGCCTGCAGGGCGCCGTCGAGCACCACGGGGTGCACGTCATGACCGGACTCGGCGGTGGAGAAGGCATAGCGGGCGACGACCTCGTTGTCACCGATCCACAGCTCCCGCAGCACCCGGAATGCCGGACCGTACGCCATGCCGCGTCCTGCCGCCGCGGCGTAGAAGGCGTCGCCGTCGAGCCGGCCGCCGGACAGGGACAGGTCCACTGGTGCGGGTGGTGGTGCGAGCATCCGCCGCACCCGGCCCCTGGCGTGCAACCGCCACGGTCCGGAGTCACCGGTGCGGGCGGCGATCCGGATCAGACCGTCCTCTTCGGACACGGAGGTGTGCAGCCGGACATCCATCGTCTGGTCGGTCCACGGAAGCACCAGCGGTGCCATGATGTTCAGCGCGTCGATCTCCACGGGCGCGTTCACGGCACGGCGACCGGCGGCCAGCGCAATCTCCGCGTAGCCCGCCGCCGGCATCACGACAGCACCGTCGACCACGTGGTCGCCCAACCAGGGCAGTGACACCGGTTCGACGGTGCCGCGCCAGCTCGGTTCCGGCACGTCGTCCCGCTCGCCCAACAGCGGGTGCTCGATCGGGCCGCCATACCAGCGTTCCAGGTCTCCGTGCCAATGCCTCTCGCGCTGCCACGGATAGGCCGGGAGATCCACCACCCGGCCCGCGCTCGGGAAGTAGCGGTTCCAGTCGATTCGCGCGCCGGCGGCGATCAGCGAGGCCACCGTTGTGTCGAGTGCCTCCTCACCGCCGGTGTCGCGGGTCAGGGTCGGCACCACCGCGATCGGCACGTCACCGGATCTCAGCCGGCGCAGGTAGCCGCCGAGCACGGGGTGTGGTCCGATCTCGACGAAGGTGTCCACGCCTACGGCCAGCAGGCGACGCACCGCGTCGGCGAACCGCACGGGCTCGCGAACGTTGCGCCACCAGTAGTCGGCGTCGAGTTCCGGTCCGGGTACCGGCGCACCGGTCACGGTCGAGACGAACGGGGCGTGGTTCATCCCGCCGCGCAGCCCGGCGAGTCGCGCCCGCAGTGGTGCCTCCACGACGTCCATCGCCGGACTGTGGAAGGGATAGTTCACGTCCAGCTCGCGGAAGAAGACCTTCCGCGCGGTCAACTCCTGGCCCAGCCGTTCCAGGGCGTCGGCGTCGCCGGAGACCGTCACGTCCCGGTCGGTGTTCACCGCTGCCAGCCCCAGCCGGCCGCCGTAGGACGCCAGCACCGCCTCCGCTTCCTCCGGGGGGAGCCCGACCGCCGCCATCCGGCCGGCGCCCGCGGTCGGTGCTTGGGCCGCGGCTCGCTCAGCGATCACCTGTACCGCCTGGTCGAGGCTCAACGCCCCGCAGGCGTAGGCCGCCGCAACTTCGCCGACACTGTGCCCGACGACGGCCTCCGGCTCGATTCCCCGCTCTCGCAGGCTTTCCACCACACCGACCTGCACGGCGAAAAGCGCGGGCTGGGCGACGAACGTATCTGCCAATCGTGAACGGTCAGCACCCGCCCGCAGTTCCTCCACCACCGACCACCCGAGCTGTGGCCGCAGCAGGTCGTCGACCTGCTTGACCACCGCGCGGAAGGCCGCGTCACCAGTGAGGAGGTCCGCGCCCATCCCGGCCCACTGCGACCCGTTCCCGCAGAACACGAACGCGATCCGGCCCGCACGCACCGCGTTCGCCGACACAGCGCCGGTCGCCGCCGCACCGTCGGCCACCAGCCGCAGCCGACGAGCGGCGTCACCCGGTGAGGCCGCCAGGACGGCCACCCGGCGGTCGTGCAAGCCACGGCGCCGGACCGCGGTCCAGCACAGGTCGTAGAACTCCTCGTGTGTGGCGGAATCCAGCCGCTCGGCGTAGCGGTCGACCGCCACGCGCAGCGCCGCCTCGGAACGAGCGGAAACCACCAGCGGCAGCCGGGTGGCGACGGACGCCTCAGACGGCAGTGCGGCCGGTGGCGCGGCGACGATCGCGTGGGCGTTGGCGCCACCGAACCCGAACGAGTTCACCCCGATCACGGCCCGGCCGGTCTCCGGGAAAGAAAACGCCCGCACCGCGGGGGCCAGCCGGAGACCGGCGAAGTCGATCTCCGGGCTGGGTGAGTCCGCGTACAGCGACGGGGGAATGGTCCGGTGCCGCAGCACCAGCATCGCCTTGAGCAACCCGACGATCCCGGACGCCGGTTCCAGATGGCCCAGGTTGGTCTTCACCGAGCCGATCGGGAGCGGACCTGCGGTACGCCGCAGCGCCAGCGCCTCCCCGATCGCGCGACACTCGATCGGATCGCCGACCGGCGTGCCGGTGCCGTGCGCCTCCAGGTACACCAGCTCGTCCGGATCCACCCCAGCGCGCCGGTAGACCTGACACAGCAACTCCCGCTGCGCCAACCGGCTCGGCAACGCCATGCCTGCGGTGCGACCGTCCGAGTTGGTCGCCGTGCCAAGCAGCACCGCGTGGATCCGGTCTCCGTCGGCCACCGCGTCGGACAGCCGTTTGAGGACGACGAGGCCGCCCCCCTCGGCCCGCACGTAGCCGTCGGCGTTGCCAGCGAACGTCTGACAGCGACCGCGTTTGGACAGCATGCGTGCCTGGGAGAACGCGACGAAGCTGAGCGGGTTCAGCAGGACGTTGACGCCAAAGGCCAGCGCCGTCCGGCTTTCCCCGGTGCGCAACGCCTGGCATGCCTGATGCAGCGCGACCAGCGCTGACGAGCACGCGGTGTCGACAGCCATGCTCGGCCCACGCAGATCGAACACATAGGACACCCGCAACGCCACGTTGCCCAGGGTAGTGCCGAGAAGGGTGTGCGAGTTGATCTCCTTTGGCGCGGACTGCTGCAACACGCCGTAGTCCAAACTGGACACACCGGCGTAGACACAGGTGTCCGTGCCCGCCAGCACACCGGGGTCGAGGCCCGCGTCGTCCAGCGCTTCCACGGTCAGTTCGAGAGCCAGCCGCTGCTGCGGGTCCATCCGGCCCGCCTCGCGCGGCGAGATGCCGAAGAACCCGGCGTCGAACTGCGCCACGTCGTCGAGGAAACCGGCGCTGACGCTGTAGGTCTTGCCCGGTCGGCCCGGTCTGTCCAGGAATCTGCCCGCCCTGAAGCGTTCCGGCGGTTCGTCGCTGATCAGGTCCCGTCCGTCGCGCAACGCCGACCAGAAATCCGCAGGTGACGCGACGCCACCGGGTAACCGGCAGGACGCTCCGATGATCGCGATGCTCTCGTCAGTGCTGATCCGGTCACCGGATGCCCCGCCCATTCGCTGCTCCGTTCCCATCGAACGTCCACAAGCGCCAAATCAAGACACAACCCGATGGGCTGATGCCGATCACACATGTTCAGTTGGCTTCCTGCTGTAGGTTCCAGATTCTGGGTGCATCCGCGGCACGGGGCAAACGGAGGGAAGCGACATGAGCGAGCAGTCCTCCGTCCCCAGGCCCGGCATCGTGGGGATGGCTTCCTGCGCGGGTAGCGGCACATCGATCGACCAGGCTCTGTGCGACGCCGGGCTGGAGCCGTCCGCGCGAGACCGTTGCGCGGTGGTCACCGTCGCCGGTTCGCCTGCGGATACGTCCTCGGCGCTGGTGGAGGCCGTGAACCTCCTGCGCCGCGGGGACACCGACGCCGCCGTCATCGCCGACGCGGACGTGGCGTTGGTCCTCGCGACCGAGGGCCGCCAGGTCTATGCGTTCCTGGACGCGCTCTGTTCGGACGACGTGTCCGATCCGGACACGACGGCCGCCTCTGTCAGGTCCACATTGGACGAGGGTGAAGTCGCGGCGGGAGAAGTCGAGTACGTGCTCGTCACACCGACCGACACGCCCGCCGTGGTGCTGTCGGGCCTGGCACGGGTGTGGGACGCGTGCGACATCGGTACTGCCCACACCGTTCTAGATGTTCTGCCGCCTGGAACCGGGATGCTCAGCGCCCTGCTCCGTGCGGCTGATGCACTGCACCACACCTATCTGCCCGCGGTCAGTCAGGTGGTGGTGCCGCAAGGGTCGAGCTTCTACCTGCCCAAGGGCAGCAGACCGTGGTTGCGCGCCGACCCGAGCAGGCCCCGCCGCGCCGTCGTGAGCGACGCCGCAGGCACCTTCGCGGTGCTCACCGGGGCAGCTGTGCGGGGTGAAGTCGTCCAAGTCGACTGGGACCGGGCGGGCGGAGCATTCCTGCTGCCCGTCACCGGAACGGGCCCGGCGGACCTGCTCGCCGCACTGGCGGAGGTGAGCGCCGAGTTGCGGCGTGGCACGCACCCGGCCGCCCTCGCCGACGAGAACCGCCTCCGTCAGGGACATCTGCGGGTCGTGTTGTCCGCGGGCAGTGGTGACGCCCTGGCCGCCGAGGCGGATTCGGCCAGACAGCGCCTGTCCGAGTGTCATCCGCGGGGACAGACCTGGTCGACTCCGGCCGGCAGCTTCTTCACACCACGCCCGATCGGCGCCGGCGGCAAAGTGGCGCTGATCTATCCGGGAGTCCTGACGGCATACCCGACCGTCGGCGCGGACCTGGTCCGCTGTTTTCCCGCCCTGATGCCGTGGTTGGAGTCAACCCTGGGCGTGGTGCCGGAAACCGCCCATCGCCACCATCGCCGCATCTACGAACGGGGCAACAGACCGACCTGCCAGGAAAAGTCGGCGCGATTGCTCGCGGACCTGCTCGCGGACGCGCCCGCCGCGGTCTCCATCGCCGCGGCCTTCGCCTGCGTGCAAACCGAAGCGGTCGCGGGGCTGCTGGGCGTGCCGGTGCACGGCACCGTCGGGTGCAGCCTCGGGGAGATCAACGCGTTGTTCGCCACGGGACGCTGGTCTCTGGCGGACGACGGCCGGCTGCAGGATGAGGTGACCAGGCTCTACCTCGAACGCCTCGGCGGCCCCATGCACGCTGTCCGGGAACGGTGGTCCGTGCCACCGAGTGTGCCCGACACGGATCTGTGGCTGAGCATCGTCGTTTTCGCCGAGACCAGCGTCGTCCGCGAACTCGTCGGCCAGTACGACAGGGTCTTCCTCACCCAGATCAACACACCGGCGGAGGCCGTGATCGCGGGAGATCCCCAGCAGTGCCGGCAGCTCGTGGCGAAACTGGACCGGCCGGCGATGCCGTCGGCCACGCGATACGTCATGCACTGCCCACTCGTGGACCCGGCCGACCTGGCACCCCTGCTGACCCGCCCGCAGGCGGCACCGGCCAGAGCCCCGCAGCTGTTCAGCATGGTCAGCTACGACACGCTCACCACCATCGATCCCGCACGGCTCGCCGCGGCTCTCGCCACGCGGACCGTGGACTTCCCCCGTCTGATCCGCGCCGCTTACGCCCAGGGATACCGATACTTCCTCGAAGTGGGGCCAGGAGGTACGTGCACCCGCTGGATCGGTGAAATCCTAGCCAACAGCCCTCATCTCGCCGAGACCTTGGATCGCGTCGACACCGTCACGACCCGGACACTTGGGGGTGTGCTCGCGCAGCTGATCAGTCACGGCGTGGTGGCGCAGCCACCAGCACCGCTGATGTGGTGGCGGGAACCCGTCGCTTCCGCAGTCTGACGCCGTCGCACTGGACACGGGCGTTGCTGCTGCACCTATCCATACCTGCACTCTGCCCGCGCCGATGCCCTAGTGCGGTCGATGCGAGCCTGCCTGGGCCCTTACAGCCGTGCCGTCCCCGCCGCCCGACGCCTGCTCGCCCTGAGCAGGGCGACAGACTCCGCTGCGACTGGTTCGGACACACGCTCCGGAGGAAGGCGTTGACCGCGGCTTTCGGTGGTCAGGTACGCGGTCGTCTGTGCCGGGCGGCACCCGCGGCGTACGACGAGGCGCGTCTGATCGCGTTGGAGTGGTTGTTCGACAACGAAATGCGCCTCGGGCATGACATGGAGATCGTTCCGAGGCTGCGCGAGAGCGTGGCGAGATATCCGTCGCACGAGCACTTCTGGCGGCAGCTGATGATCGCGCTGTGCCGGTCCGGCAGACAGGCCGACGCCTTGCGGGTCTATCGCGAGTTGCGTCAGTGGTCGACGCAGGAACTGGGCCTGGAACCGTCACCTGTCGCACAAGAATGCGAGCGTGCCATCCTCACCCAGGACGTAAGTCTCTTTTTCCGGTTTCAAGCCGGGTGCACGCCGGCCTGACTTGGCTCAGGCCGGTAGGTGCCGTCGCGCCTGGTGGACGGCGTCGAGCGCGTCGTGGAAGCCGGCTGGTAGCGGGCCGACGAGCTGGTGGCGGGGCTGCCGAAACGCGCCTGGCAGCGCCTTTGGCCGGGCAGGGCGCGGATGGGCACCGGTTCTACGACTGGGCCCGGATCACCATCACCGACACTGGCCACACCATACCCGTGGGGATCCGGTCGCTGCTGGTACGCCGACACCGCCGCACCGGCGAGCCGGTCTTCTACCGCTGCTATTCACCCCACTGGGTAGCCCTGCCGGTCCTGGCGCGCGTAGCCGGGCGCTGGTCGACGATCGAGGAGTCGTTTCAGACCTCGAAGGGCCAGACCGGCTGGATGAACACCAGCGTCGGGTCCGGATCTCCTGGTACCGCTGGACGCGACCCTGGTGCTGCTCGCGCATCTGTTCCTGGCCATCACGACCGTCACGGCTCGCGCCAGTCCACCCCGGCCAGACTGATTCCGTTGACACTCGACGAGATCCGTCATCTCTACACGTGCCCACGCTCGCCCGACCGCGAACATCGGGCACGTCCTGCGGTGGCCGTACTGGCGCAGGCGACACCAATACCGAACCCAGCAAGTCCACCACCCGCGGCAATTGGGCCACGAACCGTCAAGATCACGATCTACGGCTGGAGTACCAGCTCGTGCGAAACGGTGGTCCCTTCAACCTGGCAGGCGTAGCCGGGGTCGAGCCGAGCTGGTGGCGCATAGGTCGTGAAGAAGTTTTGTGAACAACATTCACCGCAGCTATATCACCAGATCGGCCCATAGACTCCGGGAGCTGGCAACCGTACATTTTTGATTCGCCCAAAGAATTCCGGCCGCCGACCATTAACGGACGTAACCCAGTCAGCGCTCAAAAATCCTGAAAAGAACTCACATTCCGTTTCCGTCACAATCAGAGATCAAGAGGATCAATCATGACCGGTGCCAGAACGACAAGACGAAGAGGCGAGCGGATCGCGGCGATGATCGGTGCGGGGTTGCTCGGGCTGAGCCTGTCCAGCGCCAGCGTGGCCAGCGCGGAACCAGCGTCCGCAGGGTCGACCACACCCTCGACCCAGGTATACCTGACCTGCGCGATCGAGATCGTTGGGATGTTCACCCCGGAGATCAGCTGGCGCCCGCAGCTGGTCGAATTCGACGGCAGCCACGCCGACGCCTTCAACTGCACGTCGACGAACCCGGCCTTTTCCAACATCGGCGGCGCACACTTCGTCGCCAGCAACGACTCCGAGGGTGTGAACAACTGCTTGGAGTTGCAGGGTGCCGGAGGGGGCACGGGCTCCTGGCACAACAAGGACGGCAGCCTCGCGGGCACCAACACGTTCGACTGGCACATCGTCGCCAGCAGCAACGGCTTCGAATTCGAAGGGGTATCCCTGAGCGGTGTCCTCGCTGGAGTCCCGTGGAAAATTGAAATCGCCACCATCGAGCAGTTCGACCGCAACGGCAAGCAGCACAACGGAGGATGTTTCCTCAACAGCTCCATCAAGTACGACGTCATCCGGGGCACGATTCAGTGGTACCAGGACCCCGGATTGCCTCGCATCACGTCGAAGCCGAGCGCGTGCAAGATCACCAAGGGCCCTGGCAACGACCTGACTGTGTCGTGGACCAACACGATCACCGGCGTGCACTGGCCGAACGGAACAGTGAACCTGTCCGACACCGGCGGACTGCACACCGTTGACCTGTCGGGACAGAACGGTCAGGCCGTCATCGTCATTCTCGCCACAGAGGCACCTCGAACGGCTGACGCGACCGCATCAGGAGGCACGTTCACGGCCAAGATCGCGCACAGCATCACGTTCCCCAACGGTCTCACGACCTTCAAACCCGGTACCACCTTCGAGAACACCGACAACGTGATCGCCAGCAACGCCGAGGATGGTGTGGCCACCGCCAGCGGCGGCCCCTCCATCTGCGAACTCAATTGATCATCAGCGGTGACGAACACGGGGCTGCGGAATCGACGATCAACCCGCAGCCTCCGTGTCGCGTATGAAGTCGGCGGCGCGTTCCGCGATCATCACCGTTGGCGCGTGCACGTGCCCCCGGGTGATGCGCGGCATGACCGAGGCGTCCACCACGCGCAGGCCGTGGACCCCGCGGACCCGCAGCCACGGGTCTACGACCGCGTTGTCGTCTGTGCCCATACGACACGTCCCAACCGGATGGTACAGGGTCTGCGAGTGCGCCCGGATGTACTTGCCCAGCTCGTCGTCGCCGACCGGACCGGGGTAGGGATCCATGGGCGCGCCGGCGTAGAGGCGAAGTGCGTTGGTGTTGAGCAGCCGTTCGGCCAGTCGGACGTTGACGATCAGCGTGTCCAGGTCCGCCTGATCCTCGAGGTAATGCGGATCGATGACGGGAGAGACGGCCGCATCCGGGCTGGCCAGGGTGATCCGGCCGCTGCTCTTCGGCAGCATCAGCACCGCTCCGATGGAGATTCCGTGCGTCGCGGGTGATCCGAAGCCGTGGTCGATGTAGGGCAGCGGCGCGAACGCCAGTTCCAGATCCGGCGCCGACAGGCCGGGATCGCTGCGGATGAACGACACCGCTTCACCGATGTTCGACGTGAGCTTGCCGCGCTTGGCCAGGTAGTAACGCAGGAGACTCAGCACGCTGTCCGCGCCGACCGCCGCGGTGACCGGTCTCGGGCAGTGCCGGTAGACACCGACGGCGAGGTGGTCCTGCAGGTTGCGGCCGACACCGGGCAGAGCACACCGGACCGTGATGCCGATATGTCTCAGGTGGGCGGTGTCACCGATGCCGGACAACATCAGCAGCTGCGGCGAGCCGATGCTGCCCGCGCTCAGGATCACCTCCCGTCGCGCGCCCACCCGGCGGATTTGGCCGTCGGTGTCCCGGTACTCCACGCCGATCGCGCGAGTTCCGTCGAGCAGCACCCGCTGTACGTGCGCGGTCGTCACGAGGTGGAGGTTCGCGCGGCTGAGCGCCGGGCGAAGATATGCGTCGGCCGTGCTCCACCTGCGGCCGCGGCGCTGCGTCACCGGCGTCGCGAAGAACCCGGTGTTGTCGGGCTGGTTCAACTCTCCGGACCGGGTGAGCCCGAGGTCCTCGGCCGCTCGGAGAAACGCCCGCGTGACCGGACTCGGGCTGCGCAGCTCGGAGATCCACAGTGGACCCGAGGAGCCGTACACGCCGTCGGCGTTGCTGCCCGCGCGTCGCTCCGCCCGCCGGAAGTAGGGGGCCACGACGTCATAGGACCAGCCTGGGCAGGATTCGGCCCAGCCGTCGAAGTCCGCACGGTGACCGCGGATCCACATCTGGGCGTTCAGCGACGAGGATCCGCCCAGCGTCTTGCCCCGGGGCCAGTACAGCTCGCGTCCACACAGCTCCTTCTGCGGGGTGGTGGTGTAGTTCCAGTCGTACTCCGTCTTGAACAGCTCGTGGAAGGCGAACGGAATCCTGATCTCCGGCGCTGTGTCGGGTCCGCCGGCCTCGAGCAGCGCGACGTGCGGAGCGCCGGTGCCCTCGGAGAGCCGGTTCGCGAGCACGCAGCCCGCCGAGCCCGCTCCGGCGATCACATAGTCGAAGGTTCGCTGCATCGCTGTCTCCATGATCATCTTCCGGCCTCAGCGGGTAGCGGGACCACCGATTCGAACAGGCACGACAGGATCCGTTCGATCGTCTCGACCAGAAGGCGTTCGGCCATCGGCTCAATGATGCTGTCCAGGCTCGGGACACCGAAGTCGAACCGCGCGGTGAACGTGACGGCGGCGCCGCCGGGCAACGGCTCGATGTGCCAGGCGCCGCGAAACTCGTCGAAGTCTCCGTCCACCTGGGCGAAGTCGATCCGCAACTCGTCTCGGCGGAATCTGTCCTCCTCGGTCCAGACGAGGATGCCGTCGTGGAAGTACACCTCCCACGCGCTGAGCGCGCAGCCGGAGCCGGTGTCGGGCTCCACGACGTCGACGGACCGGATGACGTCCACCAGCTCCCCGTAACGTTCCAGGTCGCTCAGCTGGTCGAAGACTGCGCTGGTTTCGGCTTCGGGCAGGAACGCCCGCACCACGACACTTCTCATCGTCGGCCTGCCGCGGTCGATCCGGAGGGCCGGTGCGTGGCCGCGATCCGGCGGCAGGCCGCCTCGAACGCGGTGAGCAGGAAGTCCGTCTCCGCGGTCGTCATGATCGCCGGAGGAGTCAGCCGCACGACACCGTGCGAGTTCAACGAGTGGTTGACGATCACCTGTTCGGCCAGCAACGCGGTGATCAGCTCGCCGGCCGTGCCGGGGTCGACGAGTTCGACGCCGAGGAGCAGACCGGCCCCACGCACGTCGCGAACCAGGTGCCCGCAGTGCGCGTCGACCGCGTCTCGGAGGCCCGCGAGCAGCCTTTCGCCGAGCACAGCGGACCTCTCCACCAGGCCCTCGTTCCGGATCACCGTAATTGTGGCGCGAGCCGCGGCCATGGCGATGGGAGCGCCCGAGAATGTTCCGACGTGCAGCAGCGGATCCCGGTCGAACTCGATGAACGCCTCGGTGGTCGCCAGAGTCGCGGCGACCGGGACGATGCCGCCCGACAGGGTTTTGCCGACCACCACGGCGTCGGGACGGACCCGTTCCCGGTCGGCTCCCCACCAAGTACCGACCCTGCCCAGTCCGGTGAGGATCTCGTCCAGGACAAGGAAAGCACGATGCTCACGGCACAGCTGCTCAACCCTCGTCAGGTAGCCCGCCGGGGGAATTCGGACCCCCGCCTCGCCCTGCACCGGTTCGACGATCACGCACGCCTCCGGTCCTCGCCGCAACTCGGCCGCGAGCGCGTCGGCGTTGCCGAACGCGACACTGGTGGCGTCGGGAAGCAGGGGCCGGAACGGCGCCTGGTACATCTCCCTGGCACTGACGGTCAACGCGCCCATAGTCCGGCCGTGATAGCCGTCGACCGCCGAGATGAGTCGACGCTTTCCCTTGGCCCGCGCCATCTTCAAGGCGGCTTCAACGGCCTCGGCCCCGGATGTTCCGAAGTAGACGTGGCACATCCCGGCCGGGGCGACCGAGGTCAGCGCGTGCGCGGCTTCGGCGATCGCCGGTTCGAGCAGCAACCGGCTGGACAGCGGCAAGCTGCGGATCTGGTTGACCACCGCCTCCTCCACGACGGGATGGCGTGCCCCGAGCAGGAAAACGCCGTACCCGCCTGCATTCAGGTACCTCGTGCCGTTCTGGGTGTAGACCCATGATCCCTGCGCCGACACCTCCAGATGCGGGCCGAACAAGGCGGCCACCTTCGCCCGTCCCCGCGAGAGGACTTGGCGGGTGACCTCGAGCACCTGGCCGAAGTCGGGATCTTCCCCGGTGGTCAACCCCTAACACCGCCCGGTCCCGTTGGCATGCTCATCGGGCGCAGGGGCGACTCGAACACGGCCCGGCCCGGATCGATGCCGGTGCCCACGCTGATCCCCTGCAGGTGCGAGGTGCGCAGTGCCACGTAGTTCAGCTCTCCGCAGGAATCGCTCGACAGGCCCGTTCCACCGTGGCTCGCCAGGTAGGGCACGCAGCCGATGTGCGAGTCGTTGACCTTGACCTGGCCGCAGTTGGTCACCCGCTTCGTGAACTCCTCGATGACGGCCGAGTCGGCGGCCCACAGCGAATTCCGCAGCCCGTACCTGTTCGAGTTGACGAAGTCGATGATCCGGCCGAGCAGCGATCGGTCGTCGTCGGGCTCGGGCACGACCACGGGAAGCAGCGGGAAGAAGGTCTCCTCGATGACCGCCTGGACCCGGCTCGCTCTGGCCAGACCGTCGAGGCGCAGCACCGTTGGTTCGATGAAGGCTCCCGTGGTGGAGCGCTGTCCGTCCACATCGATCCTGTTTCCTCCACAAAGGACAGCTGCGCCAGCGGCGACGGCGTCGTTCAGGTACGCGAAGTACATGTCGCTCTTCACGACCGGCGAGAGCAGGGTTCCGGCGTCTTCGGGATACCCCGGACGGATCCGGCCGGCCAGTACTCGCAACCGGTCGAGCAGCTCCTCGGCGACCGCGGGATGGACGACGGCGTGCTTCGGCACCATGCAGATCTGCCCCGAACCGTAGAAGCATTCCGTCAAGGCCTCGGCCGCACGGTCGAGATCTGCGTCGCGCCACACCACGACCCCATCATTACCGGACAGTTCGAGGATCACCTTCTTGTTGCGCCTGGCGGCCTCCACGCCGAGCGGGAGGCCCTGTTCGGTGCTTCCCATGAAGAAGATGTCGTCGATCAGCGGACTGTCCAGCCACTGCCGGATGATCGCGCTGGGATTGCCGCAGACGATGTTGAGGGTTCCTGGCGGGGCGCCGATCTCGTCGAGCAGCGGGGCAACCACGTCCCGCCAGAAGTACATGACCCCCAGCGGAGTGCTACGCGGCGCCTTCATGACGAGGGTGTTGCCTGCGGCCAGCGCGTAGATCGCCAACGCGGAGTTGGCCGCCGCGGCGTTGCGGGGCGGGCTGAAGGCGACCACCCCGTCCGGCCTGCGGATCAGCGCCAGGCGCCTGGACTGCGAGCGGTACTCGCGGTGCAACTCGCCGCGGACCCACTCGCGCGTCTGCGCACAGGATTCCTGCAGCACGCACGCCACCTCCCATTCGGCGAGCAGGCGCGGATGTCCCTCCGCGATCAGCACGTCCACGAACTCGTCGTGCCGGTCTCTGACCTGGTCATGGAGGTCGCCCACGAGACGCATGCGGACGTCCAGCGGGTACGCGGCCCACTCGGGGGCGGCCGCCGCCGCGGCCTTGATCGCCTCCGCGACGATTGCCTCGTCGGCGACCCCGCAGCGCGCGACGACCGACGGATGGTTCTCCGCGTCGTGTCGCCTGCCCCGGTCGAGCTCGCGCTTCAGCACGAGGCTGGGCAGGAAGTCGCGCAGCATCACCGAGGCCCGCAGACAGTGCACGGTCTCCCTGACGCGCAAGTCGGCACCGCCGACGTAGGGGTCATAGCTGCGCATTCGCCACTCCGCCGGCGCTGGTGCCATCACCCTGCCCGGCCGGGCGCGGGACGTAGCCGCCGGTGCCCCGGTCCACGTGCCCGGTCACCAGTCCGGTGGTTTCGCGCATCTCCACGAGAACCCTTCCGTCCTCGGTGATCGCACGGCAGCCCCCGCCGTCGAAGCGAGCATCGTCGCCACCGCGTGCCCATGCCCACAGGGTGATCTTCGAGTTCTCCTCGCGGTGCAGCCGCACGTCGTTGTGATCGGTGAACAGGTCGATCCGGCCGATCGAGGCGACCACGGCGAGCGGCAGCAGGCCGTCCGCGACGACACGCACGACCGACACCTGGAGCATCGCGTCGAGGAGCACGGCGGGCACCACGAACCCGGTGAACGGTTCCTGTCCGTCGCAGACCGACCGCACGAGCACGGCCGCGGCCTGATCTCCCGAGACCCGCGCGTCCGTGATGCTCTGGAACGGGCCTCGCAGACGGAACTCGGCGTCGGGTGGTGCGAGGTAGTAGCCGACTGGAACATCGGTCCAGCCTTCCGTCGAGGGCGGCGTCCAGGTCGGTGCCGACGGCCGCCGGGCGGTCAGCAGCACCGTCATCTCGGCGTGCACCCGGCCCGTGACGACTTTCCCGCGGCTGCGGACCTCGCTGTTGACCGTGACCAGGACCCGGTCCACGTCCCCGGTCGCCTCGAGCCGTGCGGTGATGCGGAACGGGGTGACTCCCCGGCTCGGGTGCGGGCGCAGGAACCGTTGGAAGGACGCGGATTCGACGGCTGTCGGAACTCGATGGGGCCGCAGCGCCGCGGCGGCCTCGACGGCGGCTTCGATTAGGCACACCCCCGGCAGGGTGGGCCGCCCGCCGACGATGTGGTCGGCAAGGTAGCCGTCGCGCAACAGGTCCAGGTCCCGTTCCCACACGAGTTCGGTAGCACTGCGACGCGCCTCTCGGTCGAGGTGGAACGGCCGGCCGCGGCCGGCCGTTCCGATGCTTGCCCGCAGTCCGGGATACCAGGACTCGAACGTGCGCAGCTCGGTGCCGCCGAGGTGCAGGGCAACGGGTTCGGGCCGCAGGCGGCGCAGGGAAGCCAGGAACCGCGCGACCCCCTCCGCCGTGCTCATGCCCTGCGACAACCCCTGTCCCGCCATGAACGCACGGGTGATGGGCTTGGCAGCGAAACCAGCGCTGTCCCACAGGGTCCAGCCAATAGTGCACTCGGACTCGCCACGTGCCAGTGCGGCGTGCGTGGCGCAGGAGGCCAGGAAGTCGTTGCCCGCCGAGTAGTCGGTTTCCCCGACCTGACCGGTGAATCCGATCACCGACCCCATGTTCAGCCACCGCGGCCGGCGCTTGCCCAGTGCGCGGCGGAGGTTGGCATAGCCCCGTGCCTTGACGTCTCGGACCCGGCTGAACGTCTCCTGGGTCTTGTTCGTGAGCGCTGCGGTGCGGCTGATCCCGGCCGCGTAGATGACCAGGTGCAGCTCCGGGTCTTCGGCCAGGATCTTCTGCACCGCGGAATCGACGGCGTCGGCGTCGGTCAGATCGCAGGTGAGGTAGCGAACGCGGTCCGCGCCGCAGCGAGCGCGCAGGCGGTCGAGGACGGCACAGGCGTCGCGCGCGTCGCGCAGCCTGGCGTGTTCACGCCCCGCCTCGGCGAGGCTCACCCCTTCGGCACACCGCCGTCGCAGGTAGTCCACCCTGCCCTTGGCGAACTCCTCGTCACTGCCCTCGAGTACCCGCGACGGGTAGTCGTCGAGCGGATTCGACCCCAAGATCCAGATCTTGGGCGCGACCTCGTCCGCCAGCGCGGTCAGCAACTCCGCCGTGATGCCACGGGAACCGCCGGCCGCGAGCACGACCGACGTACGGTCGATGGGCAGCGGTCCGTCCGCGACGCCATCTCGGCGAACCAACCGGGGAACCAGCCGTCGGCCGCAGTGGTAACCCGCCACGGGAAGCAGCCTGCGGTTGCCCGCCTCGGCGGCCAGCTGATCCAGTCCCTCGCGAAGGTCGCGTTCGGAGGAAAGCACGGCGTACGCCGTGGCACGGGGATGCTCTCGGGCCAGCGCCTTGACGAACCCGGTGAACAGACCCGTTGCCGCCCTCGGTACACCGATGTCGAAGGCGTCGAGGAGCAGCACGAGGTAGGAGCCGCCCTCGGCGAGGCCGTCGCCGACCAGCTTCGCCGCGACGAACGCGGCGTCGTTCAGTGCCAGCAGCTCCGCGAACCCGTTGGCGCCGGGCTCGCGGTCGGGTCCGCAGGACACGATCACCCGCACATGCCGGGGTCGCCAGCCCGCCGCGGTGACGTGTGCGTGCAACGTCTCTAGGTCCGGAGCCGCGGTGACCAACGTCTTCTCGGGCAACGACAAGGCGTGCACCGCGCCGGGATCGTCGGTGACGATCAGGCATTCCTCCGGGAACGCCAGGGGAGAAGCGGATGAGGACGCGTCGGTCGGGCAGGGGACCCAGATTACGCCGTACTCGGCGAGAGCCGTGTCCGCGTCCGGGTCGGTGGCCGGGGATTCCGTGCGCGCCGAGGTGACTCCGACGGCGCTGCGGCGCCCGGTGAGCGGATCGGTGTGTCGGATGGTGCACGACCGGCCGGTCAGTACGGTCCTGAGGATCGCGAGCGCGGAATCCGCGGCGAGGTAGCTGCGTCCTGGCACGGTCAATGCGGACAGGTCTGTCCCGTTCTGGGCGGCCGTGCTGTCGGGCCGCGGATCAACGGTCGCCAGCACGGCGAAACCCTCGCGTTCGGCCACGCTGCGCCGGGTGACAGCCAGCACCACCGCGCCCTCGGCGAGCTCGATTCCGTCCCCTGCCGCCGACCGCATCTCCGGCGTGCTGTTTCCGTTGCAGCCCAGCACCAGCGCCAAATCGACGTCACCGGACCCGAGATAGCTGGCGGCGGCGCGCAGGGCACTGAAGGTCGAGTCGGCACCGGTGTCGAGGAGCATGTTGGGACCGTGCAGGTCGAAGTAGTTCGCCACCCGCCCGGAGATGATGTTGCCCAGCAGGCCGGGCTCGGAGTCCTCAGAGGACGGTGGGATCAGATCACGCACCTCCTGTGCGAACGCGGCGAACGCGCGTCGCCAGTTCTCCGCGTACTGCTTCCCGGCCGCGGACACGACGTGGTTTTCGAGGTCGGCGAGGCGAATCCGCAAGCCGTACAGGGTCGCCATGCGGGTCGGACCGGTGTTCGCGCCGAACACGCCGGTCTTGTCGCGCAGTCGTTCCCACGCGGGTCCAAGGCGCTCGGTCAGCGTCAGTGTGCAACGCAGTGCCATGATCTGAGAGCGGTCGATCGCGCGCAACTGCGGCGGTGGTATCCGGATCCGCGTCACCGGTGGTGTGGCGGGGTGATCACCAAAGCCGCGAGCGGGATTCTCGCCGCCACCGGTGAGCCACCGCGCCACCTGCTCGCGCTCCCACTCACCGGGAAGATCGACGCTCCAGTCAACGATGACGATCGGATCGTGCTGATCGGGTACGCCGGTGGGGGCGGGCGGGATGTGGCGATCGGCGGCCTCGGGACCGGACACGATCACGTGCATGTTGGTGCCGCCGAAACCGAAGGCCGAGATCGCGACGTTCCTCGGCCGGTCGTCTCGTCGGGGCAACGGGGTGTCGGCCGTCGGCACCCGCAGCGATCCGGACTCGAGCTCGTACTCCGGAGCCGGACCGTCGAAGCGGTGCTGAGCGGGCACCGTGCCGTGCTCGAGCGCGAGCAGCGCGTGGATCAGCGAAATCACACCCGCGGCGTACGCGCCGTGGCCGACCAGCGACTTGTTGGACACCACCAGCCTGTCGCGGTTCTTGCCGTAGACGTCCCGTAACGCGGCGAGCTCGGTCGCGTCCCCGGCTCGGGTTCCGGTGGCGTGCGCGATGATCAGGTCGATGTCGTCCGGCTGTAGCCCACTCGTGTCGAATGCCCGCCGCAGGGCTCGATGCTGCCCTGTCTTGCTGGGTGCGTAGATCGCGTGCCCCTTGCCGTCGCTGGAGGCGCCGACGCCGGTGAGGATGCCGAGCACGCGGTCACCGTCGGCGCGTGCCCGGTCCAGTGTCTTGAGCACGACGACACCGGCCGCGTCGCTGAAGAGAGTGCCGTCAGCACGGCGGTCGAACGCGCGCACGTCGCCGTTCTCCGACAAGGTCCGTGCCTTGGCGAACAGAACCATGTCGCGTGCCGTGACCACGGAGAGGCCACCGCAGACGGCCACGTCGCAGTGGTCCTCACGCAGCGCGCGCATGCCGAGATCCACGGCGTACAGCGCGGACGAGCACGCGGTGTCGACGGTGAGCAGCTCGGCGTCCGCAGGTACCAGGCCCGCCATCGCCTCGCTGACGATCACGTGCGGCAGGTACCGTTCCGGCCGGGTACCCGCCGCACGGAGGTGTTGCCGGACGACCTCGTCGAGCACGGCTGCCTGTTCCGGCGAAAGGCGCGGCGCGCAGCGCTTCGCGCAGCCCAGAGCGATCTGCGACTCCTCCATGCGCTGGCTGCCGGCACTGCCGTAGCCGACCAGCACAGCGTGCCGGTCACCGGTGCGGCGGCGCACGCCGGTGAGCGACTGTCGAAGCGCCCGGCGAAGCCAGGCACACGCGTGGTCGGCGCCGTTCTCGAGGTCCTCGGCATCCAGCTCCTGGTGGATGAAGCCGGACAGCCGGATCGGCGAGCGGTCCTCGGCCTCCGGATCGGTGGCGAAGATCGACTCCACGTCGAACCTGTCACCCGGTTCGCTGAACATCGGCTTTCCCGCGCGCAGCACGTCCCAGAAACCCCGTGGGTCGGCGGCGCCCGGAACGACGATTCCCACACCCACCACGGCGATCGCACTATCCGCAGCGGCGGGTGCCACCGGCATCACGCCGGTGACGGCCGGCGCCGGGCGGCGCTCGCCGGAGACGAGGGTGAGCGATGGCGGCCGCACCTGCTCCAAGGACGAGACGGCGTGGTTGCCGACGCTGAACCCACCATCGGCGAGGAGCACCTGACCGGTGATCCACGAGGAGTCGTCGGAAGCCAGGAACAGGACCAGCTTGACGTACTCCTCCTCGCTGGGGAGCCTGCCGAGCGGGGTCGCGGCGGCGAGCATCTGCCAGATCCGCCCATCTTCGGCGAACCGGGCGGTGGCGCGCCCCGGAACGGGGCTGCACGAGGCCGCGTTGACCCGGACGTTGTCCGGGGCGTACTCAACCGCCAGGTATCGGGTCAGCGCCTCCACGGCCGCCTTCGACACCCCGAGCATGAGGTACTTGTCCAGCACGAACGTCGAACCCAGCGAGGAAAAGTTGACGATGACACCGCCTCCTCGCCCGCGCATCAGCGGGACGGCGTGCTGGGAACACCACACGGTCCCGAGCACATTGGTGTTAATGGTGCGGGCCCAGTCCCGTTCGGTGAGCTCGTCGAGTTCGTGAAACCCGCCCGCGGCCGCGTTGTTGATCAGCACGTCGAGGTGCCCGTGCTCGGCGCGGACGCGCTCGAACATCGCCGCGATCTGATCCCGCTTGGCGACTGAGGCGCGCAGCAGGGACGTGCGCGAGCCGCTGCCGATCAGCTCGGCCGCGAGCTGCTCGGCCTCCTCCCTGGAGTGGAAGTAGTTGATCAGCACGTGTGCGCCACGCCGGGCGAGTTCGCGCACGACGACTCGTCCGATTCCCCTGGCGCCACCCGTGACGAGCACCAGCTTGCCGGTGAAGTCCGTCACGCTCCGCCCCGCAGGGACAGCACCAGGTCGGCGATGTGGTCCAGCGTCGGGAAGTCCGAGATGCGGAAGTCCGTCGGAAGCGGGCTCAGCCCGAAGTGCTGCCAGGTGTTGGCCAGCAACGTTGTCTGCTTGAGGCTGTCCACACCGAGATCCGCCTCGAGATCTGCGTCTGCCTCGACCAGCTCGAGAGGGTATTCCAGCGCGGCGGCGTAGATGGCGCGCAACTCCGCCAGCACCCCTGGCCGGTCGGGCGGATGCGAACTCCAGGCCTCCCGCGGCGCCGGACCGGGCTGTGGTTCCTCCGCGGGCACAACGACTTCGGTACGGGCCGGAGCGGGATGGTCCCCGGCGTCCGCGGATTCGCCGGTCAGCACGCCGGCGACCCGATCGAGTTCGTCGCGCAGTCCGGTCCTGCGGGTGAGGCAGGGCAGTACGCGGACGTTCGGCACCGTGTCCAGCACCAGCTCGGTGAGGATGTCCCGGGCCCCGCACTCCACGAAATCGGTGACGTTCCGGGCGTGCAGGAAACGCACCGTTTCCATGAAGAGGACGGGGCGCCGGAGATGGTCGACGATCAACCCGACGAGATCGTCGTCGTCGCGGCAGGGGCGGCCGAGCACGGGTGAGAGGACGGGATGGCGCAGTGGTCGCTGCCGCAGATCTGTCAACGCCTCCCGCAGTGGTTCCATCGCGTCGATGAGCACAGGGCTGTGGTAGGCCTGAGGGGCGTTGAGCTGGCGGGACCACAGACCCAGGGCGGTGGCCAGCGCCACGACCTGTCCGACTGCCGCCGCTGGACCGCTCACGACCGTCTGCCGCGGCGCGTTGTGGCAGGCCACCACCAGTCGCGGATCGTCGACCGCGCGTACGAGCGCCTCGACCCGCTCGGCATCGGCGCCGACCGCGGCCATGACGCCCGCAGCGCCGTACTTGCTCAACACCCGGTTGCGAAGGTGCACGACGCGTGCGCCGTCAGCGAGATCGAACGCACCCGCGCAGGTGAGCGCGGCGATCTCGCCGACACTGTGGCCGACCAGCACGTGCGGCTCGACGCCACGCCCGCGCAGCTCGGTGAAGAGCGCGACCGAGATGCCGAACATGGCCAGTTGCAGGCCGGTCGGCTCCTCGACGACGAGCTTTTCCAGCGGGCGGTCGCCGAGGATCTCGGCGGTGACGGTCGGCTCCCCCAGCGAGCGGCCCACCTCGTTGATGGTCGTGAACACCGCTGCCGTGTCCGGACTGAGTTCCGCCAGTGCCGACAGCGCGCCTTTGACGTAGGAGCCCTGTCCGGGAAAGAGAAACGCCACCCGCTGCATGAGATACTCCTGTCGCTCGACCAGAAGTCCGGCACGGCTGCGCGGCGCAGACCTGAGCGGCCCGGAGCTGCGGGATGAACGAGTCCTGCAGTGATGTCGGGTGACGCTGCTGACGACGACGTCGACCGGTCGGCCCCGGCCTACACCTGGTCGATGGTGTCCGAGGACTCGACCTCGAGAGTGATGGTCGTTCCGTTCAACGTCTTCACGAAGATCTGCATGGCTCGGGCCGAGGTCGTGTGAGCCTGGGCGAGTGCGGTGCCACCGACCAAGCCGGTGATCAGGGCAGCCGCGAAGGCCAGCACGGTGATGATCTGACGACGCTTCACTGTTGCTCCTAGCGGGTCATCGTGGACAGTACTGATCCAACCACCGGGACTGCCACGCCGCATCTCCTGTCACCTGACCAAGTGACACTGCCGCGCATTGGTGAAACGGCGCCGGTCGTTCAGTGGATCTGTCCGGAACAAGCCTGTTCTTCATTTGAACACCGGGTCGGCCGGGACGACCGTCCACCTGACTGTGGGGGTCAAGAAGGCCCACCGGATGAGCCACCGCTGCGCGGTGATACGCCAACGTTGCTCTGGGATGCCGGACAGCGGCCGGGTCACACGTCGGCGGTGTCCAAAGTCGCTGAGTTGCTCAGAAGTCTGCGCACCAACGGCAGGTCCGACAAGCGCATCAGCAGATCGCGCACGACGATCCGCCGTCCGGCTCGACGGCGCCGGCCACTCGATGAACCTGCGGCCGAAGCGCTGGGTGCGCACGATCACCGGTCCGGACGCGGTGGTCACGCCGGGCACGCCGCCGTAGGACGCACCCGGTGCCGCACCGTGGCCAGCCGGGTGCGGTGGTGCGAAACCTGCGTGAACGTGACATCGGCCCACCCCCTCCACCGCGATCACCGACCGCCACAGAGGGCTGACCGGCGTCGTCACCGCTGCGGGCATCGACGCGTGCGGCCGGCTCGAGGAGGTGCCGGTCGCCGACTGGGAACGCGTGGTGCAGGTCAACCTGCTCGGTACCGCCGCGGTGATCCGGGCCGCGCTGCCGCACCTCGCCGGAGGCCGGGTTGTCACCATCCCGTCGACTCTCGGCATCGAGGGTCGTATGCCGATGCCGATGATGCGCTGCAGGACACGTTGCTGCGCGCGTGGCAGTCGTTCGGCACGTTTGCCGGCTGGGCTTCCCTGCTGCATTTCATTGACGCTCTCACAGGCCCGAAAGGCCGATCAGGAATCGACGCTGGTCGCCGCATCGGCCGCGCGCAGGGACAGCGGCATCGCTCGATGCGGTGATGCCTGTGCTCACCGAACAAGCCCGTTCCGGCAAAGCCGCACGACCGCCGCCCGGCTCGTTGCCGAGGAGTTCAGCGTCCGCGAGGACCGGAGTGGGGTGTGGCGGGTCCGCGTTGTGACAGTCGTTGTTTGAGCGCGCGCACTGTTCCATGGACGTCATGCCCGCAGCTTTACGGGCGCCGAAGTCGTTTCCACGGCGACCTGGGGGACGGGTGCGACACCCGCGCCCGGAGGAGCACTGGGCATCGCTCGCCGCCGATCTGCTCATTGCCGTCTGCACGCCGGCGCCCGGCAGCGCAGCAGCCGACAAGCCGCAACGGCTGGCCGTGCTGGCGGATGTCGCGAAGCAGCTTGCCTTTCGCGGCTTGAGGTTCTTCCTGCCCGCCCGGCGAGACCTGGCGCTGGTGTGCACCTGTCGGCAGCGACGGCCGGGACGACCCTGATGCGATCACACCCGGCCGTCGCACTCTTCAGGCGCTGTGCTCGACGAGCAACCAGCGGTAGGTGTCCTCTTCCTTCACGTCACCCATGAACGGCCAGGACTTCTCGGTTATCGGGTTGTCTCGGACGTTCATCAGTTGCTTGGGGTTGGTGCGCTCCTGGATGTAGAAGGTCCGGTCCTGATGCAACAGCAGATGGAACCTTTGGTCCATCCAGCTTTCGGTGCACTCCCAGTGCTTCACCACCGGCCAGTCGAAGTCGAGGCAACGATCCGGCTTGGAGATGTTCCGGAACGTCCAGACGCCGTCCTCCCGCGTCTCGAGCTTCCACTTGGCCGCGGGATCGACCGCGTCCGCGACCTTCACCATAGTCACTTCGTTGCCCTCGTTCAGCTTCACCGCCCAGGTGGAGTCGGCCGCCGACTGCAGCGAGACGACGGTCCCCGCGCCCCAGCCCGGCAGCGGCTTCGGCTTGCCGTCGGAGTCGGCGATCTCGTCCTCAAGCACCCACAGGCCCTTGAAGTCCGCCGGTTCGAGCACTTCGCGGTAGAGCTCGCCAGTCTCGTCGTTCACCCGGCCGCTCAGCACCAGGCACACCGGGACCTTGTCTCCGCCAACGGGCTTGAGGCTCTTCTTCTGCGTGAAGACGGTGAACTCCTCGGGGAACGGATACTCCTCGTCGTCGACGAGCTCCATGGTCGTCTTCTCGTACGCCCACGGGTCCTCACCCATCGCCTGGTTGGGGCACTTCGTCTTCGCTGTGTCCTGCGCGCCGGTCGAGATGTACTCGCCGATCAGCCTGACCTCGGTGTTCTTGGGCATGATGATCGTGTCGAAGACGGCCGTCCGGTAGCACCCCTGTTTGCGCACCTTGTACCAGCGCGCGAAAGCCCCGTGGTCGTTGCCGGCGTAGATGAACGATCCGTACTCGTACCACTTGGCTCGCCACGGTTGCTGCTGCATCGCGACGACATCCCGGTAGATGCCGCTGTTGTACACCCTCGTGTACTGGGCGCTGGGGTTGGTCTGCTCCTTCGTCTCCTTGGTCACGGACGTCACCGAGAACTCGTACTTGGCCTCGAACTTCGCCTCCATCTCGCCCTTGATGGCGCCCATGGTCATCCCCTGGGTCATCCTGACGCTGTAGCTCACGCTCGCGGAGTGCGTGCGGCTGACGGTGGTCTCGTAGATCCGTTTTCCGTTGGGAGGCAGCTCCATCGGGGTCCCGGTGAGGACGAACCTGTTCTTCTCCCGCATGTACACAGGGTTCAGCTTCCCGTCGAACCGGAACCGCTTGATGTCGATCCTGTTGCGCTCGTCCTCCTTCCTCCACTGTTCCGTGAACGTCTCACACTCGTCTTTCTTGATCTCATCCTCTGGGTAGTAGTAGATCAGCGAGTAGTCCCCGTACTTCGTCTGGTCGCCTGCGACGAATCCGTCGTACACCTGGTAACCGCCCCGCCGGTCGTCCGGGACGTGCCACGCACCCAGTACGGGTGCCGCTGTGCGAGCGGGCGGCGAGGATGTTCCCACCGCACTCGTCACGCCACCGGACACGGTGGCCAAGACACAGGCGGTCGCGATCACGGTTTTCGTTCTCATGGCGGTCCGCTCCTTCATCGAATGCGCATGTCACATTCGCTAGCGCACCCGCATTCCGCCTGCCATTTTTGAGCCCATTCGCCACTCATGTGAGTGACACTATTTCATGGTCAACTGGCTGATCGTGCAGGTTGCCCCCTACCGTGACGACACTCTTTCCGGACGGGGAGCAGACATGAAGGCGATCACACGAATTCTTGCGATTCTGCTTCTCGTATCCGGAATCACGTTCCGGGTCGACGCATCGAGCTCTCGGACGGACGACGTCGTCATCGGCGTCGCGATGCAGGGACAGCAGATCGTCGTCGCCGGAACCACCCGTGCTGCCGAAGGCGCGCCTGGGGACCTTTTCGTGCTCAGATACGACTACGACGGATCGCCGGACACCACGTTCGGCCCGAAGCGCGACGGCAAGGTGGTCTTCGATCTCGGCGGGGACGACAACGCGGTCGGCGTCGTGGTCACCGGAGCCAGGATCCTCGTCGCCGCCACGAGCCGTGCGGCGAAGGACGCCGACAGCGACATCGCGGTCGCGCGTTTCAGCTGGGACGGCAACCCCGACAAGGGATTCGGCCGCGACAACTCGGGCAAGGTCATCACCGACGTCGCCACGGTCTCCAACCCGAACGCCGCGCGAAGCGAGGACACCGCGGCCAACCTCGACGCGTGGGTACGGGACGAGAACTCCCCCAGCGACTCGCTCGCCCTCGTCGCCGGGACCACCCGCGCCACCGCGGAGAGCGCCGGTGACGCGGTGCTCGTGCGTTACGACGTCAACGGCCACCTGGACACCTCTTTCGGCGCGCGCAACGGCGTGATCACGACCGATTACGGAGCGGACGACCACGCGGCAGGCGTGCTGTTGCAGAACAGCGGGAGCATCGTGGTCGTCGGTGGAACGAAGGTGAGCACGGAAGCCACCGAGATGCTCGTCCTGGCCACACATTTCGACAGCGGCGCGCTCGACAAGAGGTTCGGCGGGGCAGGTACCGGGATCGCGATCAGCGGGGACAGCGAGATCCCCGGCTCGGGCGTCGTGCTCGGCCTCATGAAGACGGAGGAAATCGTCATTGTGGGCGTGCGCGACGACGACCTCTCGGTCAGCCGGTACATCAGCGCCGGCAAGCTCAGCGGCCAGCTCGACCCCCGGTTCGGCACCAAGGGCAAGGTTCGCACCGACCTGGTCGTCGACGGCAAGAGCGGGCTCGACAGTGCGGGCGGCGTGGTGCTGGACAACACCGACCGCGTTCTGGTCGTGAGCACCACACGCATCAGCAAGGAGGCGCCGGGACGGCTCACCGTGGTCCGTTACAACGCTGACGGCCGGTTGCACACCGACCTTGCCAAAAAGGGCTACCTCGTCGACCTGGCGATTCCCGGTGACACGGAGGGCACGGGCGTTCTCGCCGACAGCAGCGCCCAGATCGTGGCGGTCGGCACGACGCGTGCCCCCGGAAGCGCGGACCGCGACGTGCTCGTGGCGCGGTATCGCTTCACCGGCGATCCGGATCCCGGCTTCAACAAGACCGGCAGGATCGTCACGAACATCGGCTGAGGGCCAGCCCCAGGTGCCATCGGGGCCCCGCGTGGTCAAAACGGGTCGGACCAGTCCCAGCCCGGTGGATCAAGGCATGCCAGCTCCAAGATCCATGCGATGAGCGAGGCATCGCCTCCACTCGCGCCCGCTCCGCCGTCAGCGCTCGCTTCGTCATGGTCACCACCGTGCAGCGCCCGGCGACCACGCGCGGTGGCGCACTCGGACGAGTGAAAAGTGCTGGTGTCGGGAATCGATCAGTACTGCGACCAAACCGGCAACTGCGGGCCAGGTTTGTGCCGGAGATCGGCCTGCCGGACCGCGACGTGCGGCACCGTCGGGTCCGCGTCAAGTGGCTGAGGCTCGTCACCGGTCTTAAGTTCCCAGGTGTGACTACTCCACATGGATCAGGTGATCAAGAGTCGAGGATTCCGGCGCCACCGCCGCTCTCCGAGTCAGAACTCCGCGGCCGGGCTGAACCGGCCAGTCCCGCACCAAGGGAAGTCCAGGTGTCGTTCTGGCTGTGGATCGCCGGAGCGGTGCTGTCCGTCATCGGTGCCCTGTTCGGTTTCACTCAGCGCGACACGCTGCTGGAAGAGGTCCGCACCCGGCCGGATGCCGGACAGTTCAGCGAGGCACAGCTCGACACGCTGGTGACCACCAGCCTCATCGTCGGTGTCGTCATCGCCCTGGTCTTGGCCGGCCTGTTCGTGCTGTTCGCGTTCAAGGCGCGAGCGGGGCGCAACTGGGCCCGGATAATTCTCACCATCCTCACCGTCCTCGGGGTGCTGGCGTTGGCCATCGGCGGATTCTCGGTCGCCGGCGTTGTCTCCACGGTCATGACGGTCGTAGCGGCCGTACTGCTGTTCCTGCCGGCCTCGAACCAGTACTTCGCCGCGCCGCACACCCGACAGTGACGGATTGATCACCTGACGGTCATTCACCCGCGGGCGACCTGCAGCACCAGCGCGCCGACAACGGTTCACCACGCGCTGCTGCTCATCGGTCAGCTCATGCCACAACCCAGAATCGAACCAGGTCGCGCCGGCGGACTTGTAAGACATGATCCAGCGGTGGCCTGCGTTTGTCTCCTGAATGAACGCGCGAACGTGTGATGTCGCCCCAGAGCTGAGAACTGGCTGCGATCTGGTCCTCGAACGAGTAATAGAGCGTCACCGCATTGTGTAACTATTCGTCTGCGCACGTAATCCGTACAGTAAGTTCGGATTACGTGTGCACGCTTTTTGGTGATATCGGTACTTCCCTCTTCGAGGAGGTCATCATGTCATCCCCAGGCGCACAAGCCGCCCGGCGGCGACTTTGCCTGACTTTCGCCGCGCTCAGCCTGTTATCGCTTCCATGGGCTCACGCGTCCGCGCGTGCCGAGACACGCGCCCCCACGCTCGTACTGGAGAACGTGCTGTGCAGCATCAAGAACTACGAGATCGAGGTCGAGGGCGAGAAGCGCAGGGCGAGCTACGCCGCGTTCCACGCGAAGTTCGAGGGTAGCGGGTTCACGCCTGACAGGTATGTGCATGCGGCCCAGTGGACTTGGATGACCAAGGACGGCGAGGAGGTGCCGAACTGGGCCGTCATGAAGCAGGGGAACATGTTGGCGGAGAAACCGGATGGCACGATCTCGGGCGGGCTGGGCATGGAGAACGTCCTTGGCCACAACATTCCGGTGGGCACTGAGTACGTGCGCAAGAACATCGTTGTGGTGTGGGACATGCGTGGTGACGAGCTGGCCAGAGCCACCGCGGAGGGGACCTGTTCGGTGCCCGACACCGTCGAGCCCGGCGAGCCGCCCCGGCCTGGGACGAGGTGAGGTGTGATGTACCGGAAGCGACTCGTGTTCATGGTGGTGCTCGGACTGGCGATCGCCACAGTGGCGCCGGTTCCGGCGCATGCGTTCGACAGCGGTGCTGGGTTCCCGGCGATCGGCAAGAAGTTCCAGATCAAGAACCTGGGCAACGACAAGTGTGTCAGCGTGTCACCGGACTTCCGCGGTGCCTACATCGGCTACGCCGACTGCAGCGCCGAGGACGTGCTGCAGCAGTTCCGGATCGAGAAAGGTCCTCGCTTGAAGGAACAAGAGCACCTCGACGAAGACGATCCAGCTCTCAACATCCTGCGGACGGCAGTGGACAAGAGTCCGGGCATCCCCGACCTTGCGACCTTCTACTGCCTCTACAGCAACGGACTCGATGACACCGCCGTGTACCGGAGCAAGTGCTACGGCTACCCGGACGGCCAATGGCTCTACAAAAAGAGCGAAAAGCTGATCTTCGGTGGTGTCGCAGGTGTGGAACTGCGACGCGGTTGCTGGCGGGCGGACAAGTGGGGCCCCAACCAGGGCGGGGGGCCGAAGGTTCGTGTCGTCGAATGCAAGGCGGATGACACTGCTCAGCAGTGGCAGGTGGACCCGCTCGACTGAGCGTGACGATTGCCGTTTCACGTTGCCCTGGACGGAGGGGAGACGAGCAGTTCCGCGCTCACAAGCCTGAACCCCTGGTTGCCCTCGTCCACTTCGGCGATGTCGACGTTTGAGTGGGTTGCGCAGATGATCTGCGTACCGGACGTGCCGAGGTAGTGAATGAGGTACATCAGGCGCAGCGGCGACGAACTGGTTCCTCGCCGCCTTATTCGACGATGAAGCGGACGCAGTCGTCCTGTGCACCGTGTTGCGCCACCGGCATGACTACGGGCTGGTGCGAGTTCGACGTGTTCATCGTGCAGACGCGATACCGGCCGGCCTGGGGCAGCCCGTTCTACACCGTCACCGAGAGAACACCGTTGACGGCGGCGTCGTTCAACCCCTTGAAGAAGGCGAAGACCCGGGGATCCGGGACGTTCGACCCGTTGAGCCGCTGGATCACGACGTGGCTGTGCCCCTGGATTGTTCCGTTGTCATCCAGCGTCTGCTGGATCTGGTAGTAGTCGAACTCCGGGTCGGTGAAAAAGCCGGTAGCCAGGTTCGCGACCTTGACCTCCACCGTGAACGGCACGCCCTTGCGAATCGTCTGAGCGTTCTTCGGGTTGACGATGACCGCGGAGACCATGTTGTCGACCGACGGGATCTCGCCGATCTCCAGACTGACACAGTTGGGCTGCTTGATCTGTGTTCCGTCGGCGATGGTCAGCCCTGAGGCCTGACAGAACTCCGATGCCTGAAGCGGTGGGATTGTGTCCGCGCTGATAGCCAGGAACAAGCCGATCAGCAGTACCGGGACACCTTTCATCGCACCCAACACCTCTGCGGGAACTGCTGCTCGTCGGCTCCGATGTTCCCGCAGCGGATAGAACCCGCATGATCACCGGCCGTTTTGCACCCGATCAGGTCGTACTGGGTGAGGGCCGCAGGGTCAACGCCCACCCAGCTACGGCACTCATGCACGATCTCCATGTGACGCCGGAAGCGTTGCCGAGGCCCGGCTTGGCGAGGCGGTGGAAAGCCGGTTTGCTCAGGAAGCGGGTCGTTGTTCGGGTTGGAGCTGGTCCACCAGACGGGCGAGATCGCAGCCAGGCTCTGGTTTTTCGTTGATGACTGTCGGCAGGCGCCGTGGCCGCTGTCGCCGTACCAGGTCATCGGGATTCGTGGAAAGAGGCTCGTTCGGCGCGCAGATCGGATCGAAAGGGGTGGGGCCGCACCATCACCTACCCATCGGGTGACGCGGCCTGCGATCTTCGCACCCCAGGCGCATCCTGCGGAACATGAACCGACGTGGACTGTTCAAAGGCGCTGCGGCAGCGGGGATCATGTCGACGGCGTTGCCTGCCGTGGCCGCCGCCGACGGCATGGTGACGATCTACGCACAGCGGGCGGGCCTGACATTGCCCCAGACGCCGGTACCCGGCCTGGTGTACTGCTGCAAGCTGAAGCTGTTCTCCGACAAAGAGCTGAAGACGCCAATCGGCACCGGATCAGCCTCGGCGACCGTCATCGAGCTGGACCTCATCACGCCGATCGTCCAGTCGAACCTCGTGCTCACCAGCGACGGCACACCCGCCGCGGTCACCCTCACGGCGCTCCTCCGCCGCGAGAACAAGTACCCGCGCAGCTATGACGCCGTCGCCCTCGGCGGCTACGGCGTCTGGACGCCCAGTGCGGACAACTCGCAACCGTCCGCGAAGATCACCGCACACGGGCCGGGCAACGGCGACTATCTCAAGATCGAGCTTCGCACCTAGCTAGCTGGAGTCCACCCCCGTTCGTCCGGCGGCACCCGGCAGGCCGGTGTATACCGTCTCAGAGAAGGGAAAGCCAGAGCTGGGAAAGTCCACATCAGACAGTGACGACCCGGGTGGCGAGTCTTGGTGCCGGCCCAGCCCGGCGCGGCGGCTCGACGAGGACACACTTCACGACCTCGGCCGTCCGCTCGTCCACGGCCAGCTTTCCGGGCCCCTGTGCGTTCTCGGCCATCTCACGGGGGTGCACCAAGATCAGTCTCATGGAGTGGCACATCCTCGCCAGGGAGGTGGGAACGTGTGCGCCTGGCTACATCGGCAACCACTCACGCCACATCGAGTTCGAGGCCGCGTGGCGTCATGGCCGTCGAGGTGTCCGCCCGGCTCACGACGATCCAGTCCTCGATCCGGTCGAGGAACGTCACTTCGTCGACGGTCGGCGGTGCCGCGCACTCCCAGTACACGCCTTCGAGCTCGACTGGCAACTTCTCGCCGTCGACGGTGAACGTGAGCTCTACCAGGATATCTCCGGCTCTGGTAGCGAGGCCTGCCCCTCGCCGGTCAGCGCGCCGTCAGGGGTGTTGACCGTCGCGGTCGACGCTCCCGTGGTGCCGACCGTCAGCTCGACTTCGAGCAGTCCATCCATGTCGCCGCCGGTGTACTTTCCGGCGAAGTGGACGACCTCGGCGCCGCAGTCGTCATCCGCGGCGGATGCCGCCGGAACGTGGATCAGCGCGGTCGCCAGCACCGCGAGCAGCACACGACCTCTCACGGCCCCTCCTTCGCCTTCGCCCACCGGAAGGCGATCGTCCGCACGCCGGGGCCGAGATCGACCTGCCTCAGCCCCTCGCCGGTGGAGCTCATCCTGAACACGCCACCACCCTCGTGAACGGGCTTGATCGCGTAGAGGCATCCGCCGTTGGGCGAGAGCACGAAACTGCCTATCAGGCCGAACCGCGTTGCGGCCGACATCGTGGTCGTATCCACTACAGCAATCGATTTGGCGTCTCTGTAGAACAACCGCGAACCATCGGGACTCGGCACCAGATTGTCCGAGAAGCTGTCCACGGTGAGCTCCGCCACGAGCCGAAGGTCCTTCGCGTCGTACTTGGCGATCTTCGGCGACCGGCCGCCGATGGCGACGTAGACGAACGCGCCATCGGGACTGACCACGGGGGAGGAGGGCACACCCCCCGTCACCACGTCTGTGACGTGCGCACCGTCGGCACTCAGGTACTGCACCAGCTTGGAAGTAGACGTGGTGACGTACAGCCGCGTCCCGTCGGGGCTCACAGCCATCGTGCTGATGCTCTTGAGCGTCAGGACCGTCTTCGTTGTCCCGTCGGCAAAGGTGAAGACCCGTACATCGTCCAGCCCCCGCAGGTAGGCGCGGCTGCCGTCCGCGCTCACGACGGGCGGCCGCGTCAAGATCAGGGCAGGCCGGAGTGTGGACACGGAGTCGTCGTTGAGCGACACCGCCGTGAAGGTCGGCCGCTTGAGCCCATAGGTGTCCGACTGGTGGACGTAGATGTGCTCACTGGTGGCGGGCACTGCCGCCGTGGTGAAAAAGCCCGCGTACCTGAACGGCTGTGAACGTCGGATCACCTTGTCGGTGTTCGTGTGCACCGTCAGCGCCGTTACCGATTGATCGGCGTTCGCGACGGCGTAGATCGGCTCCGACTCGCCGCACGGGTTCGCCGCGGCGTCCGCTGGGATGGGGCACACCAAAACCACCAGCAAGGTCGCTGCTGTCGCGTGCAAGGCCCTCATGCGGCCACTATCCGACGGTCCGGTGACCACCGCGCACGACGCCACCCGATCGAGCTGCACCTTTGCAAAACCCTACCGTTGGTCGTCCACGAAATTGACGTGGACCCTGCTTGGCCGACCTGCTTCGACCGCCCGGTCCACGATCACCGAACCGGAAGTTTCACGCCGTCGGGCGAGCGATCGGGGCGTGGCCCGCGCCACGAGGAGTGCCGCAGTTGGCGGTCGCTGGTCCAGGCGCGGTGCCCCACTTCGCCACCCGTTCGGGGCGGACCCATCGCGCGGCGGCACACGACCTCGAGCTTGAACTCGAACGTGTACAGCCGTTTGCCCGGCTTGTTCATCAGCGCTCCCGCGCTCCACAGCCTCCAACGATCATGCAAGCGTCGCACCGCGGCAGCGGACACTCCCAACCGGGTCGCGGCGGCGTCTCGGCCATACCTGGCCTCGAACAACGCGACAGCGGTCTCCCGCTGCCGCTCAGACAACGAGCTTCGTGGATGCAACGAACCACTCCCCGAGAGTCAGAACTGGATTCCCAGTCCAACTTCCGGGGAGCGGTTCGGAGGATGACGGCCCTTCCTTCACATGCGCCGCTCCAGCTTTCCGATCACCGGATCGACGTGATCGTGATTTCCGTGTCGCCGCCGACTTCCGTGAGTTCGCCGCTGAAGACATCGTTCTGCGGGAACAGACACTGGTACCCGTCCTGGTTCCAGGACGTCACCTGCATCACCTTCCTGGCCGAGTCGCCCTGGAAACGGCCGGACGCGACTTTGCCTTCCCAGATGACGCTTGGACCGTCGACATCGACCTTGTTGTAAACGATCTTGCTCTGCTTGGGCTCCTCGCTGTAGTCCCAGGTGATCGTTTCCTCCACCGGAGCAACGGTGGTGCGGACGCTCTGGCACGACACTTCGTTCGTCGAAGAGTTGTGCCCATCGCCGGGCCGTCCGGTCACGCAGTCGTTGTACTGGCTGTTGGTCGTGCTGGTAACCGACCTCACCGTCGCGATGATGGAGGGAGAGAACGTCGATCTGAACGAGCCTTTACAACTCGCGTTGACGCCGGCTGCCGAGGCAGGCGTGATCAACACCGTGATCGAGCCTGTGACCAGCGCCGCGGCACAGGCCACCATGGTGAATCGTCGTCGGTTCATGACTGTTCCCTTCTCATCCGATTGATATTCCATTCACTCGATCCGTGCGTGTTCGACGAAGCACGGCGTCGAGGAACGCGGTGGTGAAGGCGGTGCCGCTGCACCGGCCACGGTGAAGACGCCCACGAGCTCATCCGCAATGGACTGTCGCCCTCGTTCTTCCGCCGGAGCTGCGGATCAGCGCAGCATCGTGTCGAGGAGTGAGTTGGTGAACACCCGGTGTGGATCGAGCGTGTCGAGCGCATGCACCGCCCAGTTCCAGTCCACGTCCGAACCCGTGCGGTAGCTTTCCGGGATCCTGTGCGACAGCAGGGTTTCGCTCGCCCAGCGCGCCGAGTCGGTGTAGCCCCAGCCCTTCGACCATTCCACGCGCACCATCGCGTCCACGCCGCAGTAGCGGCTCAGCAGGAACTCCTCGAGCTCGCGGTAGAACCGGTTCGAGCTCGCGGTGCCGGGGTGGGTCAGGATGTCCAGCCACACGGCGATGTCCCACTCGGGATGCGCGTCATGCGGCCTGGCTGCCGACAGTGCGGGTGCGCGGGCACCGGCGACTCTCACGTCCCCTGGCACATCGAGACCGGTCACCCGAAAGTCGGCAGGCCCGTTGATCGGGTAGTCGCCCCGAGCCGCGTACTCGCCGAGCAGTTCGGTGTAGCGGGTGGCGATCTCGTGCAGCACCTGCTGAAGGTTCGCGCGTCGGGTGAGAATCGCGTACCCGTTGGCGTGCAGGCGTGCCGTGGTCGGCTTGATGTAGAGCTGAAGGTTCTTCGACCGGCCCCACAGATCCGCCGACCGCGTCGTGACGAGTCCGGTGGCGACGACCTCGTACTGCAGTTGGCCCAGAGTCGGCGCGAGAAACGTCGCGCCCTCCGTGATCTGCCGGTAGAGCTCCGCCATCTCCTCGGGTATTGAGTCCGAGAACGGGTAGTTGTAGGGCTCGCGCGTTTCCCGTGACGACTTGGGTTTGATCGGACTGACGGTCCACACCTTCAGCCAAGGGGCATCCGTGAACGGGAGCCAGATGGCGTCGACGCGCCCCGTCTCCTCCACGAAACCTGCGAACGTTCGTGCTCCCGGTGTGCCGGGCGCGGCGAACAGTTCCGCGGCGGAGATGTCCACCGTGCTGACGCACCGCAGGTTGCTGTTCACACCGACCCGGAGCACGGCCTCCGTGACGAATCCCCGGCCCAGACAGGTCAGCAGCGCAGAGCACAACCGTTCACCACGGTGGAAGGTGCGCAACGCATAGCGACGGCGCGCGTTGTCCCAGACCACCGCGGTCAGTGAGACCACCAGGTTGCTCAGTGAGCCGAACGTGTGTCCCTCGCTCAACACCTCGTCGGCGGCGGGCAGGGAGCTGCCGTGACCGTTGATCGCCAGCACACCTCCCAGCGTGAGATCACCGGGGGCCGGTGTGTTCGTGACACCCAACCCGTTGTCTTCCAAGAACTGCAGCAAAGCGTCCATGGAGATACCGGTCTGCGCGCGCACCGCCGACGGCGACGCGTTCACGACCTCGACGGCGGTGAGGTACGTCCTCGTGTCCAGCAGAACGGTTTTGGCGGAGGTCTCCACGCCCGGGACCGTCAGCGGCGCCCAGCCGTGCCGGAAGCCCTGCGCCCGCAACGTGTACCCGTGCACGTGCGCCCAATTGGCCAGCAGGACGACATCCTCAGCGGTGCGGGGCTCGCACGTCCACACGCCGTCGACCTCGATCTCATGCGCCCAGTTCCGGTATGCCTGCCGGTACACCACGATGGACGACGGAAAGCCGGGCGGTGGCTCACCCCCCTCCGCAGCACCCGCGAACAGCCGCCCGATCGGAATCAGTGACGCGCCTGTCCCGAGCGAAGCCGCCAGAAACCGTCGACGGGACCAACCGGTGTCCTCCTCCGACGCGTCGCACACAGCGCAGTCCTCGCTTCCTCGGCGGTCAAGTCCGTCACACACAACATCGCGCATTCACCAGGTTCGTTATGGCCCATACGGGTGTACACATTGCTCTTAATGGGTCATGTTCTCGCTGTGTCCGAACTTCGGCCGATGTCGTTTTTCTCGGGACTGTTCCCTAGATTCATCCGCGCGGTCTCCTGGGTCTGTTCCCTAAATAGCCCCAGGGCGACTTCTGGTGTTCGTGTGGTCAGGCGGCGTGGTCGGGGATCAGCTGGGAGACGTCGTAGCCCTGCTCGATCAGTTCGGCGATGAGCCTGCGGGCGCGTTGTGCCTGGTGTTGGAGCGAGCGGGGCTTGTGGTCGAAGTAGTCGAGGCCGAGGTCGTGGTAGGCGACGTCGTGGGTGAGCATGTGCCAGGTCGCGGTGAGGATCTTGTGCTGGACGGCGACTTGAGCGCGTAGCGGACCGCGGCGTTTCCGCAGCCGGTGGTAGTAGCTCTTCAAGTAGTTGGGGTGGCTGCGGGTTTGGGCGATGATGCCGGCTGCGATCCCGAGCCAGCCCCGCAGATAAGGATCGCCGTGGGTGGTGGCCGAGGACAGCTCCCGGCCGGCGGAGCGGTTGTTGCCTGGGCAGACCCCAGCCCAGGAGGCGAGATGACCTGGAGTGGGGAAGACGGTCATGTCGGTCCCGATGGAACCGATGATGCCGCAGGCGATCCGGTCAGAGATCCCAGGGATGGTCATCAACAGTTCCTTGGCTCGCGCAAAAGGACGCATCGCCTGCTCGATCTTGACCGCGTAGGCGGCCAGCTGCGCGTCGAGCATGTCGATCTGGGCCAGCACTTGGCCGATCATGAACGCCGAGGCGTCGCTGAACCGGGCGATCTGCAACGCCTCCCGCAGCTGCGGGATCTTCGCCCGCAACCGTCCTTTGGCCATCTCAGCCAGCGTGGCCGGATCGCGCTCGCCGGCCACGATCGCCTCCAGCATCGCCCTGGTGGAGGCGCCCAGCGTGTTCGAGGTGACCGAAGAGATCTTCAGGCCGCTCTCCTCGATCAGCTTCTCCAACCTGTTGATCACCCTTGCTCGATCGCGGGCCAGATGCGTGTGCTGACGCGTCAGCTCCCGCAAGTCCCGGATCGGTGGTGGCGGGACGAAACAGGAACGGACAAGGTCGTGCTGGACCAGCTGGGCCAGCCACTGGGCGTCCTTGACATCGGTCTTACGTCCCTTGACCTGCTTGACATCACGCGGGTTGACCAGCTGTGCCTCGAACGAGGCTTCCAGCAGATAGAACACGGGCTTCCAGTACGCGCCGGTGGCTTCCATCGCCACCACCTGCACTCGATGAGCGGCCAGCCACCCGGCCAGGTCCAGCAGCCCCCGCGTCATCGTCGAGAACGTCTTGGTCTGGGAACGAAACCTGCCGTTCTTGTCCGGAACCCGAACGCAGGCAACAAGTTCTCGCTTGCCGATGTCCAGACCGGCGACCCGTGAGAAGCGATCTCCATGCCGTCATCGACTGTCACGGTCTCGCTCATAGCGGACCTCCACGAGCTGCGAAGTTTCATGTCGTTCTTGCGGCGGGCCGAGCCGGGAGGGATCCGGTAACAGAACGCACTCTGTTCCACGTGCTCACTGGCAACAATTCACGGGCCCACAACCCACGATCCCCGCGCCAGGCTGTCAAACGGGCTCGCTCGGCACCACGGACCCTCGGCGTCACCCAGCCCGGCCCGCACCAATTTTGTCCGCTCACCACGCCCGCACGCCAGGACGGGCTCACACACTGTCAAACGAGCGGCTCTGGCTCGTAGTCGGTGGTGACGCGGAGTGGCCGTCAGGGCAGAAGGATGCGGTGGCGGAGAAGGTTGAATCCCGCGCGTCCGTGCATCTGTCTCATGATTCTTTTGGTGCGGGTGTTGACGCCTTCGGTGCGGCCGTTGTGGTAGGGCAGGGTGACGGCACCGTCCACTGCGGACCGGTCGATCTCGATGCCGTTGGTGAGACTGCGTAGATGCGGCAGATCGACGGCGCGAGCCTCCGCGATCCACTCGGTGAGCTTCACGTCGTTGCCCGCGGCCGGTGTCAGCAGTGTGGCGAAGCCGCGTATCAGCCTGGCGAGTGCGGTCATCTCTGGGCAGGCTGCGGCGATTTTCTCCAGCAGGGTCGTGTCCTTCGGGCGCAGGTTCTCAGGTTTGGTGAGCAGCAGGCGACTGGCGTGACGGGAGGTCGTGACGGGGCGGTCGCCTTCGGCGCGGCCCTGGTTGAGGTAGCGGACCAGAAGGTTGGCGCTGCCGGTGTAGCCCAGTTTGCGGATCTCCGCGAGCAGTAGGGTGACAGGGATCGCGGGATCGGCCGCGCGGCGGCCGCGCAGATGTTCACGGTAGGGGTCGGGCGGTAGGTCGGGGTGATGCGCAGGGCCTGAGGTTCGGGCATGCGGGCGTAGCGTTTGACCGTGTTCAGAGCCACGCCGAGGCGGCGGGCGCAGTCGAGCAGCCCGACTCCTTGGCCGAGTAGATCGTGGACCTTGTTCCAGCGTTCGCGTGTGGCCTGCTCGTGAACGCCGCCGGGGCGGGGCGGGTTGACGGTGGCCCAGCATCCGGTGAGTTTGTTCGCCTTCTGTGACGGCGGTTGTTCATGAAGCCGGACGGCAGGGCTTGATCGCCCAGGTCGATGTTCGCGAATTTTGACGTCAGGGTTGCCTGCGGTGGGAGCATGGTGGCTTCACGTGTGCCCCCAGGCTCCATCGGCCGATCGTCGTGCTCGCGTTCTCCCAGCCGAAGAGGCCGAAATGCTCGTCGTAGAACACGGTCCAGTCGAGACGATCAGCTGATGTGGGCGCGCGGTCGAGCCGGAGACTGGTGGTTCGGAACGAGTACAGCACCGCGAATCGAAGCCGCCGAGGATCGCCGGTGTCCGCGGCCGTGCGCTGCAGCAGCAGCGGAATCGCGAGCAAGCGCCTCCAGAACCAGCGCGAGAAGAACAAGAACACGCCGAGGACGGCGCGAGCTATCACGTAGTCGGCGCATACCACCACAACGAGCCAAGGCCAGGCAGCCGTCCCGATGAGCAGGTTGTCGTGCCAGGCGTCAACTCTGTGCCACCACGTGGACATCATCGGCATCACTCGGTCGAGGATCTGGTCAGTGGTCACCGGATGCCGTCTCTCGCGCATCGAGTGTCGCGATGTCCTCGGCCGCCAAACGGAGGGCTTCGCCGTAGTGCATCCCGCCAGCCTGATCTCCACGCGCGATTGGAGCAGTGCCCACGACCAAAGCTACTGGCCGGGGCACTGCCATGCAGGGCGCGCACCATCCCGCAATCGATCACCGCACCGGCCAGACGCAAACCGGGATCGTTCAGGTCACTACGGCGCGAGTGCGAAGGTAACCCGA
>NZ_BAABBE010000046.1:0-42229 GCF_039537795.1 Lentzea roselyniae
GGCGCTGGCGCGCCCTGCGGCACTTCACCACCAGCCCACGCAAGATCGGCCACATCGTCAAAGCCGCACTCGTACTCACCCATTTCGAGTACGGACGGCTCACCTGAAACTCGTTGAGATCACGTCATTGCACACCTGCGAGACAAAAAGGAATTCCAAGGCAAGATCTCCACCGCTGAGGGAATCAAGTGGGGGCGAATCGGATACCTACTTGCAGAAAAGGTGCCACTTCACGCGCGACAGACAGATGACGGTCGGGACTGGGGTATGAAGTTGGTCAAGGAAGCGCTGGACCGACTTTTTCCGGAACGTTGGATCTCGGAGTCTCGACCCGATGAGAATGGGGCACCCAAGAAATGGGTGCGACTAAGAGATGTTGTTAGTGAGTAGTCCGCCCCATCCCCTAAGGATGGATAGCGTCTTCTCGGGAGAAGCCGTACGTGTTGCGAGGCGTCATCACCCGGCGAATGTGGATCTTCGCTCGCCGCTCTCGGGTCCCGCTGCCCGCGCTTCAGCTCGCTAGTGTCTGCGAGATGAGGGCGCGGCCGGATGGATTCACGTCGTGATTCCCGGCGAACTGATGGCATAGGTCGGCGACTGAGGTGCCGAGTGGGCAATGTCATTGCGATCATGGACCTGCTCGGATGGGCGGTGCGCGGCTGCGCGCCATCGCCGTAGCACACGACGGCCGTAGTCGTTCGTGCCCGCGATGCGGTCCAATTCCGCGCCGGTTGGCGTGCGGCCTTTCGACCGCTCCGTCATGAAGTGAGTCCACATCCGCTGCTCTGCGGTCGGCTCACCGATCGGACGAGACCTTTCGAGAGCAGTCGAGAGACGCACAACTCGCGTGGCCTCCTCAGCGCCTTCGGGCGTCTCGTCGGTCTCGGTCGTGGTCTCGGCGCGACGACGCTTCAGCGCGTGATTGAGCAGCTCCACCGCCAGCAGCAGTGCCAATGGTGGACACGCCGCGACTGCTACGGCGAACACGCTCAACTCCGGAGCCGCGGCCACGTTGGCGCAAAGCGAGAGCACGATGCCAAACGCGAACGCCAGCCAGGCCTTCCAGCGCCCGCTACCGCGACCGGTCTTCCACAGCTCCACCGTCGCCGTGGTCAACAAGCCGTCCACGATCAGCGGCCAGATCGCTGCGGTTGTCTCGTCCGCGCCGAAGCGGAGCGCGAACTCGCGCCCGTGCCGGTACGAGGCGTACGCCGCGCCGAGCGCGACCAGGGCCGTGCACGCGCACTGCACCCACAACGAACGATCGTGACCAGCGGTGGCGGTCATCGCGCACCACCTACTCGGTGCCCAGCCTCGATCGCTGCTTTGGCTGACTCGGCACGCTGCCCGACACAGGCGTGAACCTGGGATCCGGTCACCGAGCGCCCAACGGGCACCGACGCAATCATGACCTGCAGGTAGTTCGCTCCACACTGTGGGCAAGCCAGGCCGTCGGCCTGCAGGTCGTTCAGGCCGTAAATGATCTTGTTCCGGCTCATCGCGCATCACCGCCAGAGCGACGACGCCCCCGTGGCACTTCCACGGTGGCGGAAACCTGCAGCTCACGACGGGTGCGGGAGTGTGTAGATGTTGTACGAGGCGCACCGGGGGCACGATCTTCGGGTGTCCTATGACTGCGGAATGCGCAGACCTTGCCTCGATCGTGGTGTTTTCTGGGGGCCCAGCCCCCAGCCCCCAGACCCCAGCCGGGGCGCTGCGCCCCCGGACCCCCGCCTGGTCTTCGCTTCGCTCGACCCCCGTTCCTGGGACCCCGCTGGGTCTTCGCTTCGCTCGACCCCTGGCCTTGGTCATCGTCGGGTCTTCGCTTCGCTCGACCCAGCCAAGGGCTGTTGCTTCGCCCAGCCCTACCGGGGTGTTGCGCTGCTTGACCCGGCCATGGTCGTCGCTTCGCTCGACTCCGCTGTGGTCGTCACGTTCGTTCGACCCAGCCATGGTTGTCGCTTTGCCGGCTCCTACCGGGGGCGTTGCTCTGCCCGGCCCAGCCGAAGTTGTTGCTTTGCGCCGCCCTGCCGGGGTTCTTGCTTCGCCTGCCTTGCTGGGGTCGTTGCTTTGTTCGGCCCTGTCAGGGTTTCCGCTTCGCTTGGCTCTCGGCCGTGGTTGTCGGTTCGTTCGGCCCCTCAGTGGGTGTCGCTTCGCTTGGCCTGGGGATTCCATTGTGGAATCTCCGGGTGGTGGCGGTCGGCTGGAATTCTGCGGTGGCGGCATCGGCTCAATGACGGCATGCGGATGTGCTGGCCCCCGTTTGGAGAGGCCAGCACGGTGTGGCGGTGGGGTTAGGCTGCTTCTGCCACGGCCTGGCCGATCTCGGCCAGGCGTTGCTCGCTCAGCGGGAGCTCCGGATGGCCGCCCTTCTCCTGGTCGAAGCCCTCGTTCAGGAAGAACTCGCCGCTGTGGTTGGACAACGAGATCTGGTAGGTCCGGCCCGCCGGCGTGTAGATCATCAGCAGCTGGTTGAGCGTCGGCACCGGCATTCCCTCTCGGACCACGTGCAGCTGGATGACCGTGCCGTTCGCGAGAACGTGCCTCTTCGGTGCCACGCAGTCGCCCATCGCCCACTTCTGGTCGTCCGCGTGAGCCAGCGGGCTGCCGGTGAACGTGCCCGCCCGCAACCAGATGCTGCCGTGGCCCGCGTTCGCCCACAGGGCGTGGGAATTGCGTTCGCCGGGGTTTCTCGGCGGAGTCACGTGGTGCTGGACCGGACCGGAAATCGCCCGCTCCAACGCGGCACGCACGTTGCTGGGTGCCTCGATGATGCCCGGCCAACCCGCCAGCTGCGGTGTTCCCTTCTGCTCGCACGTCATCGGGGGCACGCCGGACATCGGGCTCATGGTGAGCGTGGGAGTCCGGGTGGGCTCGTTGAGCCTCGGCCAGCCGACCTCGGCGCGAACAGTCGTCGGTGTGGTGGTCGTGACGGTGATGGTGTCCGCGGGTGGCAGCGGCGTGGTGGGTGCGGAGCTCAACGCGGTCGCGCCGACGCCGACTCCCGCGACGACCAGGAGGACGCCCACGACACCGGTTGCCCGCTGCGCGAACACTCGGCGGCGTCCTCGGCGCATCACGTCGTCGACCGACGTCTGCGGAGCGGGCGCGGGCTCGCCCAGTTCGGCGCGGTACGCGTCGCGGAGAGTGTTCAGGCCCCGTGCGGTCTGGCTCTTCACGGTGCCGGCCGTGCAGCCGAGCGTGTCAGCGGTCCGCTCGACGGACATGTCCTGCAGGAAACGCAGCACCAGCACCTCCCGCTGCCGTGCGGGCACCTGCCGCAGGGCGCTGAGCAACGCCTGCCGCTCGTCGGGCGCGAAGCCGGCGTGCTCCGCCTGTTCCGGCGGGTCGGCCACCGGGTGCTCCCGGCCGCGGACGCGCCTGCGGGTGTCCAGGAACAACCTGGTCACGACAGTGTTCAGGTAGGCGTCGGCGGTTTCGCTGCGCACCCTGGACCAGTGCACGTAGATCCGCACGAACGCGTGCTGGGCGATCTCCTCGGCGTCTCCCCAGTCGCCGCACAGCGCGTACGCCGCGCGGCGTGCCGCATCGAAACGGCTCGTGAAGAACTCCGCGAACTCGTTGTCCCGTCGCACTGCGTGTCCTCCTCGGCTCTGCATCGCCCTTGCTACGCACTTCGGTCATCCGGGGTTGCACCGTGCCAGAAGGTTGCTCGGGGTGGACCAGGGATCGGTTCGGGGTGATCACGGACGGGCGGCCGCTTTTCGTCCACTTCGGACGGTCAGTGCATATCGCCGCCATATCGAAAACCTGATACGCCCCGGCAACACCGCACTCCCTTGACTGGCTCCATGGCTACTGAGGGGAACTGGGACCGGCGTTCGGTGCTGCGCGCCGCCGCCGTCATGGCCGGCGCCGCCGCGGCCACGCCGCTGATGGGCGAAGCACAGGCCGGCACCGGGGGAGACGCGGACGCGCTGTTCAAGGCGGGGAAGTTCGAACAGGCAGGCCGCGCGTACGAGGAAATCCTGCGGAACGACCCCAAGAACGTGCACGCCGCGAGCCGGCGAGGATATGTGGCGCTGTTGAGCAACAAGTTCGCCGACGCCGAGAAGTACCTCGGCACGGCGGTCGCCCTGGCGCCCGGCGACCAGGGGAACAACCGGCTGCTGGCCGACTGCTACAACCGGCAGGGCAAGTTGTCCGTCGCCGCGCCGCACTGGCGAGCGGCCGGCTTGGAGACCGATGCCAAGTGGTACGAGGCGGTCCGTGGCGAGCCGTATCAGATCAGCGGCGACATCGCGCGGCTGCCGTGGCAGCAGATGGACCCGATTCCGCAGGTGGAGGCTTCGGTCAACGGCGGACGGCCGAGGCGGTTCTCGTTCTACACCCGCGTCGGGCCGTTGAGCTTGTCGGGGAAGGTGGCCGCGGAGGCCGGGCTGCAGGCCGTGACGAAGCAGCAGTACGAGTTCGAGGGCAGAACCATGTGGTTCTACTACGGCTACCTGGAGTCGTTCCGGCTGGGCGGCGTCGAACTGCGCAACCTTCCCGTGCACTGGTCGGACGAGGAGCCGGGGCCGGACTCGGAGGGTGGCATCTTCGGGACGTCGATCTTCCAGCACTTCCTCACCACGATCGACTACGCGGGCCGGTCGCTGATCCTGCGCCGCAGGACTCCGGAAGCGGCCAGGCAGGTGCGGGCGGCCGCGCACCGGGCCGGTGCGGAGCCGCTGCCGTTGTGGCTGGTCCGTGAACACCTGGTGTTCAGCAGGGGCAGCTTCGCCGGCTCCGGGCCGCGGGTCGTGGGCCTGAACATCGGCGGGACCGGCAGCAACGTCGCGGGCATGTCGTTGGCCGTGGCCGAGGATCTGCGCATCCGCGTCGACCACGACCGTCCGGAGGAGTCCTCGGCCGGCGGCAGGGCGGTGGTCGTCCACCCGTGCTATCCGAAGGAGGTTCGCCTCGGCAACGCCACGGCCACGGGTGCCTACAGCGTCGCGAACGAGCGGAACCTGCACGACGGGCACGGCTTCGACGTGCTCGGCAACATCGCCCACAGCTTCTACAAGCCCTACCACGTGACTCTCGACTTCGACGGTATGCAGCTCTACGTCACCCGAGGTGCGGCGGGCTGACCGGATCAAAGCCCTCCACAAAGGACAGCAGGGCGACGCTCGTGCTCGCCGCGGCGCCGGCCGTGGCGAGCCAGGCGACCGGTGAGGTGCGGCAGGGGGCAATCCGGTGCGGATGGGCGAGCAGCAGGCAAGCGGCTGGCCACTGACCCGCGCCGCGCCAGTCGAGCAGGACGGTTACGCCGGAGTCGTCGAGGTGCAGCCCCCGAGACGGTCGCGTGAGGACTGTCCACACCTCCTTTCGCGTAGTTGATCAAGGCCGAACGGCGGATTCAGCAACGCCCGTTGAGCGATACGGTCGTCAAAGTTTCAACGACCGCGTCGGGAGTCCCTGGTGGTGCGGAAGTTCTTGTCTCTTCTCATGGTTCTCTGCGCGTGCGCGTGCACGGCGGAGAGCCCGGCGCCGCCCGCGGTCACCCGCGTGCCGTCGAAACCGCCGACGCTGATCACCGACGCGCAGGAGAACGTGCCGACGTTCGTGCGTCAGGTGATCGACGGCCGCACCGTCGAACTGGAGGGCGGTGAGCGCGTTCTCATCTCGTTGCTCGCGCCGCCAGCCGAATGCTGGGCCGCCGCCGCAAATGCTTTCGCGGCAAAAACATTGCTGTCCCGGCCGGTGCGCGTCACCTCGCTCATCCCCGGCGAAGTGAACCTGTGGCTCGAGGACGGCACCGACTACGCACTCCTCGCCGTGTGGGAGGGTGCGCTGCGCGCGCAAGGTGCTGCCGGTGTGCTGGCCGAGGCTGAAGCCGCCGCGGCCAGGGAGAACCGCGGTCTGTGGGGTTTGCCCTGCAACGGCATGGACGTCACGACGACGACCGCAACCGCCTCCAGCACGACGCCTCCGAAGCGTGTTCAGCCGACGAAGTCCACCACGGCGACGAACGCGCCTCCCGTTGTGACGTCTCCGCCTCCTGCCCCGACTCCCGCTCCGGCTCCCGCGCCTCCTCCCGCGCCGCCGTGCACGGTCGCCTACCGGATCACCGGGCAGTGGCCTGGCGGATTCCAAGGTGGCGTCACGATCAAGAACACCAGCCGCACCCCGGTCAACGGCTGGACGCTGAGATGGTCGTTCAGCGACGGTCAGTCCGTCACGCAGATGTGGAACGCGAGCTCGTCGCAGCACGGCGCGGCCGTCAGCGCGACCAACGTCCACTACACGGCGACGATCGCGCCGGGCGGCGAAGTATCCATAGGATTCCTGGGGTCCTTCCGTGACCGGAACACCGCCCCCAGGTCGTTCACGCTCAACGGAACGGCCTGCGCAACGGGCTGAGGAGGGGTGAATCCTGCAGGTCACACCGCTGTACGCCGAGGTCGACAACGCTCTCGGCGGCCGCTGGACGTCGCTGCGCACGGCCCGCCGCGAGTGGCTGTGGCATCGCCCTGACGCCGCCCGCGCGAGCGTGCGGCCGGGCGATCCGTTCGTCGACGCGGGCGGCCTGGAGGAGTGCGTGCCGACCGTCCGCGGCACACCTGACCACGGCGACGCGTGGAGCAGGCCGTGGGACGAGACCGGCGTGGTCTGCACGGAGTTCACGCTCCGCCGCCACATCGGCTCCCACGACGGTGCGGTCATCGCGGACTACGAACTGACCGCCGAGCCGGGCTACCGCTTCGTGTGGGCGGCACACGCCCTGCTCGACGTCAGCCCCGCCGCGCGTCTGCTCGCGCCCGCGGGCACTCCGGTGCTCATCACCGATCCGGCGCCCGTGCTGCGCGACTGGCCGGCGGGCCTTGCCGCGTTGGGGCCTGACGACGGCACGGCGACCGGTGCGGTCCTGGAACACGGCCAGATCCGCGTGGTGGATGGAGATCACCAGCTCGACCTGCTCGTCGAGTGCGCCGGTCAACCCGTCTCCATCGCGTTGTGGCGCAACCTTCGCGGCTGGCCGGCAGACGAGCCGTACCGCAGCGTCGGCGTGGAACCCATGCTCGGCCGCACTTTCGACCGCGACGACCCCGCTCGTGCCGTGGCGGTCGTGCCCGGCAACGGAGTCGTGCGATGGCGTCTGACCCTCACCGCCTTCGTGCCTGCTGAGAGCTGATCTGCCCACAGCAGAGAAACCGGCGAACCACGGCAGCGCAACGGCATCGTCGGTGGCATGACGAACAACGAGAGGCTCTTCAGCCCAGGGCTGCGGGAACGGTTCTTCAGTCAGCGGGTCCTGATCCTCGACGGCGCGCTCGACGACGACAACGGGACGGTGCTGGCGACGCAGCTGCTGTCGCTCGCGAGCGAGGACCCGCGGCAGGACATCGCGCTGTGGATCAACTCGCCGGGCGGCTCGGTGCCCTCGATGCTGGCGATCCGGGACGTGATGCGGCTCGTGCCGTGTGACGTCGCGACGCTGGCGCTCGGGCTGGCGTGCAGCGCGGGGCAGTTCCTGCTTTCCGCCGGTACCAAGGGAAAGCGGTTCGCGTTGCCGCACGCGCGGATCCTGATGCACCAGGGGAGCGCCGGCATCGCCGGTTCCGCGGTCGAGGTCGAGGTGCAGGCGGACGACCTGCGGTACACCAGGGACACCGTGCTCGGGCTGATCGCGGAGGACACCGGCCAGCCGTTCGACCGGATCTTCACCGACTCGCTGCACGACCGGTGGTTCACCACTCAGCAGGCGCTCGACTACGGGTTCATCGACCACGTCGTCAACGATCTCGCGCAGGTCGTACCCGTCCGCACGCACAAGCTGGGACTGCACTCGGGGGCTGTCGCATGAGCACCTACACGATTCCCAACGTCATCACGCGGGACGCGCGTGGCGAGCGGATCATGGACGTCTACTCGCACCTGCTGAGCTCGCGGATCGTCTACCTCGGTACCGGCGTCGACTCCGGGGTCGCCAACGCGTTGATCGCGCAGCTGCTGCACCTCGAGTCGGACAACCCCGACATGGAGATCAACCTCTACATCAACTGCGAGGGCGGCGACCCGTCGGCGATGCTCGCTCTCTACGACACCATGCGCTACATCAAGGCCCCGGTCGCGACGACGTGCGTGGGGCAGGCGGTGGCGGCCGGTGCGGTGCTGCTGGCCGCGGGTGCGGAGGGACGCCGGGCCGTGCTGCCGCACAGCAGGGTCGTGCTGCACCAGCCGGCGGCCCAGGGGCGTGGCACGATCCCCGACCTGATCCTCGCGGCGGACGAGGTGGTCAGGGTGCGCACGCAGCTGGAGGAGATCCTGGCCAGGCACACCGGCCGGAGCGTGGCCGAGCTGCGCCACGACACCGACCGGGACCGCGTGTTCGACGCGGCGGGCACCGTCGAGTACGGCCTCGCGGACCTGGTGCTCGAACAGCGTTAGGCGACGGCCATGAGCACGGGACCTGCCGAGAGCACGGGGCCCGACGGTCGTCCGATGGGACGCGACGTCTGGAAGTGCTGGACGCGGTGGAAGTGACGGACCTGGCCGGCGATCCCGATCAGCAGGTCGGCCAGGTCGATGCCCAGCGCACCTGTGACCGCGGCGATCATCTCGCTCGACGGCTCCTTGCGGCCGCGTTCGATCTCGGACAGGTACTGCACCGAGATGCCCGCCCGTTCGGCGACGTCGACCAGGCGGTCGCCGCGTTCCTCCCTGGCCTCGCGCAGCTTCCGGCCCAGGGCCTCGCGCCACAGCGGTTCGGGAGTGCGATTGAAGTCCAGGATCTCCGCCATGTCGTCATGGTGACAGCACCGCGACCACAGCAAAGGGCCGTTCTGCTACGAGCAGAAAGACAGCCCTAAAAACACTCGAAGGTGGCCGAAAGGGCGCTGAGCAGGCTGTTCCCCGCAAGGCAATGTCCACCAAGGGGAGAGAACAGCATGAGAATGCTCATCGGTCTGGGCGCCGCAGCCCTCGCCGCGGTCGCCATGCCGGCCGTCGCGCACGCCGCGCCGCACACCACGGTGTACGTGCAGAACCACGTGCTGATCGTCGAGGCGGAGGCCGGCAAGACGAACAACATCACCGTCGGGCTGGACACCGTGAACCACCGGCTCACCATCACCGACTCCGGTGACCTGCTGGCCGTCGGCGCGGGCTGTGCGCTGAGCGGTACGAACGTGAACTGCCTGTACGAGCTCGGCGCCACGAAGCTGATCACGTCGATCCAGGTCAGGGCGAACGACCTGAACGACCGGATCAACATCGCCTACGACAACACCAATGCGGACGCGATGCCGGCCAACGTGTACGGCGAGGCGGGCAACGACGTGATCGAGACCCGCGCGAGGGGCACCATCAGCGGTGGCGACGGCACCGACACGTTGCGGCCGAAGCGCGGTGGCGTGTTCGTCTACGGCGGCCTCGGCACGGACCGGGTCGACTACCTGTCCGGCAGCGCGCTGCACCCGAACTCGGGTGTCTCGGTCACCATCGGCTCCGGCACCGACGACGGCTACGACTCGCTGGCGCTGAAGGACAACGTCGCGAGCGACGTGGAGAACCTGACCGGCACCAACTTCGTCGACCACCTCGTCGGCAGCGCGGCGGTCAACAACATCTCGGCGCTGAACGGCAACGACCTCATCTGGGGCCTGGCCGGCAACGACACGCTCAACGGCGGCCTCGGCGTGGACACCTGCCTCGACGCCGCAGCTGGCGACGTCCTCGTCAGCTGTCCCTGACCTGCGCGAACACGGACCTTAAGACCGCTTTAAGCGAGCGCGGCATCCTTCGGGTCCGCGGGCAGAGAGGGCCCGCGGACCTGAAGGGGGATGGACGTGAAGGTGATGGGCACGGCCCTGCTCGTGTTGAGTCTGACCAGTCCGAACGCGGAAAGCGACGAGCTCGTGGCGGTGCAGGCCACCAGCCCGGCGACGTCGGCGGGCAAGACGGTCTCGGTCAGCTGCCCCAGTGGTACCAAGGTCGTCGGCACCGGCGCTTCGGTGACCGGTCAGCGGACCACGATCACGCGGGTGCGGCCGAGCGCGGATCTCGCCGCGGTGGAGGTCACGGCGGTCGAGCACGGTGCGGGGACCGTGCAGCCGTGGACGGTGACGGTCCGGGCGAACTGCGCACCCGGCGAGTACACGCTGGTGTCAAAGAGCGGCACGAAGAACGCCGAGGCGGCCTGCTCCGGCGCCCAGAAGGTGCTCGGTGTCGCGGGGGAGACCGAAGGCGGGCACTTCACGAAGATGGCGCCCAGGAACAACCTCCAGGGCGGTCTGGTCGAGGCGTCCGGCAACGTGGACGTCACGGCGCACGCGATCTGCGGGACTCGGCCGGGGCTCGTGCTGCGCGGCGGCAGCTCGACGGTCGTGATGACCAAGACGGCCTCGAAGTCCGTTGCGTGTCAAGGTGACGAGCAGGTCGTCAGCGCCGGCGGTGCGGTCGCCGGCGCCATCATCGACGACGTCGTCCCCGCCGGTTACGGCGCAACCGTCACCGGCGAGGCAGCGGACGCCCAGGGCCAGGCCATCCGCTGGTCCATCACGCCCTACGTCGTGTGCTCGCAGTAAAAGGGCGCGGATCCACTTCGATCTCGCGCATCCGCGTGACGTAGGTCTGATAGCACCTCCGAGCCTCGCCGTGACTCCCTGCGGCGGCGAGGACGCGCACCAGCATCAGGTGCGCCGGCTCGTCGTACGGGTCGCGTTCCAGTACGCGCAGGCAGTATCTGCTGGCCAGCGCGTACTCCCCTCCGGACTCGGCCCGTGCGGCGAGCACCGTCACCACCTGCAGGTAGATCAACCGGGCTTCCTCGCGCAGCTGTGCCGCCCAGTCCTCGTAAGGATCCTCCTCCAGGAAGTCGCCGTGATACGCGGACTCCGCGGCCGCCAGCAGTGACCGGGCCTCGGACGAGTTCCGTTGTGCCGCGGCGAGTCCGGCCCGTGCGTCGGCGAGGAACGCGACCACGTCGACGGGCAGCACGTCCGGGTCGAGCCGGATCGCGTCGCCCTCGGCCACGATTCCCGTGCCGGCCCGCAACACGCTGCGCGCCGTGGACAACGCCACCGCCAGGCGGTTCGCGACCTTCTCCGGTTCCTCGTCCGGCCACAGCAGGTTGCCCAGCGCCTCACGGGTGATCGGCCGCCCGCGCCGGGCGATGAGGATCTTCACCAGGTCCCTGGCCTTGCGCGACTGCCACGCGGCGGGCGGCAGCGGTTCACCGTCGCGCAGCACCCGGAACCCGCCCAGCGTCTGGATGAACAGCTCCGGCCTGCTCGCCTTCCGGCACGTCTCGGCGACAGCGGCGGCGGCTTCGGCGAGCACGCGGGCGCCGAGATCCGCGGCCTGCTGACGTGCCTCACCGGCGAGCTGTTCACTTGCCGCGCCACCAACGAGCGCGGCCTGCGCCGTGCGGACCCTGATCTCGCCGAGCGGATCGCCGATCTCCCGCCACAACGTCAGCGACTGGTCGAGCAGCACCGAGTCGCGTTCCAGAACTCCCCGCAGTTGCAACGCCCTCGCGAACCCCGCCCGGTCACCGCGCCGGGTCGCGATCTCCGCCGCTTCCTGGCACAGGTCCTTGGCTTCGTCGAGCCGCGCCAGCACGAGCAGCGCCGTCACGCTCTCACCCAGCTCCAACGCCTTGCGGGCGTGTTCCCGTGCGAGATCCGGGTCGTCACAGGCGAACAGCTCGGCCAGCCCGACGTGCGCGAGAACCAGGTGCGGCACGGTGTTCTTCGCCGACGCGAGCCGCAACGCCTCCTGCAGCGCGAAACCCGCCAGCGCCCGGTCGCCTCGAAGCCGATGCACCTCGCCCAGGTACACGAGCGGTGCCGCCGCGAGCCAGCTCCCGGCCTGGTCGAACACCTTCTGCGCGGCGTGGAAGTCCGCCGCAGCCTCGTCCAGCCGGCCGAGCCCGAGCAACGCCTCGCCGCGGTTGTGCAGCCCGATCGCCCGGTACGTCGCGAACCCGGTGACGTCCGCGAGCGGCAGCATCTCCTCGATCTCCCGCAACGCGGCCCGGTGCTCACCCGCCTCGACGTGGTGCGAGGCCCGGTTCGACCGGATGCGGATGACACCGAGCACGTCGCCGGCCTTCTGCGCGTGGTCGAGCGCGATGTCGTAGTGCTCGGTCAGCTCGTCACGCTTTCCTTGTGCCGCAGCGACCATCGCGAGAACGGTGTGCGCGGTGCCGATCGCGCAGTCGTTGGTCGCCGTCCGCAACGCGCCGGTCGCCTTGGCCGCCGCCGCCTCCAGGTCTCCCAACGCCCAGTGCGCGCTGGCGGCTGTGCTCAGCAGCATCGACTCCGCCGTCGGATCGGAGCCGTCCGGCACGTAGCCGTCGCAGATCTGCAACGCGTCCTGCGGCCCGCCGCGCAGGTGCTGGATCCACGCCATGCGCCACGCCAGCTCGGCGGTCAGCCCGTCCTCTGTGGCCTTCGTGAACCGGTCGGCGGCCTGCCGCCACTCGCCGCGCAACTGGTGCGCGACACCTTCGAGCTGCCACACCACGGCCGTGCGCCGATCTTCCGGCACCAGGCCAGTCGCGGTGAGCACGGCGTCCGCACCGCCGGTCCGCAGCACGTCGCCGAGCAGAGCCGTGACGCCGGGCCAGTCCTCCAGCGCGGCAAGGGAATCCACCGCGCGGACGTACTCACCGCGTGACGTGAACCAGCGCGCCGCCGCCCGGTGCACGCCGGCCGCGGGCTCCAGGAACTCCCGCGCCAGCGGTACGAGCGCGAACCACCCCGGCTCGGCTCGGACGTGCTCGACGAACAACCCGCGCCGCGCGAGGTCCGGCAGGATCGCCGGCGCCCCGGAATGCCCGAGCTCGACGAGCAGGTCGGCGGTGAACCGGTCGAACGCGGCCGCCGTCCTCAGCAGAGCGCGAGTCTGTTCCGGTTCTCTGCCAACGACTTCGCCCACCAGATCGGCGAGCTCCTCGACCGTGCCCGTCTCCGCGACCAGCCGCACCGCGATCGGCCACCCGCCGGTGACGTCGTGCACGTCGTGGCCGGCGACCACCGCGGTCTCCTCGGCCGTGAACGCCAGCTGGGCCGCGTTGATCTCGCTCAGCTCCCCGTCGACCTTCAAGCGGCGCAACGAGAACGGCGGCAACGAACGTCCGGACAACACCAGGCGAGCCGTCGGTGGCAACTGGAGACAGAGCGCCTCCAGCAGTTGCGCGGCCGAATCGCCCTGTCTCAGCACATGGATGTCGTCCAGCACGACCAGCACGTCCTCCGGCCAGGCATCGGCCAGCAGCGCTGCGATGGCGTGCGTCCGCCCGGCCTCGTCCTCGCCGGACACCGCCGGCACGCTGGTCCACCCGGCCGACAGCGCGGAGGCCATCGGCTGCAACAGCCGATGGCCTTCCTGGCAGGTGTGCCACACCACCGGACGGTCGGTGTGCGCCTGGGTCAACAGGGTCGTTTTGCCGTAACCGGCAGGTGCGACGAGAGTCGTGAGCCTCGTCGTGCAGAGCAGCCCCTCGAGCCTGGGCCGCCGGATCACCGTAGTCCTCCCACGCTCCAGGATCGCCGCTGGGCCGTTTGTGTTACACAGGCACCTCGGACTTCTTGCGCCGCAAGCGCATCACGGTTGCCACCACGAGAAGCACGACGAGCACGCTGTACGCGATCGCCGCGAACGGGCTCGTGACCAACGCCGCCAACGAGCCCTCGCTGATCTGCAACGTGCGGCGCAGCTGCTCTTCCGCCATCGGGCCCAGGATCATGCCGACGACCAGCGGGGCGACCGGATAACCGTGGCGCCGCATGAAGAACCCGGCCACGCCGATCACCATCAGCACGATCAGGTCGTCCACCACGAAGTTCACCGCGTAGGTGCCCAGCGCCGCGAACAGCAGGATGCCCGCGTACAGGTACGGCCGCGGGATCTGCAGCACCTTCACCCAGATCTTCACGAGCGGCAGGTTCAGCACGAGCAACATGACGTTGCCGATGTAGAGCGACGCGCTCAACGCCCACACCATCGCCGAGTTGTTGGTGAACAGCAACGGTCCCGGCTGGATGCCGTAGCTCTGGAACGCCGCCACGATCACCGCCGCCGTCGCGGTCGTCGGCAGGCCCAGCGTCAGCAACGGCACGAGAACGCCTGCCGCGGCGGCGTTGTTGGCCGCCTCCGGACCGGCCACGCCCTCGATCGCGCCCTTGCCGAACTCCTCCGGCCGTTTCGAGAGCTTCTTCTCGGCCGCGTAGGACAGGAACGTCGACACGTCCGCGCCACCGGCGGGCACGGTGCCGATCGGGAACCCGATGAACGTGCCGCGCAGCCACGGTTTCCAGGACCGCGCCCAGAACTCGCGGTTCATCCACTTCCCGCCGACCGGGATGACCTCGATCGGTCCGTGCCGCAGCCGGGACGCCACGTACAGCGCCTCGCCCACCGCGAACATCCCGACCGCCACCACGACCACGTCGATGCCGTCGGCCAGCGTCGGCACACCGAGGGTGAACCGCTGCTGCCCGGTCAGCGTGTCGGTGCCGACCAGGCCGATGAACAGGCCGAGGCCCAGCGATGCCAGTCCGCGCAACGGTGACGACCCGAGCAGCGCGGCCACGGTCGTGAACGCCACCACCATCAGCGCCACGTAGTCCGCCGGCCCGAGCGTCACCGCGATGTCCGCGATGGTCGGTGCCAGCAGTGTCAGCAGCACCGTGGCGATCGTGCCCGCCACGAACGACCCGATCGCCGCCGTCGCCAGTGCCGCCGCGCCACGTCCGGCGCGGGCCATCCTGTTGCCCTCCAGCGCCGTCACGATGGAGGCCGACTCGCCCGGTGTGTTCAGCAGGATCGACGTCGTCGACCCGCCGTACATGCCGCCGTAGTAGATGCCCGCGAAGATGATCAGTGCCGCGGTCGGGTCAAGCGTGTAGGTCAGCGGCAGCAGCAGTGCCACCGTCATCGCCGGGCCGATGCCCGGCAGCACGCCGACGGCCGTGCCGAGCGTGACGCCCAGCAACGCGTACAACAGGTACTCGGGCTGCGCCGCGGTCGCGAAGCCCTCCAGCAGTGCGGTGAGGCTACCCATCGAGGAACGGCACCCCTTCGAAGATCCCGGCGGGCAGCGACAGGCCCAGCCCGTACGCGAACACCACCTGGACGACGAGCGCCAGCACGACGGCGATCGGCAACGCGCGCCACCACACCGCGCCGAGCGTCCACGCCGCCCCGAAGAACAGCACGGTCGCCGCGACCGGCCAGCCGACCGTAGCGATCAGCACGAGGTGCGCCACCAGCACGGCGACCAGCTTGGCCACGGTGACCCAGTCGGTGCGGACGCCGGTGTCGACGTCCTCACCCTCTTCGGCCTGGCCGAGCCTGCCGCGGGCCGTGGCGACGATTGCCGCCACGCCCGTAACGATCAGCAAAGCCCCTACGGCGTAAGGGAAAGCGCGCGGTCCGACCGCGTTGTCCGCACGAGCGGCGATCGTGGTCGCGTCGATCAGGGTGAAGGCCCCGACCACCGCGACCAGACCGCCGAACGCGTACTCCTCGACTTTCGCAGAGGACTTTTCCGGGTTCACTTGATGAGCCCGATGTCCTGCAGCGCCGGCTTCACGCGGCCGATCTCCTTGGACAGGAACGTGGAGAACTCGTTGCCCGTGAGGAACGTGTCGGTCCAGCCCTTCTTGGTGAGCTCTTCCTTCCACTGCTGGCTCGCGTGCATGTCGGTGACGAGCTTGGTCAGCCGATCCTTGGCCGCGGCCGAGATCCCGCCCGGCGCCACCACGCCGCGCCAGTTGATCAGTTCGACGCCGAGATCCTTGAACGTCGGCGCGTTCAGGTCCGGGTGCGCGGCCGGCCCGGAAGTGCCCAGCGCGCGCAGCTTGCCCGCCTTGATCTGCTCCCGGTACTCGCCGACACCGGAGATGCCCGCGTCGACCTTCTTGCCCAGCAACGCCGCCAGCGACTCGCCGCCGCCGGAGTAGGGCACGTAGTTGAGCTTGGCGGGATCGATGTTCTTGGCCTTGAGCAGCAGCCCGGCGAGGATGTGGTCGGTGCCGCCGGCCGAACCGCCGGTGATCGACACGCCCTTGCCCTTCTCGTCCACGGCCCTCAGCAGGTCGTCGATGGTCTTGTGCGGCGAGTCCGCGGGCACCACGACCACCTCGTCCTCGGCCGTCAGCCGGGCGATGGGGGTGGTGTCCTCGAGACGCGTCTTCGCCGAGTTGGTCTCCACCGCGCCGACCATGACCAGGCCGGTGATCATCAGGAACGACTCGGACCGCTCGGTGGACAGCTTCTGCAGCCCGACCGTGCCTCCCGCGCCGCCGACGTTGCTGACCTGGACGGAACCCGCGAGCTTCGCCCCGGACACCGCGGTCTGCATCGCGCGGGCGGTCTGGTCCCAGCCACCGCCGGGGTCGGCGGGCGCCATGATCTCCAGCTTGCCGATGGCGTCACCGCCGCCAGAATTCTTCGCCGCCTGCCCGCACCCCGCGAGCGCCAGTCCGACGGCCGCGACCGCCGCCGCACGTCTCCAGCCTGTACCCATCGAGCCCAACTCCTCAGCTTCGTTGCCGACGTTGGGCGGGAACGGTAGGTAGCCGCGGGGTGAGAAGCCGAGCATCGGTCGTAAAAGACGTATTGGTCGTTTTGTTCGTGACCTGTTTCACACAGGTTGAGCAAGAATGCACTCCATGTTTCGCCGGTCCGTCTCGCTGGGCGTCTCGCTCCTGGTGTTGCAGGTGGTCATCGTGCTGATGACGACCTGTGCCGCCGGGCTGCTCGCGGCCAAGTTGCAGAGCGACCGTATCCGCGAGGCGTACAAGGACCGGATGCTGTCGGTCGCGGAGAGCGTGGCCCGGCTGCCCACGGTCGTGCAGGCCTTCGACTCACCGGACCCGGCCGCGACCATCCAGCCGTTGGCGGAACTGATCCGCAAGGCGTCACAGGTGACGTACGTGGTCGTCACGGACCGCAACGGCGCCCGGTACGCCCACCCCGACCCGCGGCGCATCGGCGAGCGCGTCTCCACCGACCCGAGCACCGCGTTGTCCGGTGAGGTGTTCGTCGGCACCGAGACCGGCACGCTCGGCACGTCCCTGAGGGCGAAGGTGCCGGTGCGCGCGGCCGATGGACGGATCATCGGCATGGCGTCGGTCGGCATCCTGGAGAGCCAGCTGTCCGACGACCTGGCCGAGGACCTGCCGGAGCTGATCGGCTGGCTCGCCGCCGCCGCACTGGTCGGAGTGCTCGGCGCGGCCCTGATCACGCAACTGGTGCGGCGCCGCACGTTCCGGCTCGAACCCGCCGAGATCGCGCAGCTGCTGGAGACCAGGGACGCGATGCTGCACGGCATCCGCGAAGGCGTTGTCGCCGTGGACGACCAGGAGAAGCTGGCCCTGGTCAACGACGAGGCGATGCGCCTGCTCGGCCTCACCGACGATCCGGGCGGCCAACCGGCGGCGGAGGTCCTCGACGACGGCCTGCTGGACCTGGCGCGCGGCGACGACGACGTGGCGGACCGGCTCGTCCTTGCGGGAGAACGGGTTCTGGTCGCGAACAGGATGACCGCCAAGACGCACGACCGTGCCGTCGGCGTCGTGCTGACGTTGCGCGACCGCACCGAGCTGCACGACGCGTTGCGCGAACTGGACGGCCAGCGCACCGTCACCGAAGTGCTGCGGGCGCAGGCCCACGAGTTCTCGAACCACCTGCACGTCATCGGCGGGCTGCTCGAACTGGACCGGCCGGCCGACGCCGTCGCCTACATCGAACGCGTCGGTGGAGCGGGCTCGATCACCGCGGACATCATCGACGGCGCGAACGCGGACCCGGCGCTGGCGGCGTTGCTGCTCGCGAAGTCCTCCACCGCACACGAACGCGGCGTGGAACTGCGGCTGGACCCGGAGAGCTCGGTGGACATCCGCGCGGGCGACGACGCGCTGACCGTGCTGGGCAACCTGGTGGACAACGCGGTGGACGCCGTGGAGACCGGAGGCATCGTGCGCGTGCTGGTCCGTTCGTCCGACCGGGGAGTGCGGATGGTCGTGGACGACGACGGCCCGGGAGTGGCGGAGTCGCAACGCGGCCGGATCTTCGACCTGGGCGTCAGCTCCAAGGACGCCGACCGGGGAATAGGACTCGCATTGGTGTCGAGGGTGGTCACCCGGCGCAGCGGCCGCGTGGCGATCACCGACTCGGAGCTGGGCGGCGCGTCGTTCGACGTGTGGCTGCCGGAAACGGGGAACCGATGAGCGTGCGGACCCTCGTCGTCGACGACGACTTCGCCGTGGCCGCGATCCACCGCGGCTTCCTGGAGGCGATGCCCGAGTTCGAGGTCGTCGGGGAGGCGCACCGCGGCGGCGAGGCGTTGCGGGCGGTGGAGTCGTTGCGCCCGGACCTGGTGCTGCTCGACATCCACCTGCCCGACATGTCGGGGCTGGAGGTGCTCGCCCGGTTGCGCGCTCGCAGCGGCCCGCCGGTCGACGTCATCGCGGTCACGGCCGCGCGCGAACGGGAGACCGTGCGGCAGGCCATGTCCAGGGGAGTCGACAACTACCTGGTGAAGCCGTTCACGCGCACGGCTTTCATCGACCGGATGCGCGAGTACCTGGCCCAGCGCAACGAGGTGCAGCGGCTGGGCCAGATGCTCGACCAGGACGAGGTCGACCAGCTCATGCACAACCGCCCCCGCACGCTGTCGATGCCCAAGGGACTGTCGGCCGTGACGCTGCGGCTCGTGACGGATGCGTTGCGGGACAGCGAGAACGACCTCTCGGCGCAGGAGGTCGGCGAACGAGCCGGGTTGTCCCGCGTGAGTGCGCGCCGCTATCTGGAGCACCTCGTGACGATCGGGAAGGCCGAGGTGCAGCCGCGGTACGGCATGGCGAACCGCCCGGCGCACGGGTACCGGTTGACCTGATCTGTTCCGTTCACGGGCCAGCTGCTCTTCGAGGCGCGGCAGGAGATCTGCGTCGTCCTCAGTCCACATGCGACAGCAGAGCGCGCCGACGGCGCCCCGCGCCTTGCGGGTGTGGACCCAACATCAGCCCGCTAGTTCGACGCCTCGTACGCAGCCCGGTACGCCGCCGCGCCCGGAACCGACTCGAAGGGCCAGCTGACCAGGCTCACCTGAGCGCGGTCGCCCAGCCGTTCCCTGACGGCAGCAGCCGCGGTCAGGTTGGTGCCGCCGCAGATCTCGATGAGGTCCGCCCCCTCGTCGACCAACTGTTCCGCCACGTCGGGCATCTGTTCAAGCGACGCACCAACAACAACGGTCCACCCGTCACCGTGCTTCTGCAGCACACGCTTCGACGGATCGGCGTTTGCAGCCTCGTAAATGGATGCGCTGCGCCGAATCTCCGTCTTCGCCGTGCCGCGTTCGTAACCCGCGGCCGCGACCGGCGCCCGTGGCACCACGCGTTCGATCACCCGTGCCGCTCCGCGCAAGTCAAAACCGCGATACAGCTCCACAAGCCGCGCGCCGTGGTCGTCCACCGCGCTCGCCGCGACCTCGGCCGCCTTCTCCGCGTCCGGCACCCACACCAGCAACGTGCGGCTGTCCGCGCTGTGCTCGATCACCTGACGGTCGACGGCAGGGTCCGAACCCGGCTCCAGGAACACGAACACTCCGTCGTAGTTGGCTTCCTCGCTCATGATTGGCTCCCCAGTCTCAAGTATGGTCGAGGTTTTGGTCCTACTGCCGGGTCCAACGGAACAGGGGATCCGGTTCATTCCCGGAGGGCGTTTCCGCGCCTGTGGCATGATCGGTCGCATGAGAACTGGGGGCAGGATTCTCGCGGTGCTTGCTGCGCTCGCCGGCCTGGCCGGGTGCGGATCGCGCCCGGACGCGCTGCCGTTGCCGGCACCAGCGGGCGCGCAGGCGGTTCCCCTGGCCACACCGACGTCGGCGGAACCGTCGTGTGCGACCGGGTTGCAGTTCGTCGAGGGCGCCGGCGACGCGGCGATGGGCCTGCGCGTGATGTCCATCGAGTTGGTCAACTGCGGCACACAGCCGGTGGAGCTCAACGGATATCCGCAGGTGAAACTGCTCGACGAGCACTGGCAGCCGCTGGACGTCGAGATCGTCAACGGCTCCGGCGGCATCTCCTCCGCCGCCGAGGGCTTCGACAACCCGCCGCAGCCGATCGTGGTGCAGCCGGGCGAGCGCGCGAAGACCGCGTTCATGTGGAAGAACAGGCACACGACGGTCGACCCGCGGCAGGTGAGCACCCACGTCGACATCGCGGCCTCGCCGGGCGCCACGTTCCAGTCGCTGCTGCCGGCCACGCCCGGCAGGAACCTCCACATCGACCTCGGCAGCACCGGCCGCCTGGGCGTCAGGGCCTGGCACCGCTGATGATGGAGCTGCGGCGCGCAACCCGGCGGACGCTCCGGCGGTCGCCAGGATCTGGTACCCCGGCTGGTGCGACGCACACCTCGGCAACGTGCCGCAGCAGCTCGTCGACGCGCGCCCGGAGGAGTCCTTCGAACCACGCGCGCTGGACCACGTCCCGCACACCACCGTCGCGACCGTGAACGGCGAGGTCGCCGGATTCGTGATGGTCATCGGGGCCGAGGTCGAGCAGGTCTACGTCTCCGCGGCCCACCGCGTCTCCGGCGTCGCGTCCGCTCTCCTGGCCGCCGCCGAACAGTCCGTGGCCGCCGCCGGGCACCCCGTCGCGTGGCTGGCGGTCGTGTCGGGCAACGCGCGGGCGCGGCGGTTCTACGAGCGCCAGGGTCGGACCGACGAGGGCCTGTTCGACCACCGGGCACCCCACCCGGACGGCCCGATCCCTGTGCCCGCCCACCGCTACACCAAGCCTGTGAGCCGCGCCACCGCCCGGTGACGCCCAGATCAACTCCTCCTGCGGCGCGGCCTTCCCGTGTTCTCATGACCGCATGTCGACGACCGCACTCCTGAGCTTCACGCTCGTCGCGCTGCTCACCGTCATCACGCCGGGCCTGGAAACCCTGCTGGTGCTGCGAACGGCCCTGCTGGTGGGCCGCCGCGCCGCCATGGGCGTCGTGGTCGGCAGCACCCTGGGCTGCCTGGTGTGGGCGACCGCGGGCCTGGTCGGTCTGACCGCACTCCTGCAGGCGTCCGAACTGGCCTACAACATCGTCCGCTGGCTCGGCGCCGCCTACCTGATCTACCTGGGTGCCAAGGCGTTGTGGAACTCCCGCCGCCCAGCAGAGCTCGACGAACCCGCCCCGGTCCCGTCCACCCGCGCGGCCGTCCGGGTAGGACTCCTCACCAACCTGCTCAACCCCAAGCCAGGCGTCTTCTACATCTCACTGCTCCCGCAGTTCCTCCCGGTGGGCCAGCCGGCGTGGGGCGCCGTCCTCGTGGCGATCCACCTGGGTATCGGCCTGCTGTGGTTCCCGATCCTCATCACCGCGGCCGGCCGAGCGCGCGCCTTCATGCTGCGCCAGCGAAACCTGCTCGACCGTCTCTCCGCCACCGCCCTCATCGCGTTCGGCGTGAAGACGGCCGCGGACGCGCGCTGACCCCGAAAACCGTCAGACCCCACCACTAATATTGATATTGGGGGAACCCGGCAGGCGCCGTGTGTGTGGTGGGGCGCCATAGGTGCCGTGTGAGTGCCAAGGCCGTTCGTCGCGCTCGGACTCACACCGGCGGCCCGCTCACCGCCCGCCGGTGTCGGTCGCCGACCGGTGCCAGGCCGCGAGCGACACCCGGTTCGGCAGCCCCAGCTTCGCGCGGATGTTGACCACCTGCCGGTCCGCCGTCCGCGGCGAGATGAACAGGCGCGCCCCGATCTGCCTCGACGTCAGTCCTTCCGCGACCAGGCCGGCGATCGTGAACTCCTGCCTGGTCAGCCCGCCCGGCAGCGCGGGCTTGGCCGGCCGGCGTTCGGAGTCCGGCACCGGTTCGAGCGCGAACTCCATCACCTGTTCGTACCGCAGGTCCGCGCCCAGCGTCGTGATCACCGGGTAGTCGTCGCCGAGTGCGCGGCGGACCGTCCGGTCCGCGCGTTCCAGCAGTTTGTGGAACGGGCTCATGCTCGCGAACGAGATCCGCGAGACCCGCTCCTGCGAACGCAACGCACCGAGCAACCGCGCCGCACGGTCGTACGCCCCGAGCTCGGCACACGTGCAGGCGAGCAGCCACAGGCCGTACGCGGGACTCCACGTGTCGCCGAGCGTCAGCTGGATCCGCAACGACTCCACCGCCAGCGGATGCACCTGCGCCGGGTCGCCGTGCAACAGCTCGTACAGGGCCTGATGCCACAAACCCCAGGCGTGCGACCACTCCACGCCGTTGCTCTCCGCCAGCCTGGAGAGGCTGGTCGTCACCTTGTTCGCCGCCTCGGCGTCCAGCAGGAAACACGTCGCCATCGCGTGCATCAGCTCGGTGATGTACGTGTCACCCGGCGACGCGTATCGCCTGCACAGCTCGACGACGTGCGCGTACAACGGCACACAGTCCGGTGAGCCCTCCACGAAGAAGAGATGCGTCGCCTCGACGAGCAGCAGCTGCACGTCGGTCACCGGCCGCCGGGGCAACGTACGAGCCTCGTGCATCAACGGAATCGCCGCAGACATGTCGCCCTGTGCCTGCGCGAGGTACGCGCAGTGCGCCAGCAGCGAGGTGCGCAACCGCGGCTCGGTGATCACCTCGCGCGCCGCCGCGAGCAGGTCACGTGCCTCGCCGAGCATGCCCGCGAACAACGTGAAACGGGTGCGCTGCACGTTCATCGCCATGACCGTGCCGACCTCGGCCAACCCGGGAGTCGCCAGCGCCTGCCCGATCGCGGCGCGGACGTTCGGCCACTCCTCCCGCAGCCTGGCGGTCCACAGTGCATCGTCCGGTGAGAACCACGAGCGCGTCGCCTCGTCCACGAACGAGCTGTAGTGCAGCACATACCGCCGCAACGGCTCGTCCGCGTCCATGAGCAGACGCGCGCCGAACTGCGACACGGTGCTGTGCAACCGATAGCGGGTCAACCCGGTGACCTGGCTGATGGTCGCCACCACGATCGACTTGCGAACCAACGCCGGTAACGGCTCCAGCTCGCCCGCCACGGCCTCGGCCGCGGCCATGTCGAAGTCCGCCGGGAACACCGACAACGCCGCCCACAGCCGCCGTTCCTGGTCCGTGCATCGACTCGCCGACCGCTCGAGCACCTGCTCCAGCGTGACGTGCTGCTCGAGTTGGTCCACCGGCGACAGCCCGGCCGCCAGCTCGATCGTGAGCGGCAGCCCGTCCAGTGCCGCGACGTCCGGCAGGTCGTGCACAGCCTCTGCTCGCTCCAGCAACAGCAGTGCGGCGTCGTCGTCCGCGCTCATCGGCGGCACTCGCACCAGATGCTCGCCATAGACGCCGAGCTGGTCCCGCGAGGTCGCGAGGATCGTCAGCCCCTCGCAGTCCCGCAACAGATGGTGCACGAGATGCCGCACGGCCTCCAGCAGGTGCTCGCAGTTGTCGAGGACGAGCAACAAGTGCTTGTCGTACAACGACTCCACGAGCCGCCCGAGCCCCGCGACCGGCGAGTTGTCGACGATCCCCAGCTGGGCCGCCACCGCGCGTGCCAGCAACGCCGGATCCCTGAGACCCGCGAGCGGTACCACCCGGACACCGTGCTGGAACACCGCTGCCCGCGCCGCGGCACGCCCGGTCTCCACGGCGATGCGCGTCTTGCCGACCCCTCCGGGGCCCACCAGCGTGACCAGCCGGGCTTTGCCGAGGAGTGCCTCGGTTTCGGCGAGCACCGCCCGCCGGCCGATGAACGTCGTGGTCTGGGCAGGCATGGTGCCCCGCACGGTCATCGGCGCATCTTCGCTCAGTGGCGCCCTGCCGTGATGATGAGGATCGGCTCACCACCCTTTCGGACTAGTTGGTTCGACCATGCGTGGTCACGCGCGCACGGGGACGGATGATCATCTTGGTTGCGAGACGAAGTCCCTGGCGTGCGTTGAGATGCGGGAGGTAGGCGCGGCTCACCGCGTTCGCGATGCGAGGCAGCGCCACCGAGTCCGGATAGACCATGAACATCGGACGGTAGGACGGCTGGAACTTCGCCTTGAACGCGAACAGCGAGCGGAACCCGTACACCGGCTCCAGCACCTGCCCGGTGAAGTCCAGGACGCGCTGCAGCGCCCTGGGTCGTTCACCGCGATCCAGGCGGGCCAGTGGCGCGCCGGACAGGCTCAGGAACCGGGCGCCCTCGGTCTTGAGTTGTTGTGCGGCAGAGGCGATCAGGAACTCCATGGAGCCGCGGAAGCCGTGCGTGCGGCGGCGCATGAAGTCGAGCGTCCACCCGACGATCTCGCCGTCCTGGTACACCGGCAGCCAGCTCGTGATGCCGTGCACCGTGCGGTCGCCGTCGACCGCGAGCAGGCAGCGGACACCGTCGCCGGTCAGCTCCTCCAGTCCGCCCAGCGTGAAGCCCATCTCGGGCAGGCCCTTGTCCGCCACCCACTCCGCCGAGATCGACCGGATCTGGTCGGTGATCGCGTACGGCGCGTCGGCGTACGTGCACCACTCGGCCGTGATGCCCGCCTTCGCGGCCTTGTTGAACGCCGTGCGGACGTCCTGCCACTTCTTGCCCGTGAAGCTCAGCTCGTCCAGTTCGATGACGGTGTCCTCGGCGACCTGCACCGCCGACCACCCGAGCTCCTCGACCGCCTCCCTCGTCTCCGTTCCCACGCTGTACAGACACGGTGTCCAGCCGTTGCGGGCGCAGAACTCCGCGAACCCGCGCACGGCGTCGAGCCGTGCCGGACCGATCGGGTCGCCGACCGTCAGCGCGATCGTCGCGACCACCCGGTACGCGATGGCCGTCTCGCCGTCGGGCGTGAACCAGTACTGGTTGCCGCGCCACGTCGTCATGTACGACAACGACGAACCGCCGTAGCGCCGCATCAGCTCACGGGCGTGCGCCGCCTGCTTCTCGCACGACGACGGCCACGCCCGCCACGACGCCATCAGCAGACCGGCCAGCACGATCAGCCAGAACACCACGCCCGTGTACTCGAACAGCAGCGTGCCGGCGAACCCGTCCGCCTTGAACTGCAGCGGCACGAGGCCGAGCAGGTAGCCCGGCGGCAGGAACCGCGCCGGCAGGTCCGCGAGCAGCGCGGCGAAACCCGGCTCCGGTGAGAACTGGTCGCGGACCAGATACCCGCCGAAGACGTACAACGCCGAGAGCAACGCGACACTGCCCGCCGTGAACCGCCAGAACTTCCTGACTGCGTGCCGAGGCAGACGCACAGCGAAGTGCTTGCGCGTCAACAACAACACGGCCGTGATCGCGAGCGGTGCCAGCATCGGGACGCTGAAGGAGAACACGATCTCCAGCGCACCGCTGTCCGGTACCTGCGCGGCATCGACCACGTACCACCCGATGAACGCGGAGAACGCCACGTTGAACACGAGCGCCGACCACCACGCGAACCGCCGGCCGCGCCGCAGCCCTTCCGCCAGCACGAGCAGCAGCAACGCCGGCAGCAGCGACATCACGAGCGCGGGGAACCTGTCGTACGACAACTGAACCAGCATCGTCCGGCAGACCTCGACCGCGTCCGAGCCGCACCACGCGTCGACATCCTCCTGCGACGGCTGCACGACCGCCACGACGTCCGCGAACCACGACAGCGGACCGTTGGGGGACGGCGACATCATCGCCACCACCGGTCCGAGTGCCGACGCCGCGACCAGCAGCGCCACCAGCACCCGCGTCTCCTGGAACGCACGCGGCCGGTGCACGGCCCCGCTCTTCAGGAACAACGCTCCGATCAGGAGCCCGGACACGCCACCGGACAGCCTGAGCAGATCTTCGAGCCAACCTGAGTACAGAGTAAGCACCAGCACCGACAAGATCATCAACAGCCGGATGCGGCGCCTCCACAGCGGCGGCATCCGGAACGTCAGTGCGAGCGCCAGCCCCACCCCGCCGATCGATGGGCCGGCCGCGACCTCGCCCGCCAGCGACTCGAGCCACGACCAGTGCACGTCCCGGCCGATCAGCACCACCCCGACACCCAGGAGCGAGCCGATCACGTGCGACGAGAGGAAGATCGCGGCCGTGCGCAGTCCACCGAGCGAACGCTCCGCCAGCGGTCCGAAGACCAGCAACAGGACCGTGGTCGCCATGTAACCCAGCAGGTCCATCGACCACAGAGCCGAGCTGAACACCGTCCACAGCGGACTGTCCGTGCCGAACCCGATCCACGCGAGCAGCTCGTGCTCAGACCCGGCGACCCCTCCGGTCAACGCACCGACAGACCAGAAAACGATCAGAAATGAGCACGTCAGAGGTGCGGTGCGGAACAGTCTGCCGATCATCTGACCAGTCCCGCCCGCCGCGCGAACCACGGCACCAGCCCGGAGAAGCCCTCCCGCGCGACCTTCCAGTCGTGACCGTAGGGAAGTTCTTTCCACAGCACGTCCATTCCGGCCTTGCGGCAAGCCTCGAACACCTCGTGCACCGCATTGCGGTACGAGTCGTCCCGGCCTTCGAAGATGATGCCCGCGCTTTGCGGGAAACGTTGACGCGCAAGGATGTCCATCGGGTTCACCCGGACGAACGCCGCCTCGTCGCCGCCGAACGCCGCTTTCACCGTTTCCTGTCGCGTGCCGAGTGAGGGCTCGTTCTGAGGAGCGAAGGCGGCGAAGTTTCCGTACACGTCCGGCGCGCGCACGGCGAGTTGTATCGCGCACGTGCCGCCTTGAGAGAAGCCTGCGATGGTCCACGCCTCGCGGCGCTCGTCGACGGTCAGCCGTTGCTTGATCCACGCGGGCACGTCGCGAGCCAGGTACGACTCGGACTGTCCCAGCACCGAGTCGAAACACAGCGGGTTCGCCATCGGCGTGCCCAGCTGGTCGACCGCCACGACGATCGGCGCGAGTCCGTCGTGCTCACGCGCGAACGTGTCCAGGTTGTCGTGGATCCGGCCGCCGTCGAACCAGTCGCGAGGGTTGCCGGGCTGACCCGCCATGAGCACGATGACCGGCAGCTTCGGACGAGGCGTCGCGGCGTACGCGGGCGGCAGGTAGATCCACGCGGGACGCGCCGGAAACCCGCCGGGGATCACCGTCTCCGAGACCGTGCCCTTGTCCGGCAGGTCTTTCGGCTTCTTCCAGACGTCGGCCAGCTTCTTGCCCGCGGGCTCCTCGACCACGCTGGACGGAGGAGGAGCGGCCTGGTTCAGATCAACTTGTTTGTTGCTGAAGACGTCCAGCACCGCACGCATGGTGGGGTACTGACTGAAGTGCGCGTTCGTGGCGACCATCGCGCTCGCGGTGACGCCCAGCGCCAGCACCATGCCCAGCACCCGGACGTACCACCGGCCTGCGCGCAGCCGTGCGACCGCCAGCGCCAGCGCGACCAATGCGGCGCCGGCCCAGACCGTCAGGATCACCGGCAGCGGCTCCGGCCAGGGTTTCCACACGTGGTCGACGACGTACGTCAGCCCGGTCACGACCACCGCGCACGTCAGCACCACGATCGGGAGGACCCTGGTCCACCAGGTCCGGTTCTTCCTGATTGCGAGACACGTCAGCGCAACAGCGGCGGCGACGGTCGCGGCGATGGGGATCGGCCCATTTACCAGGGACAGATCCAGAGGGCTGAGCATGATCTCAGTTCATCAGCAGATCTTCAGGTTCACATCGGAGATTGGTCTTGTTCCAAGGGTGTGAACATCAGCCTTAAGAATGACAACCCATCAACCGGCTGGTGCGTCGTGCCACGCGTTCGTCAGCACCCGCAGCGCGTCGGGGTGCTCGGCGATCTCCGCAGCACGGGACAAATCGGACTCCGCCATCCCCAGTTCCCGCAGTGAGGTCGCCGCACCGAACCGAGTGGCCGCGTTGTGCACCCTTTCGGCCAGGTCGGCCGGCGCTGTGTGAGAGAGCAGCGCCGTGTGTGTAGCTGCATGCGGCAAACCGAACGAACCACCCAAAACGTGCGCGAGCTTGTGGTGCAGTCCCATGGGGACGCTGGCGAGGCACGTTCCCGCGAGCCAGGCCGACCGCAGCAGCTCCGTCCGGGCATCCACAGTGGAGGGGTTTCCGGCCAAAGCGTGCAGAACGCCCTTGATCGCCTTCGTGGCGATGGCGTCGATCAACGGGTTCTCGTTGCCTCGCGCGGTGACGGCGTGCGCGAGAGCGTTGAGCGCGCTTGTCACCGTGATGTCCAACGGCAGGTCGAGCGTCAGGTCGACGTCGTAGATCACCGTGTCGGGCTGGACCGCCGCGTCGCGCCGTGTCTTCTTCAGCCCGGACGCCGTCTCCCCGAGCACCGGCGTGACCTCGGAACCCGCGTAGGTCGTCGGCAGGATGATCTGCGGCACGTTCGCGCGCACTGAGAGCGCCTTCGACAGCCCCGTGCTCGACCCGCCGCCGACCGACACCACACAGTCCGCGCCGTGCTCACGCAACAACGTGAGCGCGCGCTCCGTGACTTCGACCGGCGTGTGCATCGTCGCGCCGGTGAACCGGGCCGCGAGCAGCGGGCCGAGCTCGGCCGCCACCCTGTCGCCGCCGTGCCGTGCGATCAGCAGGGCCTTCGTCGCGCCGAGCCGTTCGGCCTCGGCTCGCACGGAGGCAGCGGTGCCGCGGCCGAAGACGACGCGGGTGCGCGCCGGTTCGAAGGTGAAGCTCACAGGGGTCGAATATTCGCCACCGGGAGTAGTTGCCGCAACCGCTGAGGATCAATCCTTTCGGCTCTGACGGGTGACAGTGTCACTCCATAGCGTGAATCTTCATGAAGCGTGTTCGTGTTGTAGTGGCGTTAGCAGGGGCCCTGACCCTGACGCCAATCCCTGCCACAGCGGCGACACCGGCGTTCACCCTGTCCGGCGGCGTGTCCGCACCGATCCACTCGATGGCCGACGCGGTCCGCGAGACCGTCTACGTCGACTCAGGCCTCGACCTGGACGGCGACGGCACCCGTGACCGGGTGACCGCGGACATCATCAGGCCGTCCACGACCGGGCGCGTCCCCGTGATCATGGACGCCAGCCCGTACTACCAGAGTGCGGGCCGCGGGAACGAGAGCGAGGTCAAGACCTACGACTCCGCCGGCGTGCCGGTGAAGTTCCCGCTCTTCTACGACAACTACTTCGTGCCGCGCGGCTACGCCGTCGTGCTGGTCGACTTCCTCGGCACGAACCGGTCGCGCGGCTGCGTCGACGTCGGCGGCCAGTCGGAGATCGCGTCCGGCACCGCCGTGATCGACTGGCTGAACGGCCGTCGCACCGGCTACACCACGCTGACCGGCACCGCGACGAAGACCGCCTCCTGGTCGACCGGCGCCGTCGGCATGATCGGCAAGTCGTGGGACGGCTCGATCGCGAACGGCGTGGCGGCGACCGGCATCGACGGGCTGAAGACCATCGTGCCGATCGCGGCCATCAGCTCCTGGTACGACTGGTTCCGCTCGGACGGCGTCGCGTATCCCGGTTACAGCTCGCCGACCGGGCTGGGTTCGCGGTTCGAGAACGCCAACGCGAGCTCACGATGTGGTGCGGTGCGCACGCAGATGACGAACGGTTCTCCAGCCAACGGCGACTACACGGCGATGTGGCAGGCACGTGACTTCGTGCGCAACGCCTCACGTGTGAAGGCGTCGATCTTCGCGATCCACGGGCTGAACGACCTGAACGTGAAGACGCTGCAGTACGGCCAGTTCTGGGACGCGGTGCCCGCGACGGTGCCGAAGAAGCTCTGGTTCTCGCAGACCGCGCACGTCGACCCGTTCGACTTCCGGCGCGGTGAGTGGGTTGCGACGCTGCACCGGTGGTTCGACCGCTGGCTGCTGAACGTGCCGAACGGCATCGAGAACGAACCGCAGGTCTCCGCAGAGCGCGCGCCCAACCAGTGGGCGGACGACCAGACGTGGCCGCCCGCGGGCACCGTTGGCACCGTGCTGCGTCCTTCTTCTTCGGGCCTCGGCACGTCGCCTGGCACCGGTACGGCCGCGTTCACCGACAACGGCAGCGCGACGCCGTCGAGCTGGCTCTCCGGCTCGAACACCGGCCGGGTGATCTACTCGACCGCACCGCTGACGTCGGACCTGCGCGTCGCGGGTACGTCGTCGATCACGGTGACCGTGTCGTCGTCGACGCCGACCGCGCACCTGACGGCGTACCTCGTCGACTACGGCCCGGCTCGGGTGCGGACCGGTGAGGGCATCCGGACCCTGACCACGGAGTCGTGCTGGGGTGAGAGCCGTGCGGGCGATGACGCCTGTTACCGCAACACGGAGGCAACGACGGGCAACGTCGACGCGCAGATCATCGCGCGCGGGTGGGCGGATCTCGCGAACTACGCGTCGCTCTCCACTCCGCGCACGATCACGCCGGGAACGAAGTACAGCATGACGTTCCGACTGTCCACAACGGACCACGTCATCCCGGCGGGCCACCGGCTGGGCCTGCTGATCGGCGGAACCGACTCGAGCGCGATCGTGCGCCCGAGCCAGCTGCCGAGGCTGACCGTCGACCTGGCGGGCACGTCGGTGCGCGTCCCGATGCGCGGCTCGGTGCCGGCGGCATCCGCTGATCCGATGACCGCAACCAGCGTTTCCGCTGGTACGACGAGCGCGCTGGGCTAGCGGCCGGGACTGTCGGTGCTGCTCGCTAGCATCGGCGGCATGGGTTCAACCGACGGAGTCGTTCTCGGAGACGCGCTGCAGGTCCTGCAGCGCGTCTTCGGGTACCCCGAGTTCCGCGGCGACCAGGCCGCCATCGTCGAGCACGTGATCGCGGGCGGCGACGCGCTCGTGCTCATGCCGACCGGCGGTGGCAAGTCGTTGTGCTACCAGGTCCCAGCCCTGGTCCGGCCGGGCACGGGCGTGGTGCTCTCCCCTCTCATCGCCCTGATGCAGGACCAGGTCGACGCTCTGCGCGCCCTCGGCGTGCGCGCGGGCTTCCTGAACTCGTCGCTGTCCTTCGACGAGCGCCGCATGGTCGAGGCCGAGTTCGTCCGGGGCGAGCTGGACCTGCTCTACCTGGCGCCGGAACGCCTCACGTCCGAGGCCACCCTGCGCCTGCTCGACCAGGGCGAGATAGCCCTGTTCGCGATCGACGAGGCGCACTGCGTCTCCCAGTGGGGCCACGACTTCCGCCCCGACTACCTCTCGCTGGCCCATCTGCACGAACGCTGGCCCAAGGTGCCGCGCATCGCCCTCACGGCCACCGCGACCGAGGCCACGCGCAAGGAGATCCTCACGCGCCTCGACCTGGGCGAGGGCCGCCAGTTCGTCTCCAGCTTCGACCGCCCCAACATCCAGTACCGCATCGTCGGGAAGAAGGAGCCGAAGAAGCAGCTCCTCGACCTCCTGCGCGGTGAGCACCAGGGCGACGCCGGCATCGTCTACTGCCTCTCCCGCGCCTCGGTCGAGAAGATCGCCGAGTTCCTGGTGGCCAACGGCATCCAGGCCCTCCCGTACCACGCGGGCCTCGACGCCCAGACCCGCCAGCGCAACCAGGCCCGCTTCCTCCGCGAGGACGGCATGGTCATGGTCGCCACCATCGCGTTCGGCATGGGCATCGACAAGCCGGACGTTCGCTTCGTGGCCCACCTCGACCTCCCGAAGTCCGTGGAGGGCTACTACCAGGAAACGGGCCGAGCGGGCCGCGACGGCCTCCCCTCCACCGCCTGGCTCGCCTACGGCCTCAACGACGTGGTGCAGCAGCGCAAGATGATCGAGTCCTCAGAAGGCGACCTGGCCTTCCGCCGCCGCTCGGAGGCCCACCTCGACGCGATGCTCGCCCTCTGCGAAACCATCACGTGCCGCCGCACCATGCTGCTCGACTACTTCGGTCAGTCCGGCATCCCCTGCAACAACTGCGACACCTGCCTGACCCCACCGGAATCCTGGGACGGCACGGTCGCAGCGCAGAAAGTCCTCTCCACCGTCTGGCGCCTGCGCAACGAGCGGGGCCAGAAGTTCGGCGCGGGCCAAGCCATCGACATCCTCCTGGGCCGCAAAACCGCCAAGGTCATCCAGTTCGACCACGACCAGCTGAGCACCTTCGGCATCGGCGAGGACCTCAACGAAAGCGAATGGCGAGGCGTGGTCCGCCAGCTGCTGGCCCAAGGCCTCCTGGCCGTGGAAGGCGAGTACTCGACCCTGGTCCTGACGCAGACCAGCGCCGAAGTCCTGGGCGGCAAACGCCAGGTCCTGATGCGCAAGGACCCGACCCCGGCCCGCTCGAGCACAAGAACCGCCACCTCGGCCGCCGCCTCGGCCAAGCCCAAGGTCGACCTCAGCCCAGAAGCCACCCCGCTCTTCGAAACCCTGCGCGAGTGGCGCGCCCAACAGGCCCGCGAACAGGGCGTCCCGGCCTACGTCATCTTCCACGACGCCACGCTGAAAGCCATCGCCGCTTCCCGCCCCGCCTCCCTGACCGAGCTGGGCGGCGTGAGCGGCGTGGGCCAGGCCAAACTGACCAAGTACGGCGACCAGATCCTGGAAGTGGTGGCCGCCGCGCCAGCCGCCGCCCCCACCGGCACAGCACCCGCTTCCACCACTCCGCCCTCAGCCAAACGCCCGACGCCCAAGACCACGAGCAAGGGCGGCGCGGCCTGGGGCTCCGGCACGGGCGAAGAGGAGTGGCCAGAACCAGAAGAACCGGACGAGCCAATGGACTGGTGAGCCACTCAGCCCAACCGTCAGGTCACCTTCTCGATCTGCGCCCGCTTGATCGAACTCTTCCCAGCCTCCCCAACCAACTCAAAAGCCGCACTGTTCAACACCACACACCCAGAGCCAACCCCAACAATCCGGACAGTCGCCTGCCGCCCGTTGTCCAAGTTGGTGACCCGAATCGAAGTCCCCACCGGCAACGAGGACGAGAACGCCCCAGGCGCTCCGCCAACAGTCGACAACCCGACAGTCGCCCCATCACAAACAACCGAGCCAACCACCCCGGAGGCTCGAACCCTGGCAGCAGAAGACCGCGTAGAAGACTGAACCGGCGCAGGAGCATTTCCCACGATCTCCACCCGAACTCGCCGGAGAACGCTTTCCTTCTCACCCTGCCCAGAATCCGACGACCGCAACAATTCGAACGCGGCCCGGTTCACCACAACACAACCGGCAGAAGCCCCGGCAGCGGCACCGTTCGAAACCCGAGGGGCCGCACTGTTCGAAACCCGAGGAGCCACACCGGAAGGAACCCCGGCAACCGCCCGGACAGACCCTTCGGCAACAGCAACGGTCGCAGCCCGCCCGTTGGCCAAGTTGGTGATCCGCAAAGAAGTCCCCACCGGGAACTGATCCGACAACACCCCAGCCGGTCCACCGGACTCGACAACCCCGACGGGCTGCCCGGCGCACACCTCCTTCCCCGCGACCCCGGTCTGCGAAGCAGGAGTTCCAGATCCAGCAAGGGCGAAGGCCGTGCCCCCGACGGCCGCGACGACCGAGACCACCCCGGCAGCCGCAATCCAGCCCTTCGACCAGCGCATGCGCAACACCCGACCCTTCTGTCAGGCCGTACGGCCCGCAGACGGGGAAGGTTCAACGGCGCGTGGCGCGAACCAGCGCGGTTGGGTCACAAGATGCCAAATGATCGCGCAGCGCCACGTGCGCGAACCGGTACTCGCCGTCGACGCGGGTGAGCAGCAGCCGGTCCTGGGCGAGGTGCAGCAAAGCCTTGCGCCGGAACGACAACTCGCCCAGCGACAGGGGACGGGTGAGGCCCTCGGCGGCGACCTCGGCGAGTGCGTCGAACGGCCAGACGTAGTCACGGGCGGCGGTCGGCGTCACCAGAAGTCCCAGTGCCACGCCCAGCGCGGTGCCCCAGGATCCGACAGCACCGAGCCCGCCCAGCGCACCGACCAAGCCCAGCATCGGGACCGCCGGCTGGATCCACCACGGCCTCCCCAGCCGCATTCGTTGCTGTTGTCCCGGACGCACCGTGCGCCACACGCGTCCCACCGCGGCCGCGAAGACACCGCCCGCCACACCTGCCGAGAAGCCCATCCCCATGCCCGCCAGCACCGCGTACGGGCCGGTCCAGATCATCGACACACCCGGCGCGGCAGCGATCAGCACGGCCCACGGTATGGGCGCGTCACCCGGTACGAAGCCCAGCGCCAGGAAGAAAGCAGCCACCACGACGAACACGTACGCCACTGCGTACGGCCACGGCGTTCCTATGCCGCCCAACCACAAACCGGCAAGCCCGACCAGCAATCCGGCGAACACTCCCGCCAAGAACCCCAGTACGGCAGTCAGGAGGCCGTGCGCGCGTCCGGGCGGATGGAAGACGCGCGGAACCCTGTTCACCAACACGAGCAACGAAGAGGCCGCGACCACGAACACCAACGCGGGCCACAAGCCGAGCTGCAGGCCCGTCAGAAACGCCACGGCACACACGCCACCGGCATATGCGGCAGGCACCGCGCGCACGAACAGCAACCAGAGCGGACGCGTCGGCAGCAGTGGAAGCCACCAACGGCGGTGAGGCATGTGTACGGGCGCGCCGAGGTCTGGCCTGCCCAACCGCGCCAGGAACTTCAGCGCGCGGATGGTCGGGCCCGCGGCGCGCTGGGCGGAAAGCCGTTCCACCACGAAGGAACCGACGAAGTCGGTGCCGATCGTGTCGACCTGACGATCGAGGTGGGTCAGCGCCAGCAGGTTCAGCGCCAGCGGCGAGTCCAGCCGCTCCCAGATCGCCGGCGTCAGGGCTGATTCCAAGCCGTCGAGGCGGGGGCTGACGGAAGCGATGTACTCCAGCACCTGCCCGCGTGACAGCGGTTCCACGTAGACCGACGGCAGGTTCTCGATCGGCTCGGTCGAGCACACCACCGAGGCGAACGGCGCGAGCTCGGACTCGCAATGCGCGCGGTCGATGCGCGGCACCTCGTCCAGACCGTCGATGAGCACGGCCACCCGCTCGCGGCGCAGCCAGATCGTGCCCGCTGAGCGGCTGATGCCGTAGCGGCGGTTCATCTCGCGCAGCAGCCACGCGGTGAACTCGGTCGGCTTGCGGGTGCCGTACGCGCGCCACGTCGCCAAGTCCACGACAACTGGAATGGGCGCTTCCGGGTCGTTGCGCGCTCGTTCGACCAGCACCAGGCAGAGTTCGCGCAACAACGTCGACCGCCCGCTGCCGACCGGTCCGACGAGGACCATGGTGTGGCCGAGACGGTCGTAGACGGCTTCCAAGTCCGAAGAGGAGACTGCCTCGCCGTCCACGCGCACCGAGAGCCGCGGCTGGCGCAGCACGCCGAGTTTGATCTGTGTCTGGGCGGCCAGGGAGGATGCCAGCAACGCCTTCACGTGCGCCTCGACGCGGCCAAGGGCGGCGGCGCGGTTGCTCGTCTCGTGGCCGCGCACACGTTCCCAGATCGCGAGACCGATCGCGACGAGCACCATTGCCCCGACGGCGGGCCACAGCCACCGGGCGAACTCGCCGAGCAACCCCGGCACGGCCCCGCCGGTGCTCACGCTGATGGCCGCGGGGAGCAGTAAAACGACGGTGACCAGGCACAACGCCACCAACGCGGTCAGTCGTGCAGCTCTTGTCACCCCGCTCGGATCCACCTTCACCTCCGCGATCCCGGCGAACGACGGTAACCGGGTCGCCGGGATCGCGGAAGTGACTCAGAGGCGCTGCCAGAGCGAGGCCGCGTTCGGTGGTTCCCAACTGGGGATCGACGTGTGTGCCTGCAGGCACTGATAGTCCAATCCGGCGTAACTCACACGCGAACCAACCGCATAAGCAGTCCCAGATGCCCACGCTGGGTAGGCGCCGCCACCGGGCGGTTCCGTCGATGTGGTGGTTCCGCAGGCGCCGAACACTTCGAACTCCCAGAACGAGAACCCGTACACGGTCGCCCGCTGAGTGCCGTTGAACCTGACGTAGCGCGCGGTACCGGAAATCGCGATGTCCTCCATTCCACCTGAGCCGGTGAACGTGGAATGGGCCTCGCGCCACGTACTGCCGTTGTCGGACAGCTGAATCGAGTACGCCCGTCCGTACGCGACCTCCCAGTTGATCCGCACGCGGGACAGTGCGCGCGAGGCCCCGAGGTCGACCTGCCACCAGTGCGGTTCGCTGTGCGCGGAGGACCAGCGCGTCGACGCCGACCCGTCGACCGCGAACGCCGCCGCCTGGTTCCCGCTCTCCACACTGGACGCCGATGTCGGCCGGTTCCGCGACAGCAACGGCCCGCACGTTGGCGGAGGAGTTGTGGTCGTGGTCGGTCCGCCGCCGGAACCCCGTGTCCACACACCCACATAGTCCACGACCATCGGAATACCCGGCACGATGCCCGGACCCGGTGTCCGCGTGCCGGAGTAGTTGTCGGGGAACTCGCCGCCGATCGCGACGTTCAGGATGATGAAGTACCCGGCGTGCCCGGTCATCGCGTTCCACGTGTCCGCGGGCAGCTGGTTCTGGTTGACCTGGTGGAACAACTCGCCGTCCACGTACCACCGCAGCTGCTGCGGCGACGTGGAGGCGTCCCACTCGAACCGGTACGCGTGGAAGCCGCCCTGACACGAGACGCCGGGACACGGACGGCTGTTCGCGATGCCGTTCTTCTCGTTGCACGGCCCGCCGGGCGAGACACCGCAGTGCAGCACGCCCCACACGCGGTTGACGCCGTTGACGTTCTCCATGATGTCGAACTCGCCGACACCGGGCCAGTTCCACCAGTTCCCGCGATACGGCGAACCCAGCGCCCAGAACGCGGGCCAGTACCCCAGCGCCGCGGCACCGGAGACGTTCGGCATCTGGATCCGCGCTTCCATCCGCAGCACACCACCGGCGGGTGCTTTGAAGTTCTGCGCGTTGGTCTCGATGCGTGCGGACGTCCAGTTGCCCGCTCCGTCACGTCGCGGCGTGATGCGCAGGTTTCCGCCGCCGTCGAGCGACACGTTGGCGGGGTTGTTCGTGTGTGCGGCGATCTCGCCGGTGCCCCAGTTCGGTGGTCCGCCCGGATAGCCGTGGCCGAGGGAGAACCGCCAGTTTCCCGTGTTGGGCAACGAGTTCGCGGGTCCGGTGAAGTCGTCGCCGAACACCTGCGTCCACCCGGCAGGGGGAGGTGGAAGCGCGGCACTGGTCTGCTGAGCGACAGCGGCCAGCGCACTCACGGTGAGCACGCTGGCCGCTGCCAGAGCGATGGATGTTCGTTGTCGAGTGAGCCTCATTGCCAACCCTCCGAACGAGCGCGTGAGAGCGCTCCCACGGATGATGGTGGCAGGCCTGTCAACGGTGAGGAGGCATCACTTTCCGCGGTACCGGTTTCGTGCGATCACTGCTGCCGATCGCCGAAATTCCGGAGACCTTCCTTGAGCTTGTCCTCGCCCTTGTCGATGTGGTCGCCGTGCTTGCCGCCGGTCTTCTCGTCGGCGAACTGCCCGGCATGCTCGACACCCTGGTCGACCTTGTCCCCGTGCTGGCCGATCAGGTCCTTCGCCTTGTCCTTCAGTTCATCGAAGCCCATGACTGCATCACCTCCCGATGCAATGTGGATACCCGGTCTGGTACCCGGCACACCTCACTGGATCGAGTGAAGTGCTGCCACGGGGCTCACTCGCGCCGCACGACGGGCAGGCAGCAGCCCCGCACCTGCTGTGAGTGCGGTGAGGACGAGCACCACCACGCCGACGGCGACCACGGGCACCTGCAACGGCCATTCGACGCCGAGCGAGATGACCGCGAGCCACGCGTAGGGAATCCCGAGGGCGAGTCCGATCAGCGCGCCGACGATCCCGTACAGCCCGGCCTCGGTCGTGATCAGACGGCCGAGTTCCTTGCGGGTCAAGCCGATCGCGCGCAGCAGTCCGGACTCACGGGTCCGTTCGAGCACCGACAACGCCGTGGTCGAGCCTACTCCCACGACCGCGATCAACATGGTCAGGAACAGCAAACCGACCGCGATTGCCACCAATGTGGTGAACCGGTTCTCCTGGACCAGGCGGCGTTCGCTCAGCTCCTCGACCTCGAAACCCGCCGGCACGCGTTCCTTCGGGCCGTTGGCGAGTGCGCCTACCGGATCACCGTCCACATCGGACGCGTGGAGCAGCGCGCTGCCGAGCGGAACACCGCCGAACACGGTGGCCGCCACCGTCATCTGCACGCCGTTGACGTCGACGTGCGATCCCGCCGCCACTCCGAGGCTGCTCGCGGTGTGGGTGGAGAGGACGATCTTGCGCGGGCCCATGTCGGCCAGCGCGCCGGTGTCGACGCGGAAGTCCTCGAGGTCACGGAGCTTGGTCAGGTCGAGATCGGTGCCGCGCATGGTGAGCCGCCCGTTCACCGTGATCTCGGTGCGCCGGTACGGCAACACGTCGGTGAGCCCGGCCGCCCACAGCGCCGCCGCGTCGACCGGTCCGATGATCTCCAGCTCCGCCGGGTACGCGCTCGCCATCTCGGCCTTCCCGAGGCCTTGCAACGTGTTCGCGCCCGTCAGCGTCGCGATGATCAGGCTGACCCCCAGCGCCACCACCGCGGTGACGGATGCGGCCCGGCGTGGCGCACCGCCCACCCCGTGCACCGCCAGCGACACGATCGTGCTGCGCCGCAACGGAACGCTGATCATCCGCAGCACCGGCGCGATCAACGCCGGCCCGAGCGCGATCAACGCGCCGAACGCCAACGCGCCGCTGAACGTGGTGCGCAGCAACAGTTCGTCGGTCATCCCAGCCGGCCGCTTCTTGGTGGCGAGGCCGTCCGCCACGACGCTGACCAGCAGCACGCCCGCACCCGAGGCCATCAGAATCCCGAGCACCCAGCGCAGCCCGCCGATCCGGCTCTTCGTGTCCTGAACGGCCGAGGTGCGCAGTGCCTCCAACGGCGAGACCTTGGCCGCCGACCACGCGGGAGCCAGCACGGCCAATGTCGTCAGCACGAACGAGCCCGCGACCACGATCAGTGCCGGCATCAGCGGAAAGCCGGGCGCCGGGAGACCGGCCAGTGGCACGAGCTGCCCGGCTCCGGCCGCCAGCGCGACCCCCGCGATCGACGCGAGCAACCCGACCACAGCTCCCTCGACGACCAGCCCGCGCGCCAACCGGGCCCGAGTGGCGCCGATCGCCCGCAACAAAGCCAGTTCACGCATCCGCTGCGCGAACACGATCCGGAACGTCGAAGTGGACACCAGCGCCGCCACGATCATCGCGACCGTGACGAACGCACCGAGCAACGCGAACACTTCGACCAACTGGGCGGCCTTGACCGCGAGCGCGCGTTCGGTGATCTCCTTCGCGAGCACCGTCGAGTAAGCGAAGAACGCCGCGATCGTGATCGACAGGACCGGCAGGAACCTCCTCATGCCGCGACCGCCTGCACTACCCGTCCGTCAGCCATCCGCACGACGTGGTCGGCGTACGAGGCGGCACGGTCGTCGTGCGTCACCATCACGATCGTCTGCCCGAACTCCCGGACCGCCTGCCGCAGCAGGTTCAGCACGTCCGTGGACGACGTGGAGTCCAGGTTCCCGGTCGGCTCGTCCGCGAAGATCACCTCAGGCCGCGTGACCAGAGCACGCGCCAACGCCACGCGCTGCTGCTGCCCGCCGGACATCTCCGGCGGGCGATGCGCGAGCCGTGGAGACAGCCCCAGCGCCTGCACGAGCTGCCGGAACCAGGCGCGGTCGGCGCGCCGACCGGCCAGGTTCAACGGCAGCAGGATGTTCTCCTCGGCCGTCAGCGTCGGCAGCAGGTTGAACGCCTGGAAGACGAACCCGATCCGGTCCCGGCGCACCCTGGTCAGCGTGTTGTCCGAAAGCCGTGTCAGATCCTTCCCACCCAGCAACGCCGCACCGGACGTGGCCGTGTCGAGCCCGGCCAGGCAGTGCATCAGGGTCGACTTCCCTGACCCGGACGGCCCCATGATCGCGCTGAACGCGGCGGGCGGGAACCCGGCGGTCACCCCGTCGAGTGCTCGAACCGCGGTGTCGCCGGAGCCGTACACCTTCACGAGGTCGACCGCGGCGGAAGCGAAGTTGTTCACATGACCAGCAAAGTCCGGCACGCAGCCGGAAACCTCCGTCCCGAGCGGGGTCTGCCTCTGCCTTTCGGCCGATCTGCGGACCGTGCCCCCGTGCCTAAGGTCATGGCCATGCTCTGGAGGTCCGGCGCGATCGCCGCACTGGTCGTCACCGCGTTCGTGGACGCCTACTACGGCCTGTTCAACGCACCCGGCCTCTATCCGTGGACCGGTTGGGCCGCGTTCGGCTGCATCGTGCTGGCTTCGCTCGCCTGGCTGCGTCCCCACCGGACGCTGGCCGCTCTCGCCGCGACCGCGTGCCTCACGTTCACCGTGGTCAACCCGCTCGAAAAGGAGTTCGGTCTGGCCGAGGGTCTGGCGCTGACCGGTGTCCTGGCCGTCACCACCCATCGGGCCAGGTCGTGGTGGGACGCGCCGCTGGTCGGCCTGATCGGCGTCGCGCTGGTCACCCAGCCCCTGCGGTTCCCGCTCGGCAGCACCGAGCTGACCCTGGCGATGGGCCTGCTGGTGGTCGCCACCGGCGTGCTCGCGGTCGTCGGCTACGTCCGCCTGCTCGACAACGTGCGGGAGAAACAGGTCGCGGCCGTCAAAGCCGAGCAGAAGACCGAGTTCGCCAGGGACCTGCACGACTTCGTGGGGCACCACATCACCGGCATGGTCGTGCTGGCCCAGGGGGCGAGCCGGATCGTCGAACGCAACCCGGCGCAGGCGAAACAGGCACTCGAACGCATCGAAGAGGCCGGCGGTGAGGCGATGACAGCCATGCGCGGCATGGTCGGCATGCTCCGCGACGACGTCCCCGTGGCGCCGGTCGCGGGCATCGTCGACATCGAGCCTCTCGTCGAGGTCGAACCGCGAGCAACCCTCGAAGTTCACGGCGACACCGGCGGCTTGCCGATCGAGGTCGCCAGCTCCGTCCACCGGGTGGTCATGGAGTCGTTGACCAACATCAGGAAACACGCCCGGGAAGCGACCAGAGTGGACGTCCGGATCCAGGCCACACCGGACTGGGTCACCGTCAGGATCGCCGACGACGGCAAGCCCGCGAGGCAGGGCAACGGCTTCGGCCTCATCGGACTCACCGAACGCGTCCAGGCGCTCGGTGGCAGGATCAAGGCGGGGCCCGGCATCGACGGCGGCTGGGTCGTCGACGCCGCACTCCCGACCGGAAAGGCGACCGCGTGATCAGGGTTCTCGTCGCGGACGACCAGGCGATGGTGCGCACCGGGTTCGGCATGATTCTCGGAGCCGAGCCCGACATCGAGGTCGTCGCGGAGGCACGGGACGGCGTCGAGGCCGTCGCCGAGGCACGCCGCACCAAGCCGGACGTCGCGCTGATGGACATCCGCATGCCCCGCATGGACGGACTCGAAGCGCTCAAACAGATCGCGAACGAGGTCCACGTCGTGGTGTGCACGACGTTCGACCACGACGAGTACGTGCACACAGCGCTGAAGAACGGTGCGTGCGGGTTCCTCCTGAAGGACGCCGGCCCCAACCTGCTCATCGAAGCGGTTCGTGCGGCCGTCACGGGCGATGCGCTCATCAGCCCGTCAGTCACCGTTCGGCTGTTGCAGCACATGAACTCGCCGACACCCCATCAGCAGCACAACCTGTCCGCGCGCGAGCTCGACGTCGTGAAGCTCGCGGCCGTGGGCAGGACGAACGCCGAGATCGCCCAGGAGCTGTTCATCTCGATAGGCACGGTCAAGACGCACCTGGCGAGCGTTCAGGCCAAACTGGACGCCCGCAACCGCGTCGAGATCGCCGCCTGGGCGTGGGAATCCCGCCTGGTCGGCCAAAAGTAGGACCCACAACCCGTCCGCGGACAGAAGTGTCAGCGCGAGCCGATCACCAGAATTCGAGCCATGAAGAAACTCCTCCTGCTGATTCCCGCGCTGGCGCTCACGGCGTGTGGCCAGAAGAGCTACACCTACGAGGCGTTCTACGACGTCGAAGGCACCGGCAAGGCCGAGATCTCGCTCAGTGTCCCCGGCGGCCACTCCTACACCGAAACCGTTGACCTGCCGGTGAAGAACCGCGCGACGCTGGCCAACGCACTCGGCAAGATCACGCTGAGGGTGACGTCGGACAACCAGGTGACCTGCAGGCTCCGCGTCGAGAAGGAAAAAGAAATTTCAACCGCCGGCAAGGAGACGACCTGCGAGTACGAGATCACCGAGGACACCGACAACTGAGTGACGTGATCTCAACGAGTTTCACGTGAGTCGGCCGTGTTCGAAATGGGTGAGTACGAGTGCGGCTTTGACGATGTGGCCGATCTTGCGTGGGCTGGTGGTGAAGTGCCGCAGGGCGCGCCAACGCCCGGTCAGCAGGGCGAAGCCGCGTT